>NZ_QTYW01000001.1:0-325486 GCF_003462365.1 Roseburia sp. TF10-5 | reverse complement strand
TGGAAAAAGAACAAACGAAAAATCAACAGGAGAAGAATCAGAAAAAGTCCCAAAAGCTGCAGTGGCATCCGGCATTCTGTTCAGCCTTGCGCCTGGAACTGCTGGAGGATGCAGAAAATCTGGAATTTACCGATGAGTTCCAGCTTACGGAAAAACCTTTGCAGATTGACTGTACGGTTGTAAAAGTAAAGAGGGACTGCAAAATAAAAAATGAAATCGGGAAGATCTTCCGGAAACACAACATTTTTGAATATAAATCCCCGAAGGATGAGCTGAACATTGATACTTTTTACAAGGCGGTTGCGTATGCATGCCTGTATAAAGTATTACCAAATCATGTGGATGAGATTCAGGCAGAGGAGATTACCATTACACTGATTCGAGACCGCAAGCCAGTGAAGCTTCTTCAGAAATTAAGTAGTGATGGGTATGAATGCAGGAAAGAAACAGCCGGAATCTATTATGTCAGTGGTGTGATGTTCCCGGTGCAGATCATTGCATCATCGGAACTGGATATGGATTTGCATGTACAGCTCAAGGCACTGACTGACAATTTGGATGAACCGCTGATGTGGAAGTATCTGCAGGAAGTTAGCGTTTTTACAGAGAGGGAAAAGAATCTTGCGGATGTTGTGCTTCAGGTTATTGTAAACAGTAACATGGAGAAAGTGCAAAAATGGAAAGGAAGTGAACAGACAATGTGTGAGGCATTACGTGTTTTAATGGCAGATGAATTGAATGAAGAACGCGTGGAAGGTCAGCGTGAAGGCCAGATTCGTGCATATGCAACTTTGGTAAAGGATGGAATCATTACAGTGGAAGTTGGTGCAGAAAAAGCAGGAATGTCTGTCGATGACTTTA
Organism: Roseburia sp. TF10-5; assembly: GCF_003462365.1. Taxonomy (NCBI): domain Bacteria; kingdom Bacillati; phylum Bacillota; class Clostridia; order Lachnospirales; family Lachnospiraceae; genus Roseburia; species Roseburia sp. TF10-5. The sequence continues at coordinate 324,625 of NZ_QTYW01000001.1, read as the reverse complement.
CAAAAGAAATGAAACAGGCTGGTTATGTAATCCCTGCGGTATAAAATCATTTTGTAAAGCCATGTAGTATGTATGGGTAAAAACATCTATAATTTCAATTATTCTGCGGATTCTTGAGAAACAGAGTCTTTCTTTTTCCTGGATTTTGCAGAAAGCATTTTATGACCAGAGTAGATAGCCATAATCATGCAGAGAAGAGAACTGCAGGCAAAATATTTGTGAGCTGATTTCATATTTTTATAGCCGGTATAGATAGTTCCGATCATGGTTGCCAATGCACCAAGGGACCAATATTTATGTGCTTTCATTTGAATACCTCCTGTGTTTTTCTATATAATACCTCTTTTTGGAGAGTATGCAAACAGGAAATTTTATTTTATTTGCTCTGAACTGTTTTTCTGATGAGGCAATATTTGTTAGAGGTCGGTGCATTTGCAGAGAGGGAAAAGGATCTTGCGGATGTTGTGTTGCAGGTTATTGTAAACAGTAACATGGAGAAAGTGCAAAAATGGAAAGGAAGTGAAAGGATTATGTGTGAGGCATTACGTGTTTTGATGGCAGATGAATTGAATGAGGAACGTATGGAAGGGCAGCGAGAGGGCAGAATTGAAGGCCAGCGAGAAGGAAGAATCGAAGGTCAGCGAGAGGGCAGAATCGAAGGCCAGCGAGAAGGCCAGATTCGTGCATATGCATCTCTGGTGCAGGATGGGATCATCACCGTGGAAACGGGTGCAGAAAAAACGGGAATGTCTGTCGGAGATTTCACAAAGGAAATGAAGCAGGCAGGTTATGTAATCCCTGCGGTATAAAATTAATTTTGTAAAGCCATGCAGTATTGGATTTTTCATTGCATGGCTTTTTGTTTTCCTACTTGAAATGTTTTTTCTTGTAGCGGGCATACACATATGATATAGTAATCATATCTTTTTTCAGAGGCAGTTTCTGCCAGAAATTCCATTTGTTTAAATTTTATGAGTTTATTAATACGTGATTTTTGTGCGTTGAAAAGAGTATAACAGTTTTGTATAATAAAAGGAGAACAATTGAAAAATAAAAAAGAAAAACAAAAGAAGCTACAGTGGCATCCGGCATTCTGTTCAGCCTTGCGCCTGGAACTATTGGAGGATGCAGAAAATTTGGAATTTACCGATGAGTTCCAGCTTACGGAAAAACCTTTGCAGATTGACTGTACGGTTGTAAAAGTAAAGAGGGACTGCAAAATAAAAAATGAAATCGGGAAGATCTTCCGGAAACACAACATTTTTGAATATAAATCCCCGAAGGATGAGCTGAATATTGATACTTTTTACAAGGCGGTTGCGTATGCGTGCCTGTATAAAGTATTACCAAATCATGTGGATGAAATTCCGGCAGAGGAGATTACCATTACACTGATTCGAGACCGCAAGCCGGTGAAGCTGCTGGGGGAACTGGAAAAATCTGGGTATGGATATAAAAAAGAAGCAGCAGGAATCTACTATGTCAATGGCGCGATGTTCCCGGTGCAGATCATAGTGTCATCGGAACTGGATGTGGATATGCATGTACAGCTCAAGGCACTGACCGACAGGCTGGAGGAATCGTTGCTGCGCCAGTATTTATTGCAGGCGAGTACCTTTGAGGGAAGGGAGAAGAATCTTGCAGATATCGTGCTGCAGGTCATTGTAAACAGTAACATGGAGAAAGTGCAAAAATGGAAAGGAAGTGAAAGGATCATGTGTGAGGCATTACGTGTTTTGATGGCAGATGAATTGAATGAGGAGCGTATGGAAGGTCAGCGCGAAGGAAGAGTGGAAGGTCAGCGCGAAGGACTGATTCGTGCATATGCATCCCTGGTGCAGGATGGGATCATCACCGTGGAAACAGGTGCAGAAAAAGCGGGAATGTCTGTCGATGATTTCACAAAGGAAATGAAGCTGGCAGGTTATGTAATCCCTGCGGTATAAAATTAATTTTGTAAAGCCATGCAGTATTGGATTTTTCCATTGCATGGCTTTTTGTTTTTCCTATTGTTTTTCCAGCTCGGGATGTTTTTTCTTGCAGTGGTCATAAACATATGGTATAGTAAACATATCTTTTTTCAGTGGCAGTTTCTGCCAGAAAATCCCATTTGTTTTGTTGCATAAGTGAAAGATGTGAACCTTGATGTGCCTTTGACGGTCAGGTTTTGACAGTCAGGTTTTGACGGTCGGAGATTGACGGTCAGGGTTTAACAGTCTGCAATTTTTATGCGTTGAAATAAAAGCAAAAACCACATATAATATAAGGAGAACATTTGGAAAAAGAACAAACGAAAGAAGCTACAGTGGCATCCGGCATTCTGTTCAGCCTTGCGCCCGGAACTATTGGAGGATGCAGAAAATTTGGAATTTACCGATGAGTTCCAGCTTACGGAAAAACCTTTGCCGATTGACTGTACGGTTGTAAAAGTAAAGAGGGACTGCAAAATAAAAAATGAAATCGGGAAGATTTTCCGGAAACACAATATTTTTGAATATAAATCCCCGATGGATGAGCTGAACATTGATACTTTTTACAAGGCGGTTGCATATGCGTGCCTGTATAAAGTATTGCCAAATCATGTGAATGAGATTCCGGCAGAGGAGATTACCATTACACTGATTCGTGATCGGAAGCCGGTGAAGCTGATGCAGGAACTGGAAAAATCCGGGTATGAATGTAAAAAAGAAACAGTAGGGATTTACTATGTCAGTGGAGTGATGTTTCCGGTGCAGATCATAGCGTCATCGGAACTGGATGTGGATATGCATGTACAGCTAAAAGCATTGACGAATCATCTGGAAGAATCGTTGATGCGTCAGTATTTATTGAGGGTGAGTGCATTTTCGGAAAGAGAGAAGAATCTTGCAGATGTTGTGCTCCAGGTTATTGTAAACAGTAACATGGAGAAAGTGCAAAAATGGAAAGGAAGTGAAAGGATCATGTGTGAGGCATTACGTGTTTTAATGGCGGATGAATTGAATGAGGAACGTGTGGAAGGTCGAATCGAAGGACAGCGAGAGGGAAAGATTCGTGCATATGCATCCCTGGTACAGGATGGAATCATTACAGTGGAAATTGGCGCAGAAAAAGCAGGAATGTCTGTCGATGATTTTACAAAAGAAATGAAGAAGGCCGGTTATATAATTCCAGCAGTATAAAATCAGAAAATGAAATGTGTGGTGCCCGTGGTTGCACCACACATTTCATTTTAATTTAAGAAAAGTTTTATATAATAGGAATTGTTCTGGAAATCAGTTCGTGATAGTATAAAAGCTATGCATATGAAAAGGAGTTAAATCATGGGAAAAATATTTAAAAACATGCTCCCATACTGGAAATGGATTCTGGTTATTGTGGCTTTTCTTGTGATGCAGGCATTTTGTGATCTGTCCCTGCCACAGTATACATCGGATATTATCGATGTCGGAATCATGAGCAGCGGAGTGGAGCATATTCTTCCAGAAGAAATGACACAGGAAGATTTTGTGTCAGCACAGCTTTTTATGACCAGCAGGGAAAAGAAAACATTTGCCGCCTGTTATAAGGAGCAAAAAAAAGACGGAAACTATGTGAGAAATTGTGAAGAGGATACGCTTGACGATATGGATGAGTCTCTGTTGGAGCCGATCGTCATGGTATATCAGATGTCCCAGATGAAGGAGTCCGATATTGACGAGAAGGCTATCACGGCGAAAATGGGAACGGATGGGACGCAGGTAGATATGAAGCAGCTGATGCAGGCACTGGCAGCCGGCCAGGTACCGGATCAGCAGATTCTTGAGATGCGAAAGCAGGTGTCTGGACAGATTGATGCGATCGGATCTTCTACATTGAAATCCATGGGTGTGACCTATGCGATCTCCTGTGATAAAAATGCAGGTGTGGATGTAGATGCCATTCAGAAACATTACTTATGGACCACCGGAGCCAAGATGCTTGGTTTTGCGCTGCTGATGGTTATGGCGGCAGTGGTTGTCGGATATTGTGCTTCCCGTGTGGGAGCATCCATCGGACGGGATCTGCGTGATAAGACATTCCGCAATGTCGTACAGTACTCCAATGCAGAGATGGATCATTTTTCAACGGCATCCCTGATTACGAGAAGTACCAATGATGTACAGCAGATTCAGATGGTGACTGCAGTATTTCTGCGAATGATTCTTTATGCTCCGATCATTGGAATCGGTGGTGTGATTAAGGTTGCACAGACCCATGCAGGAATGGAATGGGTGATCGCGCTTGCGGTGCTTGTTATTCTTGGATTTGTAATGCTTCTTACCTCCCTTGCCATGCCGAAGTTTAAGATTATGCAGAATCTCGTGGATCGGCTGAATCTGGTTTCGAGAGAGATTCTGACAGGATTAAATGTCATTCGTGCATTTGGACGGGAAAAACGGGAAGAAGAGCGGTTTGATGAGGCCAACCGCAATCTGACAAAGACGCAGTTGTTTACCAACCGTGTTATGACATTTATGATGCCGGGAATGATGATGATCATGTACTGCATTACGCTTCTGATTGTGTGGGTTGCCGCAAAGCGGATCGATGGCGGATATATGCAGGTTGGTTCCATGACGGCATTTATTACTTACACAATGATGATCGTTATGGCATTTCTGATGCTGACTATGATGTCTATCATGATGCCGAGAGCCGGTGTAGCTGCAGAGCGTATAGATGAGGTTGTACGCACAAAAAGTACGATTACAGATCCGAAAGAGCCGGCTGCCATGGAACAGTGTGAGGGTGTGATTGCCTTTCATCATGTAAATTTCCGGTATCCGGGAGCCACGGAAGATGTGCTTTCGGATATTGATTTTGTTGCAGAGCCAGGAAAGACCACTGCAATTATCGGAAGTACCGGATGTGGTAAATCTACGCTGGTCAACCTGCTTCCGCGTTTTTATGATGTGACAGGCGGAGAGATCACGCTTGACGGAACGGATATCCGCAAGTATACATTGCAGGATCTGCGGGAACATATCGGATTTGTACCACAGAAGGGAATTCTTTTCTCTGGTACAATTGCAAGCAATCTGCGCTTCGGGGCAGAGGATGCGTCAGATGAGCAGATCCGGGAAGCAGCGGAGATTGCGCAGGCAACAGAGTTTATTGACAGCAAACAGGATGGGTATGAGAGTGCGATTGCACAGGGCGGAAGCAATGTTTCCGGCGGACAGAAGCAGCGGCTTGCCATTGCCAGAGCAATTGCAAAAAATCCAAAGATTTATGTGTTTGATGACAGTTTTTCCGCTCTGGATATGAAGACCGATGCGGCACTCCGCAGAGCACTTGAGACAAAGACGGAACATACGACCGTGATCATTGTCGCACAGCGAATCAGTACAATTCTGCATGCGGACCAGATACTGGTACTCGACGATGGAAAGATTGTCGGAAAAGGCACGCATGAGGAATTACTGCACAATTGCGAAGTTTACGAGCAGATTGCCAGGAGCCAGCTGTCTGCCAAAGAACTGGGACTTTCTGAGGAGGTGAAATAAGATGGCAGAACAACGTACAAGAAGACCTCACGGTCCGATGGGCGGCCCGGGCAGAGGAATGATGCCGGGAGAAAAGCCAAAAGATTTCAAAAACTCTATCGAAAAACTGGTTCGTTATCTCGGAAGATACTGGTATGCAATCGTTGCCGTTATGATTTTTGCGGCGGTGTCTACCGTCTTTTCCGTTGCCGGACCAAAGGTTATGGCACGTGCAACGAATGCATTGGTGGAAGGTCTCGGAAAAAAGATCGCGGGAACCGGATCTATTGATTTTACCTATATTGCCAAAGTGTTATTGTTTACACTTGGCCTGTATATCTGTTCTGCAGTATTCAGTTTTATACAGGGAATGATCATGACAGGAATCACGCAGAAAATCTGTTACCGCATGCGTAAGGAAATTTCAGAGAAAATCAACCGCATGCCAATGAAATATTTCGAGAGCCGCACGTACGGAGAGGTGCTATCCCGCATCACAAATGATGTGGATACACTTGGACAGAGTTTAAATCAGAGTGTGACGCAGATCATTACGAGTGTGGCAACACTGGTCGGAACACTTGTGATGATGATTTCAATTTCCGGAATTATGACATTGATTTCACTTGTGATTCTTCCGGTATCTGCCATCCTGATTTCGTTTATTATCAAACATTCGCAGAAATATTTCCGCCAGCAGCAGGAATATCTGGGACATATCAACGGACAGGTGGAAGAGGTCTATGGCGGACATCTGGTGGTGCAGGCATATAATAAGCAGGAGAGCACCATCAAAAAATTTGAAGATACCAATCAGATTCTGTTTCAATCGGCATGGAAGTCCCAGTTTTTATCCGGACTGATGCAGCCGATCATGCAGTTTGTCGGAAACCTCGGTTATGTCGGAGTGGCAATTTCCGGAGGACTTCTGGCAATCCGCGGAACCATCGGGGTTGGTGAAATTCAGGCATTTATTCAGTATGTCCGGAATTTTACTCAGCCGATCCAGCAGATTGCGCAGGTGGCAAATATGCTGCAGTCGATGTCTGCAGCCTCCGAGCGCGTATTTGAATTTCTGGACGAAGAGGAAGAAGAACTGACGGTTGAACATGCTGTGCATCTCGACCATGTGGATGGTTACGTGGATTTTTCCCATGTAAGTTTCGGATACAATCCGGGCCAGATCATTATCAGGGATTTTTCCGCTCATGTAACACCTGGACAGAAAATTGCAATTGTCGGACCAACGGGAGCAGGAAAAACCACAATGGTCAAACTGCTTATGCGTTTCTATGATGTGACAGGCGGAGCCATTCAGGTGGATGGGCATGATATCCGCGACTTTAACCGTCAGGAACTTCGGGATGCATTTGGTATGGTATTGCAGGATACCTGGCTGTTTAAGGGATCTATCATGGAAAACATCCGGTATGGCCGTTTAGATGCCACAGATGAGGAAGTGATTGAGGCGGCAAAAGCCGCACATGCCCACCATTTTATCCAGACACTTCCGGGTGGCTACCAGATGGAGTTAAACGAGGATGCAAGTAATGTTTCCCAGGGACAGAAACAGCTTCTTACAATTGCACGTGCTATCCTTGCGGATAACCCGATTCTGATTCTGGATGAGGCAACCTCTTCGGTAGATACCCGTACCGAAGTGCGGATTCAGAAGGCATTGGATAATCTGATGCGTGGACGGACCAGCTTTATCATTGCGCATCGACTCTCTACGATAAGAAATGCGGATCTGATTCTGGTGATGAAAGATGGCGATATCATAGAGCAGGGGACACACGAACAGCTTCTGGCACAAAAGGGATTTTATGCAGATCTGTATAATTCCCAATTCGAAGAGAATGCATAAGACATTGAAATAAATTGGCAGTTGTGCTATAGTTTAACTGTATTTATCGACAAATTTTGACAAAATCGGACAGTGCTTTCTGGTATGCTTATTTTTGACTGAATTTGACATTCTAGGAGGCCTACATGGGAAAACTAAATGTCGCAATTGCAGATGATAACGAGGTTATGCGTGACTTATTGGAAGAAATGGTAACCAGTGATGATGAACTGCACCTGATCGGGATGGCGAAGGATGGAGAAGAAGCCTGTCATCTGATCAGGGAAAAAGAACCGGATGTTGTATTATTGGATATTATTATGCCGAAACTGGACGGTCTGGCAGTCCTTGACAGGATCAGGGCAGATCATACACTAAAGAACCGGCCAACATTTCTGATGATCAGCGGAATCAGCAATGAAAAGATTACCGAAGACGCGTTTGAGCGGGGAGCGGATTATTACATTATGAAGCCGTTTGACCGGAATATTGTTTTGGACCGGATCAAGACACTTAACCGTCGAAAAAACAAAGTACGAAAAGAAATTGGCAGACCGGTTGAGATGGAAAAGAAATCGGAAAAGTACTCGTTACAGACACTGGAAGAGGATGTCACAGAGATAATTCATGAGGTTGGGGTTCCGGCACATATCAAGGGATACCAGTATTTGCGGGAGGCAATCATCATGTCTGTGACGAATATGGACATGTTAAATTCTATTACGAAAATTTTATATCCGGGGATCGCAAAGAAATTTGATACGACACCAAGCCGTGTCGAGCGTGCCATCCGTCATGCAATTGAAGTAGCATGGAGCCGTGGCAAGATGGATACGCTGGATGATCTGTTCGGATATACCATCAGTAATGGAAAAGGAAAATCGACCAACTCGGAATTTATCGCTCTTATTACGGACAAAATACGATTACAGATGAAGGGTAAGTAAAGGAGTGTTGTGTATGAAGAAGATTCTGTTTGTTTCATCAGAGGCAGTGCCATATGTGAAAACCGGGGGTCTTGCCGATGTTGTCGGATCACTTCCGAAATATTTTGACAAAAAAGAGTATGATGTGCGGGTAGTTATTCCGAAATACGCCTGCATGGATCGCTCATTTCTTCCAAATTTAAAATTTTTGTGCCATTTTTATGTAAATCTGAACTGGCGCAGGCAGTATGTTGGAATTTTCGAGTCAGAATATCATGGTGTTCACTTTTATTTTGTGGACAATGAATTTTATTTCGCAGGAGAATCTCCATACAACAATATCTATGAAGATGTGGAAAAGTTTGCATATTTTTCCAAGGCAGTACTTGCTAGTCTGCCGTATATTGATTTTGCCCCGGACATTATCCATTGCAATGACTGGCAGACAGGACTTATTCCGGTGTTTCTGCATACGGTATTTGGAGATGATAATTTTTATGCGGGAATCAAAACCGTGTTTACGATTCATAACCTGCAGTTTCAGGGACGCTGGCGAATTCAGGAGATTATGGATATTACAGGACTCCCGGCACACATTTTCAATGCATATGAACTGGAATCTTATGGCGAAGCAAATTACTTAAAGGGTGGCGTGGTATATGCAGATTATATTACTACCGTCAGCCCGACGTATGCAAATGAGATTACGACCGTAGAAGGGGGAGAGGGCTTAAGTGGCCTGATGACTGCCCGAAAGGATCGCCTTTATGGTATTTTAAACGGAATTGATTATGAAGAATATAATCCACAGACAGATCCTTATATTCCGGTAAATTATTCGAAAAAAGATGCAGTGAGTGGGAAAAAAGAAAACAAAGTTGCATTACAGAAAGAACTTGGGCTTCCAGTCAGGGAGGATGCTTTCCTGATCGGAATCGTATCGCGTATGACCAGCCAGAAAGGATTTGACCTGATCGGCTGCGTATTGGATGAACTTTTAACCGAAATGGATATACAGCTGGTGGTTCTTGGTTCCGGAGAAAGCCAGTATGAAAATATGTTCCACCATTATCAGAGTAAGTATCCGGACAAGGTAAGCGTACATATCGGATTTACCGAGGAGCGTTCGCACCATATATACGCGGCAAGTGATGTGCTGCTGATGCCTTCCATGTTTGAACCATGCGGGCTGGCACAGATGATTGCCATGCGTTACGGAACGCTTCCGATCGTACGTGAAACCGGAGGACTCCGGGATACGGTAGAACCATACAATGAATATGAAAATACAGGATGTGGTTTTTCATTTGCGAATTTTAATGCACAGGAAATGGCAGATATTGTCCGGTATGCGTATCGTGTGGAGCATGAACAAAAGGCCGCATGGAAAGAACTGATCTATCGTGCGATGGATCGCAATTTTTCCTGGAATGCTTCGGCACATGCATATGAGAAGCTATATGATAAACTGGTAGAAATGTAATAGATGTTCCCCGCAGAATTTTTTCTGCGGGGATTTTGTGTCTGGAAATATAATCTATGAAGTGCAGACCGGCTGCGGCATGGTCAGCAGATGGCTGTGCCGGCAGTAATAGTAGGCATGGTCGGACAGAATTTCTTCATCCTGAAGCTGTGAGGCATTCACTTCTTTTACCATTGCGGTGTAATGGTCGAGATTCTGCCTGTCGTTTTCATCGGCGGCAAGAATCAGTACTTCGTGAATACTGCTTGGCAGAATGATCAGATCCTTTTCAAACAAATCGGACAGTTCTTTTAAGATGTCATCGTAGAGGAGAACGGTTGCACCGTTGGTCCGGTACGTATTGGTCAGAACATACAGTGGCGGGGCTGCTTCCGGGAGTGGAGTTTCCGCGACGAGCTGCATTTCTTTGAGAAGACTGCTCATCGGGGTAAGCTGTGGGGGAAGAAGCTGTGGCGTGTTTTTCTTCGCAAGCCGGTAGAGCGTTTCTTTGTCGGTTTTCCAAAGGTTTAAGTGATGATTGTGGATCAGAATATTTGCCTGGTTTTCGGCACTTGCATGGAGCAGACAGTAAAAGATTACGGCCAGATCCTGATAGCGGAAAAACGGAACCTCTTTTAACAGTTCCTGATTTTTTTCAAAGCTTACAAGACGCATGACGATGTGCTCGCTGGCACGGGAAAAATCGGTAAAGTAGGACGTGTCAAAATTTTCTTCCGGGGCATGCGCCTGATAGGTATGAAGAATATCTTCACAGATTTCTTCAAGGCATACCCCTTCTAGATAGCGATGATAGTATGGCATCAGATAGATCGCAGGTGACACGTTTTTCTTCGGATGGAGAAGTACCAGACCATCGTAATGTGTTCCGTTATTTTTGGTAAAGGAACGAATGTCTAAAGTGACACCTGTCTCGATACGCAGAGAAAGCTGTGTACGGATCGTTGTTAAAAATTCCTGATAGTTCATATGTAATTGAAAACAAATGTATATATGGGAAATTTCGGAATGACCGTTTCCGAAGATGAAAAATCCACGGTGTTAACCAGACACCGTGGATTTACTTTAGCATGTTTTGACTGAAATTGCAATCATTTTTCTCGGTTTTTTAATAAGAGAGAAGTTCCTGCCACAGCTTTGTGTACTTGGCGGAATCATCATCACTTAATGCTTTATAGATTTCACATCTTTTTATCGTGTCACTGGAAGGATTGACAGCTTCGTTATTTTTTACGTCAGCGTCCTGATTTTCTACCACAGATGTAATCGGAGAGGCATACTGCACATATTCGAAATTCTTTTCTGCGATATCATCCTTGCACAGGAAATTTAAGAATTTTAAAGCGTTGGTCTGGTTAGTGCAGGACTTTGGAATGAACCAGGAATCGATCCAGAGGTTGGATCCCTCTTTTGGAACGGAATAATCCAGATTGTCGTTCTCTGCCATGGCCAGTGCAGCCTCGCCGGAGTAGCACAGTGCGATGGAAGCTTCTTCCCCGATCATGGAGTCAGCTGTTTCGTCTACATAATAGGCATATACGATTTTATCATCTTTTTGCTTTTTTAATATGTCGAGGGCTTCCCGCAGATGATTTTCATCGGTATCGTTTAAGGAATACCCTTTGGAGATCAGGGCAGGGGCAAACGTATCACGGACGGAATTTTCCATGATGATTTCATCCTCATAGGTAGGATCCCACAGGCAGTCCCAGCTTGATACGGTTTTGGCATCAATGGTTGTTTTGTTGTAGAGAAGGCCAAGAGTCCCGTAAAAATATGGAACGGAGTAAGTGTGATTCTTGTCATAGGAAGCAGACATATCAAGGATCGTTGGATCCAGATTTTTGTAGTTGTCCATGGCATCGTAATCTTCTTCGAGAACTTCGCCCTCGTTGATCAGACGCTCAACCATATATTCGGAAGAGCAGATTACATCATAGTTGATGGAACCGGCTTTGTATTTGGTATACATTTCTTCCGGACTTTCATATTCTTCGTATTTGACGGTGATACCGGTTTCTTTTTCAAACTGTTTGACTACGGACTCATCGATATATTTTCCGTAATTTAAAACGGTTAAGGTCTGTCCGTTTTTTTTCGCAGAGGAAGATCCCCCACAGGCAGTGAGTGCGCTGACTGCCAGAGCAGAAATTAAGAGGGCAGAGAAAATTCTTTTTTTCATAATAGGACTCCTTTCGGCTGGAATAAAATTCCAATGGAAAATTTATTTGGCTGCAACACGCTTCTTCCCCGGATAAACATTTCCGGCAAGAAGAATGAGCAGAACGGCAAAGAACAGAATCGTGGAAAGTGCATACAATTCCGGTTTGATTCCTTTGCGAAGTTCTGTGTAGAGCATGGTGGAGAGGGTATTGACCCCGGCTCCTTTGGTAAAATAGGTGATGGAAAAATCATCCAGTGACATGGTGACTGCCATCATAAATCCGGAGAACACACCGGGACGGATTTCCGGCCAGGTGACTTTGTAAAATGCATACAGCGGCGTTGCTCCGAGATCAAGTGCCGCCTCATAGGTGCTGCGGTTTGTCTGTTTCATTTTCGGAAGCACATTTAAAATAACATAAGGAATACTAAAGGTAATGTGCGCTAAAAGAACCGTCACAAATCCGAGGTCGATAAATTTCACAAACAAAAGCATCATGGAGATACCGGTTACGATATCCGCATTCAGAAGCGGAATATTGGTCGCGCCGAGATAAATGGTCTGGTGCCGTTTTTTCATGGCGGCTATGCCGAGCGCGGCAAGTGTTCCAATCAGTGTGGAAATAATTGCGGACAGGAAAGTGACCTGCAAAGTTGTGACAAATGCAGTCATAATCTTTTCGTCCTGAAAACAGCCGGTATACCACCGGAGCGTGAAGCCTCCCCATTTTACCTTGGAACGGGAATCGTTGAAAGACAAAGCAATCAACACAATAATCGGAAGGTAAAGGAAGGCAAAAATCAGGACCATATAGATCCGGGATGCACATTTTTTTAACATATGGATGTTCCCTCCCCTTCTTTATCAAATATATTTACAATTGTCATACTTACGATTACAAAGATCATCAGGACAAAGGAAAGACCGCTTCCGGCATTCCACTGCATTCCCTGCATAAAATCCTGCTCGATCACATTTCCGATTAAAAGAACATGACCACCGCCTAATACCTGCGAGATTGCAAACGAGGTAAGTGACGGGACAAATACCATGACGATTCCGCTGATGATTCCGGATACGGTAAGCGGAAGAATAATCTTAAAAAAGATGGCTGCATTTCCGGCTCCCAGATCGCGGGCCGCCTCAATCCAGTCTTTACGAATCCGTGTCATGGAGTTATAAATCGGCAGCAGCATAAACGGCAGGAAGTCGTATACCATGCCAAGGACAACGGCTGTTTGTGTATTTATGATATTGATGCGGGAAAGCCCGAAACCTGTGAGAATGGAGTTGATTACACCATTTTTGGAAAGCAGAAGTTTCCATGCCAGGATACGGAGCATAAAGTTCATCCACATCGGAAGCATAAAGATAAAAACAACCAGTCCCTGATTTTTGATCTTCCTATTATTTAAAATCATTGCCAGCGGATAGGAGAGAACCAGACACACGATGGTGCATATAATTCCAAGCTTCAGGGAAAGTCCCATGGCTTTGCGGTTGGTTTCATCTGCTATCGCTGTGATATAGGATAATGTAAAACTGCCATCGCCGTTTGTAAATCCATAGTAAAGAATCATGATAAGCGGCAGGAGGATAAAACCGATGATCCATATGAGGTATGGACCGGCAAGAAATTGCTGTTTAAATTTACGCATCGATCTCCACCGCCTTTTCATCGGAAGATTCCGGCTTATGCATGATCTGGATATTAAATGGGATCACTTTGATTCCGACTTTGGTGCCGACCGGAATATAGCTGGTGGTGTGTACCAGCCATTCATAGCCACCGGCCATGACATCAAGCTCGTAATGAACACCTTTAAAAATCAGGGAGGTTACTTCACCCCGCAGTGTTCCCTCCGAAGGATCGACAAGTTCTACATCTTCCGGACGGATGACAACGTCGACCGGCTTGTTATTGCCGAATCCTTTGTCGACACATGCCCAACGGGCACCGAGAATCTCTACAAGTTCGTCTTTTATCATGGTTCCGTCAATGATATTGCTGTGTCCGATAAAATCGGCAACAAATGCGTTTTCCGGTTCGTTGTAAATGTTTTCCGGAGTACCGATCTGCTGGATATATCCCTGATTCATGACAACAATGGTATCGGACATGGTCAGAGCCTCTTCCTGGTCATGGGTGACGTATACAAAAGTAATTCCCAGTTCTTCCTTCAGACGGATGAGCTCATACTGCATGTTCTGACGCAGTTTTAAATCAAGTGCACCGAGAGGTTCATCTAAAAGAAGGACTTTTGGCTCGTTTACAATCGCACGGGCGATGGCGATACGCTGCTGCTGACCACCGGAGAGAGAATCGACCGAACGGTTTTCAAATCCTTCCAGATTGACCAGTTTTAAGGCATATTTGATTTTATCCTGAATATATGCTTTGCTTTTCTTACTTATTTTAAGGCCGAATGCAATGTTTTCGGCGATGGACATATGCGGGAAAAGAGAATACTTCTGAAAAACGGTATTCAGTTTCCGTTCATTGGCGGCAAGAGCTGTGATATCCTGTCCGTCAAACAGAATCTGTCCCTTGTCTGGGCTTTCAAAGCCTCCCAGCAGACGCAGGGTTGTAGTTTTTCCGCATCCGGACGGACCTAAAAGGGTCAAAAATTCATTCTCCCGGACATACAGATTTAAATCATCCAACACAAGATTGGAATCGTAGGATTTGGAAATTCCAATAAAATCAATTAAATGTTTACTCATACGTTTGTCCTCTTAAAAATTTGGTGGGGTAGTCACCCAGATGATGACAGCATCTTTTGCACCGGTGTTTTCCAGATAATGCTTTTTCCCTGCTTTAAAATAGAAAGATTCCCCGGCATGTACCGTCTGGTTTTGTCCGGCATAGTGGATACGGACGTTTCCTTTGATTACATAACCGAAATCCTCCCCCTCATGGGGCTGATAAACTTCTGACCGTCCACCGGCGTGTAAAGTCAGACGAACCGGTTCCATCTGGTTTTTCTGTGCATTGGGAACGACCCATTCAATACAGCAGTGTTTTTCTTCGTCGGTTTTTTCAAAATAATCTTCCTGTTTGAAAACAATCTGTTCCGGCTCTTCATCTGTAAAAAATTCTGCTGGTGTCGTACCAAGGCACTGGATGATATCCAGAAGAGTTCCGATGGACGGAGAGTTCTGGTTTCGTTCCAACTGTGAGATAAAGCCCTTGGTCAGCTCGGCACGGTCCGCCAGCTCCTGTTGCGTCAGTCCGTACTGGATGCGCAGTTCTTTCATGCGGTGTCCAATGTCCATGGCATGCCTCCCGTAAATTTATGAAACATGATTGTTAGTTGATTTTTTGTTTACTAATTATAAACTCAACAATTTCTATTCTACAGAATCCATGTGAAAAGTCAATCTTTTTTTAATATAAATTTTATGAAAAAACAGTTGATTTTCTGAATCGGTTTTGGTATTATATACAAGTACGTTTTGCCAATATGGCTCAGTTGGTAGAGCAACGCATTCGTAATGCGTGGGTCAGGGGTTCGAGTCCCCTTATTGGCTTCGTTTCAGACACGTTTTGTATCGGGTATCCGATGGAAGACGTGTCTTTTTTACTTTAAAAAGTGCTTGTTTCTTAGGCATGAAATTGGTATAATGGGCGCAGACAAAGAAAATAAGAATAAAGGTTGAGGTAAAAAATGGACAAGAACAAAAAGACGTTTCAGGTACCGACATTACTGGCCTTTGCAGCAATTGTTGCAATTATGGTGATTGTAGGGGTGAGAGTCCTTAACGTTCCGGTAGTTCCTATGTGTCTGCTTGTTATCATTGAGGCAGTTATTGCAGTGATGCTGCATCATGCGGAACTCTGGGTGCATGGACTTCTTATTCTGGCAGAACTTTGTGCCGGTGTTGCCGGGAAAAAAACAGTATTGATTATTTTATGTGCAGTTGTTTACATTGCAGCGACGTTTGCACTGCAGATGTTAGATAAAGGAGAAACACACAATGGACAGTAGTGACAGTAGTTATTACAGCAGGCAACAGCTGGATGAGCTGTTTTTACAGATGATCGCCTTTTTTTCCGGAGATCCGAAACGGATTCAGCATTTCATGAAAGTGCATAGTTTCGCAAGAATCATCGGAACAAAAGAAGGGCTTGACGAGACATCCCTTTTTATATTGGAAGCAGCTGCTTATACCCATGACATTGGAATCCGTCCGGCAGAAGAAAAGTATGGACGGTGTGACGGAAAGCTGCAGGAGCAGGAAGGACCGATTGTGGCACAGAGAATGCTTTCCGATGTGGGAATTGAAAATTATCTGATCGACCGTATCTGCTATCTGATCGGACATCATCATACATATGATAATATCGAAGGACTGGATTATCAGATTCTGGTGGAGGCAGATTTTCTGGTCAATTTATATGAAGATGACGTCAATCGTCACGGAATTGAACAGGCATATCAGCAAATTTTCCGGACGCAGACCGGAAAAGAAATTTTTAATCAGATGTATACAGATGAAAGATGAATAAAAAAAATTATCAGAAAATAATGGAAGATCTGATCCGTGAAAACTGTACGGCAGGGGAGGCTCCAAGCCTCCTTTTGCACAGCTGTTGTGCACCGTGCAGTTCTTATTGTATTGCATGTCTTGCAGAACATTTCCATGTAACGGTATTTTATTACAATCCCAATATTTATCCGCCGGAAGAATATCATATGCGGGCAAAGGAGCAGGAACGTTTTATTGCTGAGTTTCCTACAAAATATCCGGTTTCTTTTGTGGAAGGTGCATACGATACACAGCGGTTTTACGATATGGCAAAGGGCATGGAAGAGATCCCGGAAGGGGGAGAGCGCTGTTTTGCCTGTTACCGGCTGCGGCTTTCCGAGGCTGCGTCCTATGCAAAAGCGCACGGATTTGATTTCTTTACGACAACACTATCCATCAGTCCGCTGAAAAATGCGGAAAAGTTAAATCAGATCGGAGCAGAACTGGCAGATACCTTTGGTGTCCGTTATCTGTTTTCGGATTTTAAAAAGAAGGAAGGCTATAAAAAGTCGACCGAAATTTCTAAGGAGTATCACATGTACCGGCAGTACTACTGTGGGTGTGTGTATTCCAAGCGTGACCGCGACCGTGAAATCGTACTGCGCAGACAGCAGGAAGAACAGATTTTATAAAAAAACAAAGAATTTAAGAAAGAGAGGAATTTAGATATGGCACAGTTATGGGGCGGAAGATTTACGAAGGAGACAGACCAGCTGGTTTACAATTTTAATGCATCCATTTCGTTTGACCAGAAATTTTACAAGCAGGATATTGAGGGTTCCATTGCACATGTGCGTATGCTTGGAAAGCAGGGCATTCTGACACAGGAAGAGATGCAGGCGATTGTTTCCTGTTTACAGGAAATTCTTGCGGATGTGGAGAGCGGAAAGCTTGCCATCACTTCGGAATATGAGGATATTCACAGTTTTGTGGAAGCAAACCTTATTGACCGTCTGGGAGATACCGGAAAGAAACTGCATACCGGACGAAGCAGAAATGATCAGGTGGCACTGGACATGCGTCTGTATACCCGGCAGCAGGTTCTTGAGACGGATGAACTGCTGGAACAGCTGCTGCAGGTACTGCTTCGCATTATGAAAGAAAATACGCAGACGATTATGCCAGGATTTACCCATTTGCAGAAAGCGCAGCCGATCACACTCGCACATCATATGGGGGCGTACTTTGAAATGTTTAAGCGTGACCGTTCCCGTATGCACGATATTTACGAGCGCATGAATTACTGCCCGCTCGGTTCCGGCGCACTGGCAGGAACAACCTATCCGCTTGACCGCGAATATACTGCAGAGCTTCTTGGCTTTTACGGACCGACCTTAAACAGTATGGACGGTGTTTCCGACCGCGATTACCTGATCGAATATCTGTCTGCCATGGCAACCATTATGATGCATTTAAGCCGCTTCTCCGAGGAAATCATCATCTGGAATTCCAACGAATACAAATTTGTAGAGATTGATGATGCATACAGTACCGGAAGCAGTATCATGCCACAGAAGAAAAATCCGGATATTGCAGAACTTGTCCGAGGCAAGACCGGGCGTGTGTATGGCGCGCTCATGTCGCTTCTGACCACGATGAAGGGGATTCCGCTTGCTTACAATAAAGACATGCAGGAAGACAAGGAACTTTCCTTTGATGCCATCGACACAACGAAAGGCTGTATTGTGTTATTCACGGGCATGCTTGATACCATGAAATTCAATAAGGATGTTATGAGAAAGAGTGCCGCACACGGATTTACCAACGCGACGGATGCTGCCGATTATCTTGTAAATCACGGGGTTCCGTTCCGCGATGCGCATGGAATTATCGGACGTATTGTTTTGTACTGTCTGGACAAACAGATGCCGATTGACGATATGAGTCTGGAAGAATTAAAACAGTTTTCTCCGGTATTTGAGGAGGATGTCTATGATGCAATCTCCATGGAAACCTGTGTCAACAAGCGTCTGACGATCGGTGCACCAGGGGATGAGGCGATGAAGAAAGTGATCGCAATCGAAGAGGCATATCTGGAGAAAAAATGAGACAAAAGGAGCAGCACATCGTATGCAGAATCGCTTGTCGATGCGATGCACGTAATTGCGGTACATCTCTGATGCATTGCCTGAAATACCGCTTAGTCGGTATTTCAGATTGTGCAAGTCCTACATATATTTGAGGAATATTTTATTTATTTAGGACAATTTGTTCCTTGTAATTTTACCTGGTTTCAAGTAATATATTTCCTATAAAGACACATGTTCGTGTAACGCGGACAAAAAACAAAAATGTTTTTCTGTAAAAGACAGGTGTCCGCGTATAAAGAAAAGAACAGAGGAGATTGGAAAAATGAGTGAGAAGTTAAAAGTTGGTATCCTTGGCGGAACAGGTATGGTAGGACAGAGATTTATCTCTTTGCTGGAGAATCATCCATGGTTTGAGGTTACCACGATTGCAGCAAGCCCAAGAAGTGCAGGAAAGACTTATGAGCAGGCAGTGGGAGACCGTTGGAAGATGGATACTCCGATGCCGGAAGCTGTAAAGAATATTGTAGTAATGAATGTAAATGAAGTAGAGCAGGTAGCTTCTCAGGTCGACTTTGTATTTTCTGCTGTAGACATGACAAAGGACGAGATCAAAAAGATTGAGGAAGATTACGCAAAGACAGAGACACCGGTTGTTTCCAACAACAGTGCCCACCGCTGGACACCGGATGTGCCGATGGTAGTTCCGGAAATCAATCCACAGCACATGGAAGTTATCAAGTATCAGAAAGAGCGTCTTGGTACAAAGCGCGGTTTCGTAGCAGTAAAGCCAAACTGCTCCATCCAGAGTTATGCGCCGGTTCTGACTGCATGGAAAGAGTTTGAGCCATATGAAGTCGTTGCCACTACCTATCAGGCTATTTCCGGAGCAGGAAAGACGTTCAAGGACTGGCCAGAGATGCTTGGAAACATTATTCCATACATCGGTGGTGAGGAAGAAAAGTCTGAGAAAGAGCCTCTGCGTATCTGGGGTCATGTAGATGATGCGAAGAAGCAGATTGTTCCTGCAACTTCACCAGTCATTACCTGCCAGTGTATCCGTGTACCGGTATTAAACGGACATACAGCAGCTGTATTTGTGAAATTCAAGAAGAAACCTACCAAAGAGCAGCTGATCGAAGCACTGAAGAATTACAGTGGTGTGCCACAGGAACTGAAGCTTCCGAGTGCACCGGAACATTTCATCCAGTACTTAGAAGAGGACAACCGTCCGCAGGTCAGCCTGGATGTAAACTTTGAGCATGGCATGGGAATCTCTGTCGGACGTCTGAGAGAGGATACCGTATATGACTGGAAATTCGTTGGATTATCTCACAATACCGTTCGTGGTGCAGCCGGTGGTGCAGTTTTATGTGCAGAGCTGTTAAAGGCACAGGGATATATCACAAAGAAATAAGTATTAAATTGAAATACGGATTTTTGGAGAGAAGTGCAAAAACTGCACTTCTTTCTTTTTGCCGAAAACCTTGTGAGAGATATTAATCAGTGATATAATTTCTTTTAGCAGAAGGAATTTTGTACGGAGGAATCGGGATGAACGCAAAAAAAACAGATCTCAAAGAACTGGAAGGCTGGTATGCAAAATCAGGAAACCAGCTGATGCTTTTGTATGGCGGAATGGACTGCCGAAAAGAACAGCTGATCAAAGAATTCTGTGTGGGGAAAAAGTATTTTTATTATCGATGCAGACAGCTTTCCGCACAGGAACAGATGCAGAAAATGGGAGAAGAAATTCAAAATGCTTTTCAGATGAAGCTGAGCAGATATTCCTATGATGAATTTTTTAACCGGGTAAAAAGCGGAGATGCATCAAAACTGGTGATTGTGATTGATGAGGCACAGTATGCAATTAAAAGAGATCCGGAATTTGTCAAAAGTATTTTAAAATTAAAGATGAAACGGCTTTATCCGGGACCGGTGATGATCATTCTGGCGTCTTCTTCCATTGTATGGGCCACGCAGGATGCAAAAGATGCGTTCGGGGATGGATTCCGTCGTATTGATGTGCTGCATAAAGTGGAAGATCTGAATTTCCTGGAAGTTGTCCGGACATTTCCGGCACTTTCGGTCAGCGACTGTATCCGTATTTATGGAACCATCGGTGGGGTGCCGGGATTTATGGAAGCATGGAATCCGGAAATTTCATACAGGGAGAATATTTACCGGCTTGTGCTGACGGAGGGGGGATATCTGTTTCATATGGCAGAACAGAAAATTTCTGCAGAACTGCGTGAACTTTCCGTCTATAACACAATTTTATCTGCAATTGCACAGGGATACAATAAACTGAATGACCTGTATGCAAAAACCGGATATTCCCGTGCAAAGATCAGTGTTTATATGAAAAATCTCAGCCATTTTGATATTGTAGAGAAAGTGCAGTCGTTTCAGACCGGCGGCTGGGAGAATGCCAAAAAAGGGGTATACCAGATCAAAGATACATTTATTAATTTCTGGTTTAAATTTGTATTTCCGCATATGTCAGATCTTTATCTGCTGAAACCGCATGAATTTTACGACCGCTACATTGCACCGGAACTTGGCACATATCTGAAACGTTATTTCCGGAATGTCTGCATGGAGTATATGATGCTTTTAAATCAAATGGGACGCATGCCGTTTCCGGTTCATAAGATCGGAACCTGGGTTGGAAAGACAGGAAACATTGATATTATTGCCCAGAGCACAGACCGCAGAAATATTGTGGGACTATGTAACTGGGATCAGCCACAGCTGACATCGCAGATGTGCGAGGAACTGTATCAGAACATGGAAAAGGCAAAAATCCGTTCGGAGCATATCTTTTTATTCTCTGCAACCCGGTTTGAACCGATGCTGGCGGAGCATGCCAAAACGGATGACCGGTTTGAGCTGATTGATATGAACGAATTATAGAAAAAGTTTGCCAATAGGGGATAGAAGATGGGAAAGTCACTGATCATAACGGAGAAACCGTCGGTTGCCCAGGAATTTGCAAAAGTTCTCGGGGTGAGCGGAGGCCGCAGGGATGGCTATCTGGAAAACCAGAAATATGTAATCACCTGGTGCGTGGGACATCTGGTAGCCATGGTATATCCGGAAAGTTATGATATAAAATACAAAAAGTGGAAACTGGAAGATCTGCCATTTCTTCCAAAAGAATATAAATATGATGTGATCAAAGATGTCAGCCGGCAGTATGATGTGGTTCACGGAATGTTGATGCGCGAGGATATCGACCGTGTCTACTGGGCAGGAGATGCCGGAAAAGAAGGACAGACGATCGAGGAAAATATCCGCAATTTCGGCGGTGTGCGAGACGGCATGGAGGAACTTCGTGTCTGGATCGATTCGCAGACAGAGGAAGAGATCCAACGGGGAATCCGGGAAGCAAAACCGATGTCTGCCTATGAAAATCTCGGAAAATCCGGTATTATGCGTACCATTGAAGATTATGCCATGGGCATTAATTTTTCCCGTGTAATGTCGGTAAAATATGGAGGATTGTTAAACAATGCGGCAGGAACCCGTTCCTACACCGCTATTGCGGTCGGTCGCGTGATGACCTGTGTGCTTGGGATGGTCGTGATCCGTGAGCGCGAGATCCGCAATTTTAAGGAGACACCGTTTTACCGTGTTGTCGGAAATTTTACAGATGCACATGTCCAGGGTGAGTGGAAAGCCGTCGAGGGATCAGGGTACTTTGCATCGCCGCTTTTGTATAAGGAAAACGGATTTCGGGAAAAGAAGGATGCACTGGCATTGATTGACCGCGTGCAGGGACATCCTGCGATTGTGGAATCCATCGAAAAAAATATTTCCAGAAAACGGGCACCGTTACTATTTAATCTGGCAGAGCTGCAGGCAGAATGTGCAAAACGATTCAAGATCAGCCCGGATGAAACCTTACAGGTGGCGCAGGATCTGTATGAACGGAAACTGACAACGTATCCGCGTACCGATGCGCGTGTGCTTTCCACTCCGGTGGCAAAGGAAATCCATAAAAATATCAGCCGTCTGCGGGGATATGAGCCGACTTCGGATTTTGTGGAGCAGATTCTCGACAGAAAGCTGTATGGAAATATTGCAGGAACGCAGTATACCGATGATGCTAAAGTGACAGACCACTATGCGATCATTCCGACCGGTCAGCTCACGGAGCTTGGGAAACTGAATACTCTGCAGAAATCGGTATTTGATCTGATCGTGCGGAGATTTCTCAGTGTGTTTTATCCGGCGGCAGAATATCAGAATGTAAAAATGACGGCTGTTGTGGATGTGGGGGAAAAGAAGGAACGTTTTTATGCGTCCGCACGTGTGTTAAAGACACCCGGTTATTTGGAAATTGCGGGGGTTCCAAAGAAAGAGGAAGAAGATACGGATCCAAAGGAACTGCTACATCTGGCAGATCGGCTGAAAAAGGGCGATGAGATTTCTGTGGATGGATATGAGGTGAAAGAGGGAAAAACTTCACCACCGAAGAGGTACACCTCCGGTTCTATGGTGCTTGCCATGGAAAATGCAGGACAGCTGATTGAGGACGAGGAGCTTCGGGAACAGATTAAAGGTTCGGGAATCGGTACCTCGGCCACCCGTGCGGAAATTATCAAGAAACTGGTCCGCATCCATTATCTCAATCTGAATAAACGGACGCAGGTGCTCACACCGGAAAATCTCGGGGAGATGGTATTTGAGGTGGTGAGCATGACCGTCCCGGCACTTTTGAACCCGAAGATGACAGCTTCCTGGGAAAAGGGACTTGATGGAATTACACGGGGAACCGTGGATTTCTGGGATTACCGGACGAAACTGGAAGATTTCATCCGAACCGAAACGGAAAAGATGATCGGACAGGATCTGCGGGAACCGCTTGCGGAACGTATCAGTAATTTTGCCGGGAAACATGCAAGAGGTGCCGGTGCGAGAAGAAAGATTGGCGTCACATGCCCGGCATGCGGTGGAAAACTTGTAACCACGCCATTTGGCTATGGATGTGCGAATTATAAGAATGATAAATCAGGATGTAATTTTAATATTGGCGAAATTGCAGGTGTTCAGCTGAGTGAGGAACAGGTAAAAGAACTTATCGAACAGGGGCATACCCAGACCATTCGCGGGTTTAAATCCAAGGCTGGCAAACGGTTCGATGCAAAACTTAAGGTAGATAAAGACGAAAACGGAAAAGTTAATATTGCATTTGATTTTTCAGACGTAGAGCCGGAAATTATTCCGGAGGTAAAGTGCCCGGTATGTGGCGGACAGATGAAAAAGACATCTTTCGGCTATGGATGTGTAAACTTTTCACCGGACGATGAGAACAGCTGCCGGTTTTCCATTGGAACGATCGCCGGAAAAACCCTGCCGGTTACTGCGGTAAAGCAGCTCCTGACGGATGGTCACACAGATACCCTGCGCGGTTTTAAATCAAAAACCGGTAAAAAATTTGATGCCTGTCTGAAACTGGAGAAAACCGAAGAGGGAAAGACGAATATTGTATTTGATTTTGACAGCGTGGAACAGAAAGTGATCCGCGATGTAAAGTGTCCGCTCTGTGGGGGTGAGATCATTGCAACCTCTTTTGGTTATGGATGTGCCAACTATAAGCCGGGCGATGAAAACAGCTGCAGGTTTTCCATTGGGAAGATGGCAGAGAAATCTTTTACGGAAGCACAGGTCCGGCAACTTTTAAACGATGGCATTACGGAAACCATGCGTGGGTTTAAGTCAAAAACAGGGAAGAAATTTGATGCGCGCGTAGCTCTCGCAAAAGATGAAAACGGGAAAGTAACCGGGCTGAAATTTGATTTTGACAATGTTGAGCCAAAGAAAGTCAAAGATGTGAAGTGCCCGAAGTGTGGTGGGGATATTGTAGTGGCACCGTTTGGATTTATGTGTGCCAATCATAAAAAAGATGATAAGGAAAGCTGCAGCTTTATGATTGGAAGTATCGCAAGTGTCCGGCTGAAAGAAGCGCAGGTGAAAGAGCTTCTGACGAAAAAGAAGACAGAGGTAATTTCGGGATTTGTGGCAAAGACCGGTATGAAATTTGATGCGCCGCTGAAACTGACGGAAGAAGGGGAGATCGCATTTGATTTTCCGGAGAAACCGAAACCGGAAGAGACAACCGTGCCATGCCCGAAATGCGGCAAAATGCTGATGAAGACGCAGTGGAGGTATGAATGTGCGTGCGGATTTAAGATCTGGCATACCGTTGCTAAGGTGGAACTTTCCGAAGAAGTGATGAAAGAACTGCTGACGACCGGAAAGACGAAGCAGAAGATTGCCGGATTTACCTCAAAGGCGGGCAATACATTTGACACCTGCCTGAAATATGAAAATGATCAGATTTCGTTTGATTTTGATAATCCGGGGGAGGCACCGCCGAAGAAAACAGCAGCCGCAGAGGAAACAACGGCTTTGGAGAAAACGGAAGAGTCTGGAAGAAAAACGATCAGTAATCATGAAAATTAAAATGTAAGGAGATTAAAAAATGGAAAACGCAAAAATCAAAAACATGTATGATTTATCACAGTCTATCGCGGGAGAGTATCTTTCACAGTTTACATATCCGTGGGAAGCATTAAAAGGAATCAGCGATTTTATCAAAAAGCTCGGTCCGACACTCGATCCGGAAATTTATGAGAAACGTGGAGAAAATATCTGGGTGGCAAAGAGTGCAACCGTTGCGCCTACGGCATGTCTGAACGGACCGCTGATTATTGATGAAGATGCCGAGATCCGTCACTGTGCATTTATTCGCGGGAGTGCGATCATTGGAAAAGGATCGGTTGTCGGAAATTCCACGGAGATCAAAAATGATATCATTTTTAACACGGTACAGGTACCACATTACAATTACGTCGGGGATTCCATTCTCGGTTACAAGTCCCATATGGGAGCCGGTTCAATTACCTCCAATGTAAAATCGGATAAAACACTTGTGGTTGTAAAGGACAGCAGAGATTCCGGTGAAGAAATTGAAACAGGACTTAAGAAATTTGGAGCTATGCTCGGAGATCACGTAGAGGTAGGATGCAACTCCGTTTTAAATCCGGGTACGGTTATCTGCCCGAATTGTAATGTCTATCCGCTTTCTTCTGTCCGCGGAGTGATTCCGGCAAACCATATCTACAAGGATGCAGACCATATTGTGGCAAAAAAAGAAAAATAGTAGTTGTATCTAAAAAAGTGCGAATTTGCACTAGACTTTAGGAAAAAAATATGCAAAAATATTAGCGGTATGTCGAATGATAACGAGTTTATCTACAATTAACATGCGAAAGGAGTCTTAAGATGATTTACACAAAGGAAGTTGAAAACATGTGTCCTGTAGCAAAGGGCGCAAAGCATGAGCCAGCTCCTATCCCGGAAGAGGGAAAGTGGGTTCATTCCAAGAAAATTGAGGACATTTCAGGATTTACACACGGTGTCGGCTGGTGTGCACCACAGCAGGGTGCCTGCAAGCTTTCTCTTAACGTAAAGAACGGTATCATTGAGGAAGCATTAGTTGAGACAATCGGTTGCTCTGGTATGACTCATTCAGCTGCTATGGCTGCAGAAGTTTTACAGGGTAAGACAATTCTGGAAGCTTTAAATACAGACTTAGTTTGTGATGCTATCAACACAGCTATGAGAGAGCTTTTCTTACAGATCGTATATGGACGTACACAGTCTGCATTCTCTGATGACGGACTTGCTGTAGGTGCTGGTCTGGAAGATTTAGGAAAGGGACTTCGTTCTCAGGTTGGTACTATGTATGCAACAAAGGAGAAGGGTGTTCGTTACCTTGAGATGGCTGAAGGATATGTTACAGGTATCGCTCTTGACGAGAATAACGAGGTAATCGGTTACCAGTTCGTTTCTCTTGGAAAGATGACTGACTTCATTAAGAAGGGTGATGATCCTAACACAGCTTGGGAGAAAGCTAAGGGTCAGTATGGCCGTGTGGACGATGCAGTTAAGATTATCGATCCACGTCAGGAATAATTGGAAAGGAGAACGATATAATGGCATCATTATTTGAAGGATATGAAAGAAGAATTGACCAGATTAACGCTGTTTTAAACAGCTATGGTATCAGCTCTATCGAAGAAGCTGAAAAGATTACAAAGGACGCTGGACTGAACGTTTACGATCAGGTTAAGAAGATTCAGCCAATTTGTTTCGAGAACGCTTGCTGGGCTTACACTGTAGGTGCTGCAATCGCAATCAAGAAGGGATGCAAGAGAGCTGCTGATGCTGCCGCAGCAATCGGTGAAGGACTTCAGGCATTCTGTATTCCTGGATCTGTTGCAGATCATCGTAAAGTAGGTTTAGGACATGGTAACCTTGGTAAGATGCTCCTTGAGGAGGAGACAGAGTGCTTCTGTTTCTTAGCTGGACACGAGTCATTTGCAGCTGCTGAGGGTGCAATCGGTATCGCTGAGAAGGCAAACAAGGTTCGTCAGAAACCTCTTCGTGTTATCTTAAACGGTCTTGGAAAAGACGCAGCACAGATCATTTCCCGTATCAACGGATTTACATTCGTAGAGACAAAGTATGATTACAAGGCTGCAAAGCTTAACATTGAGTACGAAAAAGCATACTCTGACGGACTTCGTGCAACTGTAAAATGTTACGGTGCTGATGATGTTCAGGAAGGTGTTGCAATCATGCATCATGAGAACGTAGGTGTTTCCATCACTGGTAACTCTACAAACCCAACACGTTTCCAGCATCCGGTTGCAGGTACATACAAGAAGGAATGTATCGAGCAGGGTAAGAAGTACTTCTCCGTAGCATCCGGCGGTGGTACAGGACGTACACTTCACCCAGATAACATGGCAGCAGGTCCTGCTTCTTATGGTATGACAGATACTATGGGACGTATGCACTCTGATGCACAGTTCGCTGGATCTTCTTCCGTACCGGCTCACGTTGAGATGATGGGTCTGATCGGAATGGGTAATAACCCAATGGTTGGTGCTACTGTTGCTGTTGCAGTATCTGTTGAGGAAGCTGCAAAGGCTGGTAAGTTCTAAGAAACACAGTAAAATCAAGGGCTATCGTGGTTTACAATGTTCCACGGTAGCCTTAAATTTTGCCACGTAGGACACAAGTAGGACGCACGTAGAACACAAACGGTAGGACGCAAATTTCCCGCCGGATTTAGATATAAAAAGAGGGTGTCCGGAATACAGACACCCTTAAGCGTTTTATTGTAACGGTTAGGATAATTTTGTTTGATTATGAGCTTGCCTTCTGTGATTTTAGGGCTATCATATGATATAAATAATGCTACTTGTTTTTTGGAACGTGTCGTGTTATAGTTAATGTAAATAAAAGAGGAACAACTGCCCACAAGTGGTTGACCTCGTAAATCTAGTTAGAAAATCCACCCTAGTACTCAGTCAAAGTTTTTGGGGTGTTTTTTTATGCTCTAAAACATTATCTGATAAACGTAAATACGAATGTCAGTAATGCAAGAATGAACAGACCAAAGGTCATGAGGTCTTTAAAATCAAATCTCTTGTTCATCAGCACCACCCCCCATTCTATGTAAAATAAAATAGAGGTCAGCCACCCTGCAACACAATTGTTCCATGGTCTGTATTTTATCGTATCTTATGTAGATATTTTAAACAGGACAAAACTGTCTCGAGAAGTTGGCAGTATTCCGCGATTGGTTTCTATTGATAAGTACAATTTTATTGTGAATCATTTGGTGGAAAATGTAGATATAATAGAAATCGTCTTGTTTTGATGGTATACTGTAGTTGATCGTAATAGTAAAAGAATTGTATCCATGTTCTTCAAAACTGCAGCAGAATCATACTAGAAGGTGTAAACATGCGTCTGATGAAAATGATGAAGAGTATATTCGCAGAGCATTACAACTTGGTGCAAATGAAATCAGAGGGTATAAAGAGAAGGCAGAGTACATGAAGAAATTAAATGAATTAGAAGTTTGACCGCAATTTGACCGCGTTAGCAAAATAAAAGCAAAAAACTGTAAATAACAATAAATAATTTTAAATTAAATACAATATAAGGAAAGCCCATAAAATCATTGGATAGTTGATACATCAGGTTATCCAGATGTCGAAACTAAAATTGGAAAAGATTATTTTGATTTTATTGTGCAGATAAGGAAATAGAACAAAGGTTGAATTTTTAAAAAAGTCTATGAATTATTAAAAATATAGGAAAGGTTGACACGTGATGGCGGATGAAAAAATCAAAAATTCCAGAGAGTTGGAGTTTGCCGTGTTTTGCATTGAAAATGTAGCGGCAAAGCTGGGTGTGGATGCAGAGCGTGTGTATCAGGCATTTACTGAAAAAAGCAACATTCTGAACGGTTATATCGTGCCGGAATATGAAGTGCTGCATACCCAGAGCCGGGAATATATCGTTAATGATCTTCTTGATGTGATGAAAGAAAGGGGCGTGGAAGTATGATTCTCTATCATGGTTCTTTCTTAGAGATTGCTAAGCCGGATTTGGTTCATTCCCGCCCTAACGTAGACTTCGGGCGTGGCTTTTATGTCACACCGTTGTATGAACAGGCAGCGAAGTGGTGCGGCAAGTTCAAATACCGTGGGAAAAATGGTATTATCTCCAGGTATGAATACGATGAAAGCCGGGAAGCTGAACTAAAAACGCTGAAATTCGATTCTTATTCCGAAGAATGGCTGGATTTTATTCTGAACTGCCGCAGTGGAAAAGATTTGACGGATTATGACCTTGTTGTAGGCGGTGTTGCCAATGATAAGGTGTTCAATACGGTGGAGCTGTTCTTTGACGGACTGATTGATAAAACGGAAGCTATCAACCGCCTGCGTTATGAAAAGCCGAACCTGCAAATATGTTTCCGCACAGAGAAAGCACTGTCTCTGCTGCGTTTTGAAGGGAGTGAAACACTATGACAGCGAATCCGATTTTGCTTCAGAAAAAATATAGCCGTGTTATTGAATGCTTTGCTAAACAGCAGGGACTTTCACTGGATGCGGCTTTGGATTTCTTTTATCATTCACTGGTTTATCAGCTGATCCGTGATGGTGTTTCCGATATGCACTGCATGAGCGATGCGTATCTGGCGGAGGAACTGGAACAGGAATATGCCGAGAAAGTGCCTGTAAAGAAGAGAATAAAGTGAGACATAATATTTTTGATTCAATACCATTAAATATCGTTATCTGGATCATGGTACGATACAGGTTGTGGTATATGACAACCGATTGGAAATCACTTCTTCAGGAAAGCTGCCAATGGGGCAAACTATGGAGCGTATGAAAGAAGGCTATTCCAAAATCGGAAATTGAATCAAACAGGGTTGGCGATAAGTATTCAGACAAAATATTTGTCACAATAAATAACAATAGTAATACGGAAGTATGGAAAGCCTGTATACAATCCGGACATTCCAAACGACACCGCCCACCGGAGTTATGAGAGACAGGGCATTGACAGGGTATCAGAGATACATGAGGGGGATCGGCTGCCACCAGCAGGAAGAAAGAGCCGGGAATAACAAGGCAATGCAGGAGCAGAGCACAGGGGAGAATAAACGGCAGTATCAAATAATGAACATAAATACGAAAAAAGGTGTGGAATTATTTTTGAATTGTGGTAAAATGTTTTAGAACCTAAAAGAAGATATAAAATAAAATAGGGGAATTTATTGATAAGGAGTATTTTTCGTGACAGAAGATAAACGTTCTATTATTCAAATGGTAGCAGGCCTGATCGAACAGGGCAAAAAGAATCAGGATAAGATCGCATACAGCAAAATCCTGGATACATTTTCAGGGGTAGAGATTTCCTCTGAGCAGTTTGACAACATTTTAAAAGTTTTAGAAGATAACAAGATCGAAGTCCTTCGCTCAAAAAATGACATGGAGCAGACGGTTTCTTTGTCTGCAAAGGAGAAAGAACCGGATGAGGTGGATGACGAAGAACTGGAAGAAAGTAAGATTCTTTTGGATATTGATGATGATATTGAGGAAGATTCCGAGGAAAATATCGAGGAAGATCTCTCGGTTATGGAGGGGGCGGATATCACGGATCCGGTACGTCAGTATTTAAAGACGATCGGACAGGTGCGTCTGCTTACCATGGAAGAAGAGCAAAAGATTGCCAAGCGGATCAGTGAGGGGGATCCGGAAGCCAAGAAGGAACTGATTGAAGCCAATCTCAGACTGGTAGTAAGTATTGCCAAGAAGTATGTCGGCAGGGGATTGCCGCTTCTGGATCTGATTCAGGAGGGGAATATCGGCCTGATGAAAGCAGTCGATAAGTTTGAGTACGAAAAAGGATTTAAGTTTTCCACATATGCGACATGGTGGATCCGTCAGGCAATTACCCGTGCAATTGCAGATCAGGCAAAGACGATCCGTGTTCCGGTACATATGGTGGAGACAATCAATAAGGTTGTCCGCGCACGCCGTACCCTGACACAGGAGCTGGGAAGAGAACCTTCCAATAAGGAAATTGCGGAGATGCTTGGCGAAGATGAAGATCGTGTAACGGAGATCATGAGTTTTAGTCAGGACCCGGTTTCCATGGAGGCTCCGGTAGGGGATGAGGACGATTCCCATCTGGGCGATTTTGTGCAGGATTCCAATGCGTTATCCCCGGAGGAGAATGCGATTGCGGAGATGCGTAATAAGCAGATTTCACTTGCCATGAAAGACCTGACGGATCGTGAGCAGGAAGTGATCACACTGCGGTTCGGTCTTGACGGAAATCAGCCACACACGCTGGAAGAAGTGGGACAGATGTTTCATGTGACAAGAGAGCGTATCCGTCAGATTGAGGCAAAGGCACTGCGTAAACTTGGTGCACCGAGCAGAAAACGTATGCTGCGTGACTTTTTATAACAGGTATTTTGCCGGACAATTCTGAAATTACGGATGTGATTTATGATATGGTTTTTGGCAGGGAGTGAAACTATATGTTTTATTTTAAGCTACCGCATCCAGCCCAATACCTATCCGCAGTGCCAGATGGATTTGGCATTGGCCATTATGCATGTACGTGCACATGCACGGCAGTATGGCATTGATGAAAACCGTATTCTTGTGGTGGGAGCTTCTGCCGGTGGGCATTTGTGCGCAAGCACGGCAATGCTGCATGAAGAACTGAAAACAGAAATTTTTTGTGCGCATCCGGAGCTGGAAAAACTATATGGAAGGATTTCTGCGCGGCCGGACGGGGTAGGACTGTTGTACCCGGTGATCAGTTTTACCTCGGAATATCATGAGGGAAGCTGCCGCTGTAATACAGGTGGAAACCCGGATCTTCAGAAAAAACTGTCGGTAGAACTTCACGATCTGACCGGCTATCCGCCAACATACGCTTATGCGAATCTCGATGACGGCTGTGTTCCGGCCAGCAATACGACCCGGTTAGACGTGGCACTTACGAAAGCAGGGGTGAAGCATCTGTGTGAGACTTTTCCGACGGGGGATCACGGCATCGGGTTAGGATATGGTACTTCAGCCAAAGCATGGAGCGAGCATATGCTTCGGTTTTTTGATGAAACTTTATAAAAATCCGGTAAGTATTAAAAATATGATACATTACAATAGTCTGAAACCGAAAATCCGGACATGGTAACGTTGTATTTGTATATTAGCGTTACGTTTTATTCAGCAAGTGCCGTGCATCTGAAAAGATGCGCGGTTTTCTTTTTTCCTTTCCCGTGCTATGATGGAGACAGAAAAAAGAAAGAGAGAACAAAACATATGGGATATATATTGGAATTGAGAAAACAGGTAGGTCATCGGCCGTTGATTATGACTTGTGCAGGAGTGCTGCTTTTGAATGAAAAAAGGGAGCTGCTTCTGCAGAAACGTGCAGACAACGGGTTATGGGGATATCCCGGGGGTTCTATGGAACTCGGGGAGAGCTTCAAAGACTGTGCCAGACGGGAAGTACGGGAGGAAACAGGACTGATCTGCGGAAAACTCGAACACTTTATGAATGTCTCCGGAGAAGAAGTACATTATGTCTATCCAAACGGGGATGAAATTTATGCCGCAGAAGAGCTCTTTTTATGCCGGGAATTTTCCGGGCAGATCATTTGCCAGCAGGAGGAAGTAGAAAAACTTTGTTTTTTCCGTATGGAAGAACTCCCACCGAAAGAGCAGATCAATCCCAATAATTATCCGGCAATCGAACGGTTAAGGAGAATGATGGATGAAAATCACAGGGAAACCATATAAATTTCCGGCTTTGTTACGTCTTGCCTTTTGCTACAGAGAATGGTAGGATAAGACATAGAATGAGTTATAGAGGATCAAAACACATACAAGTGGGGGAATTCTTATGAAAAAAGCAAAGAGATTAATAGCCGGAATCATGCTGGCATGTATGGTCATTGTGGGAGCCGGCGTGAAGCCGCCTGACGTATTTGCAGCAACAACAACGGCTGCTGCCGGTTCGCTGGAAATGAAGACTGCCAGTGACTCCATCAATTTAAATGCGGGACAGTCATTTGATGTGACATTTTCTGTCAATGCGGAGACTTCCGGATTCGGAGGATACCTGACTTATGACAATTCAGTATTTACTTCGGTTACGGTAGTTGTTGGCGGGGGCACCACATCCGGAAAGACAGACAATAACGGAGAGTGGAAGGCTTCCTATAATGGGTATACACATTTTCTGTCCGTGGATTATTATAAAAAGGATGCGGCAGGAAATACAACCGGGCAGATTGCAGACCCTGTGAAAGTGACAGGATCATCCATTGCCACACTGAAATTTACATCGGCAAAACCGGTGATTAAGACGGATATTACCTTTAGCCCGTCCTATCTTCGGACAAATGGAACGGATGTGGAATTGAAAACGCAGAAGCTGACACTGACGAATTCCCAGGCAAAGACCGTGACACTTTCCCTTGGAATCGTAAAGGGAAACGGACGGATTTCCGTACCGGTGTATTTTTCCCGAAATGACGGATTTAATAAAATTAAGCTTAGGATTACTTATAATAAAAATATTCTTGCTTTTCAGTCCATAACACTGGCACCGGAAGTGCAGTCGACACTTACACAGAGTGATTATAATATGTCTTCCTACGGAGGATATCTGACAACGGAATATACCGCAACAGCAGATGTCAATACTTCAGGAAATCTGATGTACATTGATTTTCAGCTTGCGAATGGGATGACAGCATACTCCAATAATGGAATCAGTACAGATGTTACGGTTGCCATAGAATCTGTAGAAGACCAGCAGGGAGATATCTTTTCCTATAATTCGGCGACCTCAAGTGTGACGATCACGGATCAGGTACATACGCTTGGAGATGTGAGTGGTGACGGGAAAATTAATCTGGTGGATGTGTTATATGTCATTCAGTATTATAACAACACGAAAACATTTACAAACGCGGAAAAGACTGCGGCAGATGTAAACCGTGACGGAAAAGTGGATCTGACGGATGCTTTAAAAATCCTTCAGTATTATAATGGTGCCATTAAGACCTTGTATTAAACAAAGGAGAAATTATGTATTGCAGAAAATGTGGAAGAGAGATTCCCGATGATTCGGTTATGTGCGGATATTGTGGAACACCTGTAAACCCGGATAATCCGTATACTTATGGTGGAACACCGCAGAATATGGACGAAGGTGCAAACGGGCTTGGAATTGCCTCCATGATCCTTGGGATTGTTGCCATTCTGCTGGCATGCTGTGCCGGAGGAAAATGGCTGACATTCTTTGTCGCTGCGGCAGGCCTGATTCTTGGAATTATCGCATTACAGAAGCCAAAGTACGGAAGCAGCAGAGGGATGGCTCTTGCGGGTGTGATCTGCAGTGTGATCGCGCTTCTTATGAAAATTATTGTGATTATTTTATTGGGGGTAGGAATCGGGAGCTTCCTGTATTCCCATATGTTTCACTTTTAAAAGTCCCATTCTGATAGATGGGAGTTATTCATAATATAACCGAAAGTTATAATAAAAATAGTGCTTGACAAACACAGATTATAGTATTATGATCTAAACAACACAAAGAAAGTAGAAGGTTTTCGAGATATGAGAAGACAGGCGTTATCGCTTTTAGTGGAAAATAACCCAGGTGTGACGAGCCGGATATCCGGATTGTTCAGTCGCCGCGGATATAATATTGACAGTTTTTCATCCGGTGTGACTGCAGATCCGAAATATACCAGAATTACAATTGTTGCCAGTGGTGATGAACTTATTCTGGATCAGATCGAGAAACAGTTACTGAAATTGGAAGATGTGTTGGATATCAAAAAACTGGAACCGGGACTTTCTGTTACCCGGGAGCTGATTCTTGTAAAGATCCGCGCAAAGGATAATGAGCGTCAGCCGATTATGAATGTGACAGAGATTTTTCATGGAAAGATCGTAGATGTCACAAACGATTCCATGGTAATTCAGCTGGTAGGACATCAGGATAAACTGGATGCCTTTTTAGATCTGCTGGATGGATATGAAATTCTGGAACTTGCACGTACCGGAATTACGGGACTTACCCGTGGATCGTCGGATGTCCGTTTTTTGGATTAGTTACGGCTACTTATTAAAAATATTTTTTTATATAAGAGTATACATATTTAGGAGGACAATGATATGTCAGAAGCAAGAATTTTTTATCAGGAAGATTGTAACCTTTCATTACTGGATGGAAAGACAATCGCAATCATCGGCTATGGCAGCCAGGGACATGCACATGCATTAAACTTAAAGGAGTCCGGATGCAACGTCATTATCGGTCTTTATGAGGGAAGCAAGTCCTGGAAGAAAGCCGAAGAGCAGGGATTTAAGGTATACGTTGCAGCAGAAGCTGCTAAAAAAGCTGATATTATCATGATTCTGATTAACGATGAATTACAGGCTGATATGTACAAGAAAGATATCGAGCCAAACCTTGAGCCAGGTAACATGTTAATGTTCGCACATGGTTTCAATATCCATTTCGGATGCATCAAGCCACCAAAGGATGTCGATGTTACAATGATCGCACCTAAGGCACCAGGACATACAGTACGTTCTGAGTATCAGGCTGGTAAGGGAACTCCTTGTCTGATCGCTGTTGAGCAGGATGCTACCGGAAAGGCATGGGATCTTGCACTTGCATATGGTCTTGGAATCGGCGGAGCAAGAGCCGGACTTCTTGAGACAACATTCCGTACAGAGACAGAGACTGACCTCTTCGGTGAGCAGGCTGTACTTTGTGGTGGCGTTTGTGCACTTATGCAGGCTGGTTTCGAAACACTTTGCGAGGCTGGTTATGATCCGAGAAATGCATACTTCGAGTGTATCCATGAGATGAAACTGATTGTAGACTTAATTTACCAGTCAGGTTTCGCAGGAATGAGATATTCTATCTCTAATACCGCTGAGTATGGTGATTACATCACCGGACCAAAGATTGTTACCGCTGAGACAAAGAAGGCTATGAAGCAGATCCTTACTGATATTCAGGATGGTACATTTGCAAAAGAGTTCTTACTGGATATGTCTCCGGCAGGACGACAGGTTCACTTCAAGGCTATGAGAAAGCTTGCTACTGAGCATCCATCAGAGAAGGTTGGTGCTGAGATCCGTAAGCTGTACAGCTGGAACAACGAGAGCGACAAGCTCATCAACAACTAATCAGAAACTGATTTTAAAAACCCCGGTGAGTGATATCATCGGGGTTTTTGTTTTTGTGCCGGGGTGGAAAGAAGTGGTCATAAGGAATCCTCCCGCTGAGAAGCTATAAGAACTTCTTCCGCGTGGAGCCATAAGGACTCCTCTCGCAAAGAGCGCGGGTCCCTCCTCATGGCAATGTCCCTCCTCATGACAATTGACAAACTACCCCGGTATGTGTAAAATAAATGTATTGTGAAAAAATATGAAAAATGAAGAGGCGAAGACATGGCAGAAGTATACAACCACAAAGTGGTAGAGAAAAAGTGGCAGAAAGTCTGGGATGATGAAAAGGCTTTTGCTGCAACCAATGATTATTCCAAACCGAAATATTATGCGCTGGTTGAATTCCCATATCCATCCGGGCAGGGACTTCATGTTGGGCATCCAAGACCATATACCGCATTGGATATTGTTGCCCGTAAGAGAAGAATGCAGGGATATAATGTATTATATCCGATGGGATGGGATGCATTTGGACTTCCGACAGAAAACTATGCAATTAAAAATAAAATCCATCCAAAAATTGTGACCGAAAATAATGTAAAGCATTTTAAGGATCAGTTACATTCTCTGGGATATTCTTTTGACTGGGATCGTGAGATTAATACAACAGATCCAAAGTACTATAAATGGACTCAGTGGATTTTCCTGAAATTGTTCAAGGCCGGTCTTGCATACAAAAAAGAGATGCCGATCAACTGGTGTACTTCCTGTAAGGTAGGTCTTGCAAACGAGGAAGTTGTAAACGGTGTATGTGAGCGGTGTGGCGCTCCGGTTGTCCGCAAGGTAAAGAGCGAATGGATGTTAAAGATTACCGATTATGCGGATAAGCTGATCGAAGGACTGAATGATGTAGACTACATTGAACGTGTCAAGGTTTCACAGAAAAACTGGATCGGACGTTCTACAGGTGCCGAGGTTGATTTTCAGATCAAAGATACAGAAGATAAGCTGCGTATTTACACCACACGTTGTGATACATTGTTTGGTGTTACCTATATGGTTGTTTCACCAGAGCATCCATATCTGGATAAGTACAAGGATCAGATTAAAAACTGGGAGGAAATCGTTGCATACCGCGAGCAGGCTTCCAGAAAGTCTGATTTTGAGCGGGCGGAGCTTGCAAAAGACAAGACTGGTGTGGCAATTGACGGTCTGACTGCAATCAATCCGGTCAACGGAAAAGAAGTTCCGATCTGGGTATCTGATTATGTACTGATGAGCTATGGTACCGGTGCGATCATGGCAGTTCCGGCACATGATGAGAGAGACTGGGAGTTTGCAAAGAAATTTCATCTTCCGATCATTCAGGTAGTTGCAAAGAACGGAGAAGAAGTGGATGTCAATGAGGCTGCTTTTACCGATGTAGCGACGGGTGTGCTGATCAACTCCGACTTCTTAAACGGTCTGGAAGTAAAAGATGCAAAGGAAAAGATGATTAAATTCCTGGAAGAAAAAGGAATTGGTCAGGCAAAGACAAATTATAAATTAAGAGACTGGGTATTCTCCCGTCAGCGTTACTGGGGGGAGCCGATTCCGATTGTTCACTGCGATAAATGTGGGTATGTGCCGATCGATGAGAGCGAGCTGCCACTGCTTCTTCCGGAAGTAGAAAGTTATATGCCGACAGACAACGGAGAATCTCCGCTTGCAGCAATGACCGACTGGGTAAATACAACCTGTCCATGCTGTGGTGGTCCTGCAAAGCGTGAGACCGATACAATGCCGCAGTGGGCCGGGTCTTCCTGGTATTTCCTGCGTTATACCGATCCGCACAATGACAAGGCACTGGCAAGTCCGGAAGCACTTAAATACTGGCTGCCGGTCGACTGGTACAATGGCGGTATGGAGCACACAACCCTGCATCTGCTGTATTCCAGATTCTGGCATAAATTCCTGTATGACCAGGGTGTTGTTCCGACTCCGGAACCATACCAGAAGCGTACTTCCCATGGCATGATTCTCGGTGAAAACGGAGAGAAGATGTCAAAGTCCAGAGGAAATGTAGTCAATCCAGACGATATTGTGCAGGAGTATGGTGCAGATACCCTGCGTACGTATGAAATGTTCATCGGGGCGTTTGATCTGGCTGCATCCTGGTCGGAAGATGGAGTAAAGGGATGCCGCAGATTCTTAGACCGTGTCTGGAAATTGCAGGATCTTATGACTGATGAGGAGGGATACTCCAAGGATCTTGAGACCAAGATGCATCAGACAATTAAGAAGGTTTCCAATGACTTTGAAAACCTCAAGTACAATACGGCGATTGCTGCCATGATGACACTTTTGAATGATTTTTATAAAAAAGGCTCTATCACCAGGGGAGAGTTAAAGACACTGATCATTCTGCTGAATCCGGTTGCTCCGCATATTACAGAAGAAATGTGGCAGATTATCGGATGCGAGGGAAGAGTATATCAGCAGACATGGCCGGAGTTCGATGAGGCAAAGACGGTGGAATCTTCCGTGGAGATTGCCGTTCAGATCAATGGTAAGGTAAAGGGAACGCTTGGTATCCAGAAAGATGATCCGAAGGATCAGGTAATTGCAAAGGCAAAAGAAGTCATTGCAGATAAACTGACCGGAAATATTGTCAAAGAGATTTATGTACCGGGAAGACTTGTGAACATTGTAATGAAATAAAATGTTTCCTGTCTGCCAGAAAACAGCAGACAGAAGATTTCTAAGGGAAAGGCACCCTGCGCAAAAGGCGCAGGGTGTTTTGCATAATAAAAAGGAAAAACACAGATACTGTAAAAAAGGAGGTCTTTGATGTGAAACTTTCATATCTTTCTTATTTTTTTACATATGAAACCCATATTCCGGATGGCATTGGATTTGCGTTGTTCGGTCCATGGCATCTGTTGTGGCTTTCGGTTATTTTTGCCATATGCGTCAGATATGTATGGATTTATAAAAAAGGGGATGAAAGAAAAAAACGCCGGATGGATGGTCTGACGGCATGTTCCCTTGTGGTGTGGATTGTCGTGAGAGCAATTTATATTGCGGTGATCCATGAAGCGTTTTTATATGAACTCCCGTTTCATCTGTGCAGCATGGCTGGAATTTTGTGTGCCGTTCATTGTCTGACGAAATGGAAATGGCTGGGGCAGGTGCTGTATACCATCTGTCTCCCGGGAACAGTGCTGGCACTTTTATTTCCAAACTGGAACTTTTATCCGG
This sequence comes from Roseburia sp. TF10-5, assembly GCF_003462365.1. Lineage (NCBI taxonomy): Bacteria > Bacillati > Bacillota > Clostridia > Lachnospirales > Lachnospiraceae > Roseburia > Roseburia sp. TF10-5. The sequence continues at coordinate 285,323 of NZ_QTYW01000001.1, read as the reverse complement.
TCATTCATTTCATTACACTGGAAGGCTTTTTGTTTCATATGGGAATTGTACTGTATGTGGCAGGAAAACTTGCATCCCATGAAATCCGACCGGATTTTGCAAAACTCTGGCAGGTGGTGTTATTTCTGACTGCGGTTGTGATACCGATTTACTGGTTTGATAAAAGATATGATGTGAATTATATGTTTGTGAACTGGCCATCCGCCGGATCTCCGCTTGTCTGGCTGGCAGACAGGATGGGAAATCCGGGGTATCTTATTGGCTATGCGGCACTTGTGTTTCTTTGCATGCTTTTGATGGATGTGGGCTATCTTATGGTTGCCGGAAGGAGAAAACAAAAGTTATTTTTTTAACATATGGGGAGGCCGGGACGGGTCGCTGCCACGCAATTTCTGCATGCCGCGCTGAATGGCATCTTTGGAATCTTTCCAGCTGGCATCTTTGTTTTTGTAATCATATTTTTCAATAAACCATGCAACGTCTTCATAGACGCGGTGGAAATTTTCCTTCATCAGAGGAAGGACGGTGGCATAGAATTCTTTTTTCTCTTCACCGGAAAGCTGTTCGTCGGCACCTTCGCAGAGAACTTTAAAGTGATCGAGGCAGAATCCTTTGGTATTTGCCACCTGTGCACGGAAATCCACATCTTTTTTGTACATGGAAAAGAAGGTTTTCATGTAAGCCTGAAAGGTATTTTTTACACTGTTACAGATGAAACAGGTGGATTCCCGCCGGTTGATCCACTCGACAATGGAATTGGAAGAACCATCTGTTTTTTTGCCGAACAGACTGCTGCGTTTTGCAGCAGCGTCCGGACGGAAGGTTTTCCAGACATGATCCATTTCCTCTTCGTGACGTTTCATCAGTGTTTTTAAAATCCAGGCATTGCCGAGCGAATTTCCATAATCAAACATTTTTTTGAAATGTGCGCGGCAGAATCCTTCCCGGTCTGTCATGTCGCGGATATCGGCTTCCATGTAGGAGGCACCATGTCCGAGGACGAAATCCATCATGTGTTCTTCGGTTTTTTGTTCAATATAGCAGAATGGACATTCTCCGGCATTTGCCATGGCGTCTGAAATTGGGATGGTGTGAAGCTGTTCTTTCATAGTGTTTCCTCCGGTCTGTAAGTACGGTAAAAGTCAATAAAGGTCTGTAAGGATTTGGATGGCTTTAAGTTTTCCTTGTATGCAAAGCCGATTTCCCGTTTGTGGATCGGGATGCCGAGCGGAATTTCCACGAGAGATCCCTCTTGGAGTTCCTTTGTGACAAAACTTTTGATGACACAGGCAACGCCGACACCGATCTTTGCGAAATCAATTAACAGATCCATGTTCGAGATATCAATGGATTCCGCTACGGAAATATGATTGTCCTGCAGATAATCGTCAATATACTGCCGCGTCATGTTATGCTTATCCAAAAGCATAAGTGTGGAATTGCCAAGGATGGAATCTCTGGTAATCCCTCTTTTTTTCAGATTTGAGAGATAGTCCGGATTGGCTACAAAAATGTCTTCAATGTTGTCCAGATAGTAAAAATTGATGTTTTTGAGATTATCCGGCTTTCCAATCAGACCGATGTCAATTTTATTTTCATCCAGCAGATCAAGCGTTTCGTTGGTCGACTGACAGTTGATGGAAATACTGATATGCGGATTCTGCCGTATGAATTCTTTCAGATAGGGCAGAAGTACAAATTTGCAGAGTGTGGAACTGACACCGATCTGCAGGTGACCGACACCAAGATCGATGGAGCGTTTTAATTTGTCTTCCCCAAGTGTCAGTGTTTCAAAGGCTTCCTTTACATGTCCATAAAGTAACTGGCCCTCGTCCGTCAGTACAACGCCGCGGGAACTGCGGGAAAACAGTTTGCATCCTAAATTTTCTTCCAGTTTCTGAATGGATTTGCTGATGGCAGGCTGGCTGATGTAGAGTTCTTTGGCTGCCTTGGAAATATTTCCGGCATTGGCAACCGTATAAAAAATCCAGTAAGAAGATAAATTCTGATTCATTATTGCCTCCGTTTATTATAATAAGTTATTATATCATAAAATATAGTTATGGTAAATATGTTTATTATGTATTAGGATTATGAAATAATCTGTGCTAAAATCATAGTAGTTTAAGATATTAAAGGAGGAATTATCCATGGGAATGACAATGACTCAGAAGATTCTTGCAGCACATGCAGGCCTGCCTTCTGTCAGCGCCGGACAGCTGATCGAGGCAGACCTGGATCTGGTTCTGGGCAATGATATTACTTCTCCGGTTGCAATTCATGAAATCGGAAAAATGAATGTAGAGGGTGTATTTCACAAAGATAAAATCGCACTTGTGATGGATCACTTTGCTCCAAATAAGGACATTAAATCCGCAGAGCATTGCAAATGCGTACGTGAGTTTGCCTGCAAAAATGATATTACAAACTATTTTGATGTAGGTGAGATGGGAATAGAGCATGCACTCCTTCCGGAAAAAGGACTTACGGTTGCGGGAGATGTGATTATCGGTGCAGATTCCCATACATGTACATACGGTGCACTTGGTGCATTTTCTACTGGTGTGGGAAGTACAGATATGGCAGCCGGCATGGCTACCGGAAAAGCATGGTTTAAAGTGCCGTCTGCAATCAAATTTAATATCGTTGGAAAGCCGGACAAATGGATCAGCGGAAAAGATGTGATTCTTCATATCATCGGAATGATCGGTGTGGATGGAGCCCTTTATAAATCCATGGAATTTGTTGGGGAAGGAATCAAATATCTTTCCATGGATGACCGTTTTACCATCGCAAACATGGCAATTGAGGCCGGTGGAAAGAACGGTATTTTCCCGGTAGATGATCTGACCCGCGCGTACATGAAAGAACATTCCAAGAGACCGTTCGTAGAATATGAAGCAGATGCGGATGCAGAGTATGACGAAGAATATACGATTGATCTTTCAACTTTAAAGTCAACCGTTTCATTCCCACATCTGCCGGATAACACACGTACGATTGATGAAGTGGGCGATGTGAAAATTGATCAGGTTGTGATTGGTTCCTGCACAAACGGACGTATGGAAGATCTTCGTACAGCTGCAGAAATCTTAAAAGGAAAGAAAGTAGCCAAAGGACTCCGCGTGATCGTAATTCCGGCAACCCAGCAGATTTATCTGGATGCCATGGAAGAGGGACTTCTTAAGATCTTTATCGAAGCAGGTGCAATCGTAAGTACACCGACCTGTGGACCGTGTCTTGGTGGATATATGGGAGTACTTGCAGAAGGCGAGCGCTGTGTATCCACAACAAACCGTAACTTTGTCGGACGTATGGGACATGTAGATTCGGAAGTATATCTTGCAAGCCCGGCGGTTGCAGCGGCAAGTGCCATCACCGGAAAGATTTCAGGCCCGGCGGAAGTAATGTAGAAGATGTCGGAGAAAAAGGAGGTCAGATAAGAAATGAAAGCAGCACATGGTAGTGTATTTAAATATGGCGATAACGTAGATACGGATGTTATCATTCCGGCAAGATATTTGAATTCTTCCGATCCGAAAGAACTTGCCACACACTGTATGGAAGATATCGATAAAGATTTCGTAAAAAATGTACATGTGGGAGATATTATTGTAGCCAATAAAAACTTTGGATGTGGTTCTTCCCGTGAGCATGCACCGATTTCCATCAAGGCATCCGGTGTCAGCTGTGTCATTGCTGAGACATTTGCCAGAATCTTTTACCGGAATGCCATCAATATCGGTTTGCCGATCATTGAGTGCCCACAGGCCGCAAAGGAAATACAGGCAGGGGATGAGGTGGAAGTAGATTTTGATTCCGGAATCATCACAGATGTGACAACCGGAAAGAAATTCCAGGGACAGGCATTTCCACCATTTATGCAGAAGATTATTGACTGCGAAGGTCTTGTCAATTATATCAACCAGAAATAATAAAAAGATGTCAGAGAGGACTTCCCTTATTTGCGGGGAAGTCCTTTTAGGTAAGAAAGATATTTAGGAGAAAGGGAAATCTGCTGGTAAATATCGGCATAGGACGAAGCAGACAGCTCCTCGATATAGTTTTCCGGAAAATTTTTTGATATGCCGGCCTGATGCGCCAGATCTACGGCTTTGTTATAGGCAATTGCCGCATCAATCGCATTTGTATAATTACCGACAGTGATGTTGCCGTGGATATGGATACGTACTTTATAGTGTTCGGTTCTGTTTTTGTCGATGCGTTCGACACCAAAATACGGATTGATGATTTTGAGGTTTGAGTAGCGGAAATCATTTTCATCGCCGTTGACAAAACAAAAATCCCTGCCGTTTACCGCATGGGTTTTGATGCCGTAGCGGCCGAGAAGCGTAAGCTGCATTCCATAGTGATTGACATACAGATGTCCCTGGCGTGTCAGAATCCGGTGGCTGCTGTAATAGAAGAGGTCATCAATGTCAAATTTTAACTCCCGGTGAATACTCAGATAATAACTGAAATAATTTTTGCGCAGATAGATGGGGGTAGGAATATACATATGATTATCCCGGAAATTGATCAGCGAAACAATTTTTTCAAAGGCAAGCTGGTTGGTCCGGTAAAATGCCTCATCGATGGTTTCTGTACCGGATAACAGCTCGCAGGCGGCAGTGTATGCCTGATGTGCCTGAACTTCCGTGGGGAAGCTTCCGAGGCTGATATGACGGCCTTTGTACGTGATATTGGAGCGATAGTATACGGTTTTGTCTTTTTTTGTCGCAAGATATACACCGGTTAACATAAATTCTCCTTTCGCCCTGACAGGTTATTTTAGTAGTATAACATAGGAAATTCATTGACACCACCCACTTTTTTACCTATAATGTACGAGAAACGTTATGATTAAATTTTTGTAAAATGAGGAAGAAAAAATGGAATTAATGTATTCAAGCACCAGAAATGATAAAGTAAAACTGACTGCATCCCAGGCAATTTTAAAGGGTCTGGCAGATGATGGAGGCCTTTTTGTACCGGAGCGTATCCCGGCACTGGATGTCCCGATGGATACACTTGCAGATATGTCCTATCAGGAGACTGCTTATGAAGTCATGAGCCGTTTCTTTACGGATTTTACAGAAGATGAGTTAAAGGATTGTATCAAAAAAGCATACGACAGCAAATTTGATACGCCGGAGATTGCACCGCTGGTAGATGCGGACGGTGCTTATTATCTGGAACTGTTCCATGGCCCGACAATTGCATTTAAGGATATGGCACTTTCCATTCTGCCACATCTTCTGATTACCTCTGCAAGAAAAAATCAGGTGAAAAATGATATTGTTATTTTAACAGCGACATCCGGAGATACTGGAAAAGCTGCCCTTGCAGGATTTGCAGATGTGGAAGGCACAAAGATTGTTGTATTTTATCCGAAGAACGGTGTCAGCCCGATTCAGGAAAAGCAGATGATCACACAGAAAGGTGCAAATACCTGTGTGGTTGGAATCCACGGAAACTTTGATCAGGCACAGACCGGTGTGAAGAAGATGTTTAATGATACTGCACTTGAAGCAGAACTTGATGTTGCAGGTTATCAGTTCTCATCAGCAAATTCCATCAATATCGGACGTCTGATTCCTCAGGTGGCATATTATGTATATGCATATGCAAAATTATATAAAAATGGTGCAATTGCAAAAGATGAAAAGATTAACGTTGTTGTTCCAACCGGAAATTTCGGAAATATCCTTGCTGCTTTTTATGCAAAGAATATGGGACTTCCAATTGCAAAACTGATCTGTGCATCCAATGAGAACAAAGTATTGTATGATTTCTTCTCCACTGGAACATACGACAGAAACCGTGATTTCATTCTTACAAGTTCTCCATCCATGGATATTCTGATTTCTTCCAATCTGGAGCGTCTGATTTACCGTATTGCCGGAAACGACGCAGAAAAGAATACAAAGATGATGGAAGAACTTTCCACAGACGGAAAATATGCAATCACGGATGAGATGCGTGCACAGCTTGCTGATTTCTACGGAAATTATACAAGCGAGGAAGAGACTGCAAAGACCATCAAAAAATTATATGAGGATACCGGATATATCATTGATACCCATACAGCGGTTGCCGCAGGTGTATACGATAAGTATAAGAAGGATACCGGGGATACCGAGACAAAGACCGTGATTGCCAGCACGGCAAGTCCGTTTAAGTTTACCCGAAGCGTTATGGATGCGATTGATCTGAAATACGATGCTATGGGTGACTTTGAGCTGGTAGATGAGCTTTCCAGAATCGGAAATGTCAAAGTCCCACAGGCGATCGAAGAGATCCGTACCGCACCGGTACTTCATGATACGGTATGTGAAGTGGAAGAAATGCCACAGGTTGTTAAAAAATTCCTTGGTGTTTAAAATACATATGAAAAGAGGACAAAGATTATGAAAAAGAAATTGATTTCGCTTTTACTTGTTTCTGCCATGGCAGCTGCAACAGCAGGCTGCGGTTCATCCGTACCTGCCAACAGTGTGAACTCCAGAGATGATCTTCCGGGTAAAAAAATCGGAGTACAGCTCGGTACAACCGGAGATTCGGATGCCACAGAGTATGAAAAGAATGATGGCAGTACGGTAGAACGTTACAATAAAGGCGCAGATGCCATTCAGGCATTAAAAACAGGAAAGATTGACTGTGTGATCATTGATCAGCAACCGGCAGAAGCTTTTGTTGAAAAAAATGATGATTTAAAGATTTTATCCGATACGTTTGATCCGGAAGAGTATGCCATCTGTATTGCCAAAGGCAATTCGGATCTGACCGATAAATTTAACAGTGCGATTGAAGAACTGCAAAAGGACGGAACCATTGATTCCATCACCAGCAATTATATCGGGGATGAGGTTGGAAAGCATCCATATGAGACACCGGACGGAACCGAGTATCCAAACGGAACACTTACTATGGCAACTAATGCGCAGTTTGAGCCATACGAATATTATGACGGAGATCAGATTGTAGGAATTGATGCAGATATTGCAAAAGCAATCTGTGATAAACTCGGATATGAGCTGAAGATTGAAGATATGGAGTTTGATGCGATCATCGCAGCGGTATCTTCCGGAAAAGCTGATTTTGGTGCTGCCGGAATCACGGTAACTGAGGATCGTAAGAAAAATATTGACTTTACGGATACCTATACAAAGGCTTGTCAGGTAATCGTTGTAAGAAACAAATAATTTGTTTCGGAGGATAAACAGTGAGTGATTTTATTGCGAAATTTCAACAGGATTTTATAGAGAGCGACCGTTATCTGTATCTGCTGCGCGGGCTGGGGAATACATTGCTGATTGCAGCCCTTGCGGTTATTCTGGGAATTGTTCTTGGATTTCTGGTTGCAATCATCCGGTCTACACATGACAAGCATGGCGGACTGAATATCCTGAATTTTATCTGTAAAGTGTATCTGACCATATGGCGGGGAACCCCGACGATGGTGCAGCTGCTGATCATGTATTATATTATTCTCGTTGCACTGGATAATAAGATTCTGGTTGCAGTGATTGCGTTCGGATTGAATTCGGCGGCTTATGTGGCAGAGATTGTCCGTTCTGGAATTATGTCTGTGGATGAGGGACAGTTTGAGGCCGGACGAAGCCTTGGGTTGAATTACACCCAGACCATGCGGCTGATCATTCTTCCTCAGGCATTTAAAAATGTCCTTCCGGCACTGGCAAATGAATTTATTACACTTTTGAAAGAGACATCCATCAGTGGATACATTGCAATTCCGGATCTGACAAAAGGCGGTGACATTATCCGAAGCCAGACATATGATGCGTTTCTTCCGTTATTCGGCGTTGCGGTCATTTATCTGGTACTGGTAATGATCCTTACGGCAGGAGTACACAAACTGGAAACGAGGTTGCGGACAAATGAGCGATAACAAAAATGTATTGATCGAAGTGAGAGATCTTTGTAAATCTTTTGACCATGTTAATGTATTAAACGGAATATCAACAACGATTTCGCAGGGAGAGGTTGTTGCAATTATCGGACCGTCGGGATGCGGAAAATCTACGTTTCTGCGATCCATGAATCTTCTGGAAAAACCAACCTCCGGTTCCATTCTTTTTGAGGGAACGGATATTACGGATTCTTCCGTTGACATCAATAAAATGCGTCAGAAAATCGGAATGGTGTTTCAGCAGTTTAATCTCTTTCCCAACCATACCGTAAAAGGGAATATCATGCTTGCCCCGGTACAGACCGGGCTCATGATAAAAGAAGAGGCTTCGAAACGTGCAGATGAACTGCTGGTACGCGTAGGGCTTTCGGATAAAGCGGATGTCTATCCTGCAATGCTTTCCGGAGGACAAAAGCAGCGTATTGCGATTGCGCGTGCACTTGCCATGAATCCGGATGTGATGCTGTTTGATGAGCCGACTTCTGCACTTGATCCGGAAATGGTAGGAGAAGTACTTGAGATTATGAAAGAACTTGCCAGAGATGGAATGACGATGGTGGTTGTCACACATGAGATGGGATTTGCCAGGGAAGTGGCAAGCCGTGTAATGTTCATCAATGAAGGACAGATTCAGGAGGAGAATACACCGAAGGAATTTTTCTCCCACCCGGAAAATCCACGTTTGTGCGAGTTCCTTTCTAAAGTATTATAGTGGAAACATAAAAAAACGTCTGCCTTGTGGCAGACGTTTTTTTATGGCATTTTACTTTAAGGAAAATCCTATTTTATTCTTTAATGGAAACACGTTCCATATAAAAATCAATCGTTCCAAACGTATACAGAACCGGGATATGCAAGGTGCGTCCTGAAAACTGAATCGGGGAAACGGTAATATGCTCCGGAGCACCGAGTGTTAACTCTGTGTTAGAGGTGTTTGATACATTTACGATGAATAATCCGTTCTGCAGATTCACAAAATCCTCCAGAGAAGCCTGAACGTATTCATCGTAAGAATGGAACTGCTCATGGACATAGCGGGTAGCAAAGGCAATCGCCGTGTCCAGATCCATGGAAATATAGGTGTTAATTGCATAGTCACCATGAATTTCTTGCTTTACACAACAGGCAATGGAAGCCTCTGTGACTTCTTCCACGGAAAGCGGTGTGTAATCGGAACCGATAAAACGGATAAAATCGTTAAATAAAAGCTCGATAAACATATGTCCTTTTTCCGAAAGAGCAGCGTCGGTTGATGAAAAAAAGTTTTCAAACAACTGCTGGATATTTTTCCGGCGCTCGATAAGGCTTTCTTCATCTTCCATGCCGTTTTTGGAACGGTAATCCTGTATGATCTGTTCGAAATCGGTGTTTGTCAGAACTCCTTCATCCAAAAGAACCTGTCCAAGAGAAAGGAAGGCAGGGGTCTGCTGTTTTAACAGTTCTTCCACCTGGGCTTCGGTCAGGTATCCGAGCTGAATCGCCAGCTCACCGAAACGATTGTCCTGGTGGGTCTGGTGAATGACAACATCATCTACCTGGGCTGCATTCATGTATCCGGCATGAAGGGCAAGGGTACCGAGTTTCATATGCTGGTCTGCTTCCTGACGCATCGCTGAAAACAGCTGATCACGGGTAACATATCCGTTGGCAAGCAGATAATTTCCAAAAAATTGTGTATACATAACGATTATCTCCCTTCCAGGAAGCGCTTAACGACAGCAAGCACCTGTTCCTTGTCCAGTGGCTTTTGAATGAAATCTTTTGCGCCCGCTTCCAGTGCATTTTTCAGCTGGGACTGTGTTCCGACAGAAGAAGCGATAATGATTGTAGCTTCCGGATCAAATTCCATAATATCACGGATGGCATCATTGCCGTCTTTTTTTGGCATAACAATGTCAAGAAATACCAGATCCGGATGTACTTCTTTATATTTGTCAATTGCACTCTGTCCATCGGTGGCTTCCACGAACACCGGAGTGCCGAGAGTGGAAATGATGTCCTTTAACTGTTTACGTGCAAGAATCGAATCGTCAGTAATTAAAATTGTAGTGTCCTCAATGCGCATATACATTCTCCTTTTTGTTACATATTAAGTATATTTTACTATAAATGTATAAAATAATCAATGAAATTTGACTATTTTTGCCGATGGTAAAAAGTTTTTTCGTGTGTGATACTATAAAACAGGAGGAAAAATCATGAAAACAATTTTACTTATGGATATTGTGATCGTTTTTGTAGGCATTTATCTGGCTGTTTCTGCTGCAAAAATGAAAAAAAGCGGACAGATCAGTGACCTGGTTGTCCCGAAAGAAGAAATTAAGAAGTGTAAAGATCCCGAGGCGTATATCCGGGGAATAACACCGTGGCTGTATGGATTTGCGGCGGTAGCGGTTGTTGTGGGAGCAATCGGAATTTTATGTGATACTAAGGTGATTACGCTCGGACGCATCTGGACATATGTGGAACTTGGTGCATTTTTGGCAGCATTGTTTGCATTTGTAAGCGGAATGCGTAAAATAAAAGACAAATTTTTCCCTTAAAGCAGTATGCGGAAATGGAAAAAAGTACATAGAATCAGACCTTGAAATTCAGGTAAAAATAAAGTATAATAAGTGCAGTACAAAAGAGAAAGTTGCCGGATGCGGTATCGCATAAAAGACGGCAGAAAGAGATGCCTGAAATGTACGACAACTCTTGCTATTTAGAACCTACATTTACTTTAAACGGGATTCCTATATGATTTTTCTGGATGTCAGGCCGCCACAGTCAGCGGAAGACAGAAGGGAAACTGCGGTCGCCCACCTAGCATTGGCTAGGAGTCTAAATTGCAGGAACCGGCATTTTGGGTAACATACCAAAGAAAAAGTATTTAATATTAAGATACCAAAGAATTTATTATATACCAAAGAATGTTACAGCGTACAAAAGAGAAGGGGAGCTGCCGGAGAACGGTGGCTCCTTATTTTGTGTCAATGATAGATGAATTAATAAAAACGGAGAGTGCTTCATGAAAAAAAGAGACAAAATGAAGATGATGGGGATTCTGATTCTGCTGCTTGCGGTAATTACCGTTGCGATCACTTTAATTCTGGTATCCCGTCTTTCCAAAACGGCAGGGAAAGATCAAAAAGAAGAAACATTTGACCGTTCCGTTTCCGGGATGCTCAGCAATGCATATATCTTAAAGAGTGAAGAAAAGGATATTATTGTATTATATCGGGGAGAAACCTATTTGGCGGAGGGAAAGCCGGAGAAAAAATATACGGGGGTTGCGGATATTGAACTGACGAAGGGAAAGGTTACTAAAATTTATGCGAAACCTTCAACGATCAAGGGGGTTCTGACAAGTTACTCCTCAAAAAGTGTTCAGATAGAGGGATATGAACCGCTTTCGGCAGAAAAAGATCTGCCGGTGTATCTTGTGGCAAGTTCCGGACATGCAAAAATTCCTGTCCGTCAGGGAAAGATTTCAGATCTTGTTGTAGGAAATTCCAAAGTGGAACTGGTTGTTGCAGAGCAGAAAGCCTGTGCACTTGTAAGCTATCAGGAGGACATGGCAGAAAAGGTTCGTGTGCTGCTCAAAAACGGAAAAGAAAATACATATGCCAGTCTTTTTGTTTGCAGCGGGGATGCCTATACCGTGGATGGAAATAAAGGGAAGAAGGACACCGTAACCGATGCAGAAAAACTTCTGAAGGGGGAAAAAACGGGAAAAGAGATAAAAATTTCTCCGGATACCGGTGGCCTTTTGTATCGATGTGATAAAAACGGAAACCCGTATGGTTCCGGGTACGAGGGAGATCTGATTTTCCGGAAGGAAAAAAAGGGATATGTCCTGATCAATGAAATTCCGATGGAAGATTATATTCGTTATGTTCTGCCTTCTGAAATGCCATTATCTTTTTCCTATGAAGCCTTAAAAGCACAGGCGGTATGTGCGCGCACATTTACATACGGGCAGATGAAAAACGATACTTATGCCCAATACGGGGCAAATCTGGATGATTCCATTGCCTATCAGGCCTATCATGCAACAACTTCCTATGAAGTGACAGATCAGGCTGTGGCGGATACCGCAGGTATGGTGATGACGTACAAAGGAAAACTTGCGGACTGTTATTATTATTCCACTTCCCCGGGATATTCTGAAAATCTGGAAGTATGGAATGCCGCATCTCCGGGATATCTGCTGGCGGAAAACCATACCAGGGAAAAGACAAAAGATCTGTCTTCGGATAAAGCCTTTCATAAATTTATTACAGCAAAAGCGGATGCCTATGATGAAAATTCCCCGTATTTCCGATGGACGGCTACCCTGTCGGCAAAGCTGGGCATGGATGAAACATATGGAAAACTGAAAAAACTGAAAGTCAATAAACGAAGCACTTCCGGATATGTACTGTCTCTTACCATGGTTTTTGAAAAAGGAGAGCGGACGATTGAAAAGGAAAATGAAATCCGGTATGCACTCGGAAAGTATCTGCTGGATCTTGATCTTGCAGACGGAACCAATAAACATCGTGCCTCTTCCGTCCCGAGTGCGTGCTTTGAAATAAAAAGTCAGAAAAAAGGAACCATCGTACTGACCGGAGGCGGATTCGGGCATGGAATCGGAATGAGCCAGTACGGTGCGGACGCCATGGGGAAAGAAGGAAAGAAATGGCAGGAAATTCTCGGATTTTATTTTAAGGATGTTACATTTACCAATGTCTTTGATCTTGACACATAAAAGGAGACTGTGGTAAAATGACAAATGTGTAAAAAGCAATGAATGTGTCAGTAGCATCTGAACGACATACAGAGAGAGGAAGTCATCGGCTGTAAGCTTCCTTATGATACGCCAGCATGTGAATTTTCCCACAGGAGCTGCGCAGGTGAACACAAGGATTTTTAGCCTGCGACGGTCACTGCACGTTAAGCAGAATGAGAGCCCATATAGATACAGGATATGGGAATCTGGGTGGTAACGCGGAATTTTTCGTCCCTGATATGCAATTATGCATAGCAGGGATTTTTTTATGCCAGAAAACAGTTCCGGTTCCACAGTAGAAAATTGCGTAAAAACAATTATTATGAAAGAAAATATGTAAAAGGAGAGTACCATGAAAGAAAAATTGCAGAAAATCAGAGAAAATGCAATAGCACAGATTGAAAATTCTGACGGACTTGCAAAACTCAACGATGTGCGTGTCGCCGTTCTTGGAAAGAAAGGGGAACTCACCGCCGTATTAAAGAGTATGAAAGAGGTTGCACCGGAGGATCGCCCGAAGGTGGGACAGTGGGTAAATGAAACCCGTCAGGAAATTGAGAACAAACTTGATGAGATGAAGAAAAAACTCGAGGCTGCGGAGCTTGAACATCGTCTGGAAAATGAAGTGATTGACGTTACCCTTCCGGCAAAGAAAAACCGTGTGGGACACAGTCATCCGAATACCATGGTACTTGAAGAGGTAGAGCGTATTTTTACCGGTATGGGATATGAAGTTGTAGAAGGACCGGAAGTGGAATACGATTATTACAACTTTGAAGCATTAAATATTCCGGCAAACCATCCGGCAAAAGATGAGCAGGATACCTTCTACATCAATGATAAGATCCTGCTGCGTACACAGACTTCACCGGTTCAGGTGCGTGTGATGGAGCAGAAGAAACCTCCGATCCGTATGATCGCACCGGGACGTGTGTTCCGTGCGGATGAAGTGGATGCGACCCATTCGCCTTCTTTCCATCAGATTGAGGGAATGGTCATTGACAAGGGAATCACGTTTTCTAACTTAAAGGGAACACTGACCCAGTTTGTACAGAAGTTGTTTGGAAAAGAAACAAAAGTAAAATTCCGTCCGCATCATTTCCCATTTACGGAGCCATCGGCCGAGATGGATGTTTCCTGTTTTAAATGTGGCGGAAAAGGATGCCGTTTCTGCAAAGGTGAGGGATGGATCGAAATCCTTGGCTGTGGAATGGTACATCCAAGAGTGCTTCGTATGAGCGGTATTGATCCGGAAGAATATTCCGGCTTTGCATTTGGTATCGGTCTGGAGCGTATTACCCTGTTGAAATATGAGATTGACGATATGCGTCTGCTGTATGAGAATGACGATCGTTTCTTAAAACAGTTCTAGGAGGAGAAAAAGAATGAATACATCATTAAAATGGATCAAAGCTTTAGTTCCGGGACTTGACTGCGGCGTGCAGGAGTATGTCGATGCCATGACACTTTCCGGATCAAAAGTTGAGGGATATGAGCAGCTCGATGCAGATCTTGACAAGATCGTCGTCGGACAGGTTACAAAGATTGAAAAACACCCGGATGCCGACAAACTTGTCATCTGCCAGGTAAACGTTGGAAGCGAAACGCTGCAGATTGTGACCGGTGCACCAAACGTATTTGAAGGGGCAAAAGTTCCGGTTGTTTTAGATGGCGGACGTGTCGCAGGAGGACATGATGGAACAAAAACTCCTGGTGGAATCAAAATTAAAAAAGGAAAGCTTCGCGGGGTTGAGTCTTCTGGCATGATGTGCTCGATTGAGGAACTCGGTTCGAACCGTGAAATGTTCCCGGACGCACCGGAGAACGGACTGTATATCTTTGACGAGGATGCACCTGTCGGAGAAAATGCGGTTGCTTATTTAGGACTGGATGACAGCGTTGTCGAATATGAGATTACATCCAACCGTGTAGACTGTTTTTCCGTACTCGGCATTGCGCGTGAGGCAGCAGCCACGTTCCATAAGGAATTTGTACCTCCTGTCGTAACAGAAACCGGAAATAACGAAGATGTCAATGATTACATCAAAGTATCTGTAAAGGATCAGGATCTTTGCAGCCGTTACACGGCAAGAGTTGTAAAGAATATTAAGTTTGCCCCATCTCCGAAGTGGATGCAGGAACGTCTTCGTGCACATGGAATCCGTCCGATCAATAATCTTGTAGATATTACGAATTATGTGATGGAAGAATACGGACAGCCGATGCACGCCTATGATCTGGATACGATTGAAGGAAAAGAGATTATTGTCCGCCGTGCAGCTGCAGGTGAAAAATTTGTGACGCTGGACGGACAGGAACGTCAGCTGGATGAAAATGTACTGATGATCTGTGATGCAAAAAAAGCAGTAGGCATTGCCGGTATCATGGGTGGAGAAAATTCCATGATTACCGACCATGTAACAACCATGTTATTTGAGGCAGCATGCTTTGATGGAACCAATATCCGCAAATCCGGAAAGCGCATCGGACTGCGTACCGATGCCTCAGCTAAGTTTGAAAAAGGCTTAGATCCAAATCTTGCCATGGAAGCAATGAACCGTGCCTGCCAGCTGGTAGAAGAGTTAGGCGTCGGCGAGGTTGTAGGTGGAGCCGTTGACATTTATCCTGTGAAGCGTGAGGGCGTAAAGATTCCGTTCGAACCGGACAAGTACAATAAGCTTTTGGGAACGGATATTCCGGCCGGGGATATGATCGGATATTTCAAAAAAATAGATCTGGGATATGACGAAGCAACGAATGAGATTCTTGTTCCGTCCTGGAGACAGGATCTGCTTTGTGACGCAGATATGGCAGAGGAAGTAGCACGTTTCTACGGCTATGACAAGATCGGAACTTCTCTTCCGAGCGGAGAATCCACTGCCGGAGGAAAGAGCTTTAAGCTGCGTATGGAAGAAAAGGCACGTGAGATTGCAGAGTTCTGTGGTTTTTCACAGGCAATGACTTATTCTTTCGAGAGTCCGAAAGTATTTGACAAATTACTGATTCCGGAGGATTCCAAGTGGCGTAAAACGGTTGTGATTTCCAATCCGCTTGGGGAAGATTATTCCATTATGCGTACGCTGCCATTGAACGGAATGCTGACTTCCCTGTCTACGAACTTTGGACGCAGAAACAAAGATGTACGCCTGTACGAGATGGGAAATATCTATCTGCCGAAGCAGCTTCCGTTGACGGAACTTCCGGAAGAACGTATGCAGCTGACGTTTGGTATGTACGGAGACGGTGATTTCTTTACCATGAAGGGTGTGATCGAGGAACTCTTATACCAGACAGGTCTTCGCAAGAAGGCGCAGTATGATCCACATGCCGAGCTTCCGTTCCTGCACCCGGGACGCAAGGCGGCTATCGTATATGATGGTGCCGTGATTGGATATCTCGGAGAGGTTCATCCAACGGTTGCTGCAAATTATGCCATCAAAGAGCGCGTATATATTGCAGTGATTGATATGCCGGAGATTGTATCCCGTGCATCCTTTGATTATAAATATGAGGGAATTACCAACTTCCCGGTTTCTTCCCGTGACTTGTCCATGGTTGTTCCAAAGAATATTCTGGTAGGTGATATCGAGAAAGTATTCGAGGAAAACGGTGGTAAGTATCTGGAAAATTATGAGTTATTTGATGTATACGAAGGAGAGCAGATTGAAAAAGGCTTTAAGTCTGTCGCATACTCTCTGAAGTTCCGCGGAAAAGACAAGAATCTGGAAGAGAGCGATATTACGGGTGCTATGGATAAAATCTTAAGCGGACTGAAAAATATCGGAATCCAGTTGAGAGGTTAATCATGACAGAAGGAATGAATGTAAAAGATTATGACTATGATCTGCCGGAGGAACTGATCGCCCAGGACCCTCTGGAGGATCGTTCCAGCTCCCGGCTGATGGTGCTTGACCGTCAGACCGGGGACGTGGAACACCGACATTTTACGGATATCTTGGAATATCTTCACCCGGGTGATTGTCTGGTGATCAACAACACAAAGGTGATTCCGGCACGTCTGTTCGGAGTGAAAGAGGACACACAGGCAAAAATCGAAGTACTTTTGTTAAAACGCAAGGAAAATGATATCTGGGAGACACTCGTAAAACCGGGGAAAAAAGCAAAACCGGGCACAAAACTTGTGTTCGGAGACGGGCTTCTGACGGCAGAAGTCGTGGATGTAGTAGAAGAAGGAAACCGTCTGATTCAGTTCCATTATGACGGAATTTTTGAAGAGATTCTGGATCAGCTGGGACAGATGCCGCTGCCGCCATATATTACGCATCAGCTGAAAGATAAAAACCGCTATCAGACCGTATATGCAAAGTATGACGGATCTGCCGCTGCCCCGACAGCAGGGCTTCATTTTACGAAAGAACTGCTGCAGAAAGTAAAGGATATGGGAGTCGATATCGCAGAAGTAACCCTGCATGTCGGACTTGGCACGTTCCGTCCGGTAAAAGTAGAAAATGTACTGGATCACCATATGCACTCAGAGTTTTATATGGTGTCACAGGAAGCTGCGGATAAGATCAACCGTGCGAAGGAAAGCGGACACCGGGTGATTGCGGTCGGCACCACCAGTACGCGTACGCTCGAAGCCGCCGCAGATGAAAACGGACGGCTGCATGAGACCAGCGGCTGGACGGAAATCTTTATTTATCCGGGGTATCAGTTTAAAGTGATTGATGCCCTGATTACCAACTTCCATCTGCCACAGTCAACGCTTGTGATGCTGGTATCGGCACTCGCAGGACGGGCGCATGTGCTTCATGCGTATGAGATCGCTGTAAAAGAAAGATATCGTTTCTTTAGCTTTGGCGATGCCATGCTGATTAAATAAAGAATCACAAAAGAACTGTTACAAACAGGAAAAGAAAAATTCATTTCCTGCTTTGTGACAGTTCTTTTTATGAACATACGACCTGGTTTTTTCCGGAACGCTTTCCTTTATAGAGCTGTTTGTCTACAAAATCAAGCCACTCTTTTGCCGACTGACCGGAAGTGTATTTTCCGGCACCGATGGTTACGGTATAGCGGAAACTTTCTCTTGATGTCCGCACACAGTTGGAACTGATTGCGCTGCGGAGTTCTTCAAGGATATCTTTTGGAATTTCACCCGAACGGCATTTCCCCAGAAGAAGAAATTCTTCACCGCCCCAGCGGCAGTATTTAAATCCATGTTTCTGTGCCTGCAGGATGATGGTTTTTGCAAGAATTTTTAATGCGTCATCCCCGGTGTTGTGTCCGTAGGTATCGTTGATGTTTTTGAAATTGTCGATATCGATCATGGCAAGATAGTAATCCTTTTGTCCATTTTCGATAAAAAGTTTTTGAATTTCGTCCATCATAAAAAAACGGTTCGGAATACCTGTCAGGGCATCGTATTCTGCTTTTTTAGTAAGTTTTTCTTCCTCATGAACCATATACCGGAGTAAGAAAAGCATGGAAGTAATGATCAGCAGGAGTACAAAAATTACGATTACGACTGCCAGGATACCTGTTTCCGTCAGGGAAAGGGGATAAAAAGGTGAAATCCGGTTTCCCGCCACGTATAAGGCAACGATGGCAACGGAGTAAAGACTGCTCAGAATCAACACGGGTGTTATGGATTTCTTCTTGTCCGGAAGGATACATTCTATAATAAAGAAAAACAAAATCACGCCGAACAGACATAACTGAAAATTGCAGCCAAGCCCCACGCAAAGTGTCGCAGCCGACATATGTAGGAGAATTTCAATGGAAGCGAGGTAGACATACAAATGTATTTTGAATTTTTGCAGCATAAAAAAAGCCAGTGTGTAAAAAAGGATGCTTCCTAAATTAAAATAAACCATAAAGTTGATTTTTAAATTTGCAAATAAAAGAAGAAATCCAATATGTACAACCAAAAATATCTTGTTAATAAAAGAAAGATATTTATATTCAATTTTTTCTGAAATAGAATGATCTGTCATTGTATGTAACCCCATAATTTTTTATAAACGTTTTCGCATAATTCAACCCAAAGCTATTCTTTTATATTAGCACTTATTTACATATACCGCAATAATTTTTCTTAAAAGTAATTGTTAACCAGTATAAAAAGGCGGTTGACAATAAAAAACCATGCGTGTATACTTAACACGGTAAATTCGTATGGAAAGGAAGAAAAAAATGAATGACACTGTAAGCGCGACACCAAAGAAAATGTCGGTAAAAACCATTGCTGTGATCGGTGTTCTCACAGCTGTAACCTGTATTTTGGCACCATTGTCCATCCCGATTGGAGATGTTCCGATTTCTCTTACCAATCTGGTGATTTATTTCGGACTTTATATTTTAGGCACCCGGAGGGAGACGGTCAGCTATATTGTTTACCTTCTGATCGGACTGGTTGGCGTTCCGGTATTTTCCGGTTTTACAGCAGGTCCGGCAAAAATGTTCGGACCGACAGGCGGCTATCTGATCGGGTTTATTCCGATGGCTGTGATCGCCGGAATTTTTATTGAAAAGTCCGGACGGAAACTGGTATTGGGCATGATCGGCATGATTCTCGGAACTGCTGTTTGCTATATCTTTGGAACGGTATGGTTTGTACTGGTAATGAAAACCTCTGTACAGGCGGCGTTGACAATGTGCGTCTATCCGTTTATTGTATTTGACATTATCAAAATGGTTCTTGCTGCATGGATCGGACCGCAGATTCACGGACGTCTGGTGCAGGCGGGACTTTTATAAAATCATTACTTTTTATTGGATATTCCGGGAAGGGACCCGGAATATCCCTTTTTTTACTTGTAATGTGTTTCTGAATGTAATAAAATAATATTTATATTATCGTTTGAAAAGGTATAAGGGGATGGAAAATGGAAGAAAAAAGGAAAAATAAAAGACTGGATCTGGATGTCAATGTACAGTTGGAGCGTCTGGATGAAGACGGGGTCACAACTTTAAAATTTGTGCATGTGGATGTAACAGATATTTCAAAAAGCGGAATTGGATTTGACTGTAAAAAGAAACTGGAAATGAATTCCTATTATGATGCAAAGATCCAGATATGGACAAAAGAAGTGGTGGATGCAGTCATTCAGATTGTCCGCAGCGAAGAAAAGCCGGACGGATTTCATTATGGCGGTGTGTTTATCGGAATGACGGATACCGATGCATTAAAGATTGATATCTATCAGATTTTTAACGAACTGTAAAATAAGGCGGGAAAAACTATGATCTTACAGGATACTTATGAGGTAAAAAAAGCAGACATAATTCCGGTTGAGGTTTCGGTTCCAGGATCGAAGAGCATTACAAACCGGGCACTTCTGATTGCAGCACTTGCAAACGGAAAGAGTGTTCTTAAAGGGGTTCTTTTTTCGGATGACAGCAGGCATTTCCTGCAGGCTTTGCAGGACCTGGGCTTTGTGGTGGAAATTGATGAGCCGCATGCGGTTGTCTCCATTGAAGGAAAAGGGGGCAGGGTTCCAAAGACAAAAGCTTCCGTTGATGTGGGAAGTGCAGGAACTGCTGCCCGTTTTCTGACGGCATACCTTGGTCTGTGTGAGGGAGAATATCATATGAACTCTTCCGAGCAGATGAAAAAGCGCCCGATGGAAGAATTGCTGCAGGCACTTCAAGACCTTGGGGCGGAAGTTACTTATAAGGAAGCATCAGGACATTTCCCATTTGCGATCGGAAACAGTGGTGTGAATAGACACGAAGTAACCATTGATGTTGAAAAAAGCAGTCAGTTTCTGAGTGCGCTTCTGATCTCTTCCGTGCTGTTTCAGAAAGAATTCCGGATTCACGTCAAAGGGCATCATGGAATGGCTTATGTAGAGATGACGGTTGCCATGATGAAGCAGTTTGGTGTGGAAGTACAACGACCTGCATCCGATACTTTTGTGATTGCGGAACATGCAGCATATCAGGCAAGAGAGTATCAGATTGAACCGGATGTTTCGGCAGCTTCTTATTTTTATGCGATGTGCCCGGTTGTCGGCGTTCCTGCAAAGGTCTGCCATGTACACTGGGAAAGCTTACAGGGAGATACTTCTTTTTTACATGTGCTGGAACAGATGGGATGCCGGACAGAGGAAGAACCGGATGGAATCCGGATGTATCCGCCGACGGAAGGATTCCTGGGAGGGGTATTTGACTTTTCTGCATTTTCAGATCAGGCTCTGACACTGGCGGCAATTGCGTGTTTTGCCAGTGAAACCGTGGAGATTACCGGAATCGGACATATCCGTTATCAGGAATGTGACCGTTTTGCCGCGATTCTTACCAATCTGAAGGCAATGGGAATCGCATGCGAGCAGCTGGATGAGAACCGTATTGTGATTCATCCGGGAAAACCGCATGGATGTAAAATAAAAACGTTCGAGGATCACCGGGTTGCGATGGCTTTTGCAATTCCGGGACTTGTGACAGACGGTATTGTGATTGAAAATCCTTCCTGCTGCAGGAAGACGTTTGAAAACTATTTTGAAATACTCGATACCTTGTGCAAATAAAAATACAGGCTCCGGAAATTATCCGGAGCCTGTATTTTTTATGGGAAAACCATTTATGTTTTACCGTTCGTGAACCATATAGCCATTGTCGGTAAGCAGACGTTTGGCACGGGTCAGAGTCTGTTTGTCAGGAAACGCGAGCTGAAGAACACCTTCTTCAAATTCCCGGTTATTTACAATACCGATGTTTTTGATGCTGATATGGTATTGTGCGAGCAGCCCGGCAACAGCAGCAATACCGCCGGTTTCATCGACCAGATCCACAAAACATTCATAATATACCGTAGGGGATTTGACACTTGGCAGTGTGATGGAATCCCGGTAGTCTTTTGCCTGCTGAAA
Organism: Roseburia sp. TF10-5; assembly: GCF_003462365.1. Classification (NCBI taxonomy): domain Bacteria; kingdom Bacillati; phylum Bacillota; class Clostridia; order Lachnospirales; family Lachnospiraceae; genus Roseburia; species Roseburia sp. TF10-5. Next base: position 263,803 of record NZ_QTYW01000001.1, on the reverse strand, counting down.
GAAGGAAAGCAGTGCCTGTTCATTGGAACTGTCAATGTATCCGCGAAGCTTCGTTAGAAGGGCAAGGTACTGATCCATCAGTGAAAGAAGCGGTTCCCGGTTGGAAGCACAGATATTCTGCCACATCACAGGCGAAGAAGATGCAATTCTTGTGATATCCTTAAATCCCCCGGCAGCAATGGTTTTCATGGTTTCTTTGTCATCATCGATCTGGTGGATCAGATTGACCAGCGAATATGCGATCATGTGCGGCAGATGGCTGATGGCTGCCGTAGAGTAATCGTGTATTTTATAATCCAAAATCAGTGGAATTGCTCCAAGCGACAATACAAAATCACGAAATTCCGAAATTTCTTCCTTTGGAGTCAGGGCGGTCGGGGTGATAATATAGTATGCATTTTCCAAAAGCGTATTGGTGGCACTTAATATGCCTGTTTTTTCGGAACCGGTCATGGGATGCCCGCCGATAAAATTGGCCTCCATGCCAAGACGTATCACTTCTTCATGAATTTCCGTTTTTGTGCTTCCAACGTCTGTGATATAACAGTCGCTGCGGATAATATCTTTTAACTGACGCAGATATGCGAGGTTCCGTTGAACCGGGGCACATAAAAAAATATAATCACAGTCCGAAAAAGCAGACAGTGGTAACAGATCATTGTTTTCGATCAGTCCCTCACGGTACGCTTCTTCGATGGTTTCTTTATGATGTGCCGTGGCATAAATTTTGATGTCCGGCTGATTGGATTTCATTTTTTTGGCGATCGAACCTCCAATCAGACCCAGTCCGATAAAACCGATTGTTTGAAAAGCCATAAGTTTATTTCCTTTATATTACGTAATTGATGTGTTTATTGTACTATAGAATGGCAGGAGTGTCAAAAGAGGAATGTGTGACAGCACTTGCAACAATTGTCCGTTCGTGTGATAATAAAAAGGCGAAAGGAAGCAGAAAGAGGAATTTTTATGAATTTACTTACCGTTGATCATATTACAAAAGTTTATACACAGCGTGAGTTGTTTCACGATGCATCGTTTTATCTGCAGGATGGGGAAAAAGTCGGAATCATAGGCATCAATGGAACCGGAAAATCCACGCTGTTAAAAATTATGGCAGGACTCGAAGAACCGGATGCCGGAAATGTCGTACGGGCCAATCATCTTGTGATTCGCTATCTGCCGCAGATGCCGGAATTTGACCCGCAAAAGGGAGCACTTGAGAATGTACTTTCTTATGCGCAGATTGGAAGTGTGCATCAGCAGGAAGACCGGGAAGAACATGAAAAATGGAATCTGGAAAGCAATGCCAAATCCATGATGACGCGGCTTGGCATATACAATTTCGATGAACCGGTGGGATATTTGTCCGGCGGACAGCGGAAACGACTGGCTCTTGTTGCAGTGCTCCTTACTCCGTGTGATGTACTGCTTTTGGATGAGCCGACGAACCATCTGGATGCCGAAATGGCAGAGTGGCTGGAAAATTATCTGAAAAATTACCGGGGAGCAATGGTTATGGTGACACATGACCGGTATTTTCTGGACAGTGTATGCAACCGGATTGTGGAAGTTGATAAAGGACAGATTTACAGCTATGAGACAAACTATTCCGGATATCTTGCGGCCAAACAGGAGAGGGAAGACATTGCCTGGGCAGGCGAACGGAAAAGACAGTCCATTCTGCGCAAGGAAATCGAATGGATGCAGCGCGGGGCAAGGGCGCGTTCCACCAAACAGAAAGCACATATCCAGCGCTATGAGGCCTTGCGGGATCAAAAAAAGCCGGATGTTGATAAAAAGATCGAAATCGGTTCGGTGTCCTCCCGTATGGGAAAAACAACCGTGGAATTATCACATATCACAAAAACATATGGAGATCATGTACTGATTTCTGATTTTTCCTATATTTTCTTAAAAAATGACCGGATTGGTTTTGTCGGGAAAAACGGATGCGGCAAGACAACACTTATGAAAATTATTGATGGCAGAATTTTGCCGGATGCTGGGGAAGTAACCATTGGACAGACGATAAAAATCGGATATTACACACAGGAGATCGAACAGGATGAGAATGCGGGAATTGCATATATGGACCCAAAGCTTCGCGTGATTGATTATATCAAAAATACAGCAGAATATGTACGCACAGAAGATGGACTGGTTTCGGCATCCGCAATGCTCGATCAGTTTTTGTTTCCACCGGAAGAACAGTATGGACAGATCAAAAAACTGTCCGGCGGAGAAAAGCGCAGACTGAATCTGCTGCGGGTTCTTATGGAAGCTCCCAATGTACTGATTCTTGACGAACCAACCAACGATCTTGATATCACGACACTGACCATTCTTGAAGATTATCTGGATCATTATGACGGTATTGTGATTACGGTATCGCATGACCGTTATTTTCTGGACCGTGTGGTGCACAGAATCTTTGCTTTTGAGGGAAACGGAAAGCTCTGCCAGTATGAGGGCGGATATACGGACTACCACAGACGGGCCGAAGAGGAAGGAAAATTTGTAGATACTGCAGGCGATTCGTTCCGTAAAAATGAAGAGACGGCAAATGTACAGGAAAAACAGGCGACAGAAGACTCACGTTCTACATGGAAACATGAAAATAAATTAAAATTTTCATATAAAGAACAGAAAGAATATGAAACCATTGAGGACGACATTGCAGCTTTGGAAACACGGCTGGGAGAGATTGACGGGGAGATGGCATCCTGCGCACGGGATTTTGTGAAGCTGAATGAACTGACAGAAGAAAAAACGCAGCTGGAAACACAATTGGAAGAAAAAATGGATCGCTGGACGTATCTGGAAGAACTTGCGGCAAAAATACTTCAACAAAATGCATAAAAAGGTTGTAAAACTTTCTGAAAATTAGTAGAATATAACCATAAAAGGGTAAATATTCTAAAAAAGGAGGGTTTTACTATGAACGTATATACGACAGACAGAATTCGTAATGTGGTTCTCCTGGGGCATGGAGGATGCGGCAAAACTTCCCTGGTGGAAGCCATGGCATATCTGGCAGGTCTGACGACACGTATGGGGACGGTCGCAGATAAAAATACCATCAGTGATTTTGATAAGGAGGAGACGAAACGCCAGTTTTCGATCCATACTTCTGTGGTCGCGATCCCGTGGAAAGACAACAAAATTAATGTTTTGGATACCCCAGGCTATTTTGATTTTGTCGGGGAAGTCGAAGAGGCAGTTTCCGCAGCGGATGCAGCAATTATCGTTATTTCCGGAAAAGCGGGAATCGAGACAGGCACGCGGCGCGCCTGGGAAATCTGTGAAAAAAATCATCTTCCACGTATGATCTTTGTGACAGATATGGATATTGACAATGCAAGTTACCGTCAGGTAGTGGAAGATCTGCAGGCTCTTTACGGAAAGAAAATTGCACCGTTTCATCTGCCGGTCCGGGAGGATGGCCAGTTTGTCGGATATGTCAATGTCATCCAGCAGAAAGCAAAGCGATGGATCGATGAGGGAACCGTTGAAAAATTTGAAGTTCCGGAATATTCCCAAAAGAATCTTAATCTGTGCAGGGAAGCTTTGTTAGAAGCTGTGGCAGAAACCAGCGAGGAGTTTATGGACCGTTATTTTAACGGAGATGAATTCTCCGAGGACGAAATTCGTCAGGCGCTCAGGGTAAATGTCATGGATGGTTCTATCGTTCCGGTTCTTATGGGATCGAATCCGCTTGCCCGCGGGATGTATACGCTGATGGCAGATATTGTTAAATATTTTCCGAGCCCGGACAAACGGACCTGCGCAGGCATCAATACGACAAACAACGAGGTGTATCCGGCGGACTATGATTTCGCAAAACCGAAGAGTGCGTATATTTTTAAGACAATTGTAGATCCTTACATTGGAAAGTATTCTCTGATCAAAGTAAATTCCGGTGTGCTTAAGACGGATGATGTCTTATTTAATTATCACAGGGATTGTGACGAAAAGATTGGAAAGCTGTACGTTCTGCGCGGAAATAAAACAGAGGAAGTAAAAGAACTTCATGCGGGGGATATCGGAGCACTGGCAAAGCTGTCCCTGTCCCAGACAACGGATTCCCTGTCCGTACGGAATAATCCGGTTGCCTATCTTCGCACGAATTTCTCAAAACCGTACGTATCTATGCGCTACAAAGCAAAAAACAAAGGGGATGTGGATAAGATTTCCCAGTCGCTGCAAAAAATTCTGATGGAAGATCAGACGCTGCGTGTGGTAAATGACAGTGAAAATCGTCAGACTCTGTTATATGGCATGGGTGAGCAGCAGCTTGAAATTGTTCAGAGTATGCTGCTTGAAAAGTATAAAGTAGAAATTGAACTGATGCGTCCAAAGGTCGCTTTCCGCGAAACCATACGTGGAAAATCAGATGTTGAATACAAATATAAAAAACAGTCCGGTGGACATGGACAGTACGGCCATGTTAAAATGAAATTTGAGCCGAGCGGGGATTTAGAGGTCCCTTATGTATTTGAACAGTGTGTTGTGGGTGGAGCCATTCCGAAAAATTATTTTCCAGCAGTGGAAAAAGGAATTGCAGAAGCTGTTTTGAAAGGACCGCTTGCGGCCTACCCGGTAATCGGAGTGAAAGCGGTACTCTATGATGGCTCCTATCATCCGGTGGATTCCTCCGAGATGGCATTTAAAGTAGCCGCCAAACAGGCATTTAAGAAAGGATTTTTAGATGCGAAGCCGGTATTGTTAGAGCCGATCGCCTCTGTAAAGATCATTACTCCGGAGGAATATACCGGTGAAATCATGGGAGATCTGAATAAACGCAGAGGTCGTGTGATGAATATGAATGCAGAAAACGGGTATCAGGAGATCGATGCGGATCTTCCATATCTTGAACTGTATGGATATAATACACAGCTTCGGTCAATGACCAGCGGAAGCGGAACATTTTCTTATGAATTTGCCCGGTATGAACAAGCACCTGAGGATGTGGCAGCAAGAGAAATAGAAGAGAGGGCAGGCAAAGTTGTGGAGACAGAAGAATAGTACAGTGTTTGCTGTATTATTGATTGCAATAACCTTAAATTTTATCGTGACACCGACATATGCAAAAAACACAGAACTCGAAGGGGAGAATTATGCCCCTTCGAGTTCTTCCTTTCAAAAACCTGCAAATGTTCACACAAAGAACGATACGGTTACCGTGGGGTATTTTCTGGGAGGCGGCATACAGAATTCTTTCAATAAAGAATCGTACCCGGCATTCAGCGGGGACCAGCCGCTGTATACGCCATACCGGAGTGGATTCCGGTTTCTCGGATGGTACTCCGATGCCGCGCTTCACAAACAGATAAAGACCATTCCCACGGATCGTAAGGATCATTACATTCTTTATGCCAAATGGACCGCAAAGATTAATAATTATTACAATGTAGAATATTATAACTATCACAAAAGAGAGAGCCGGTTCGACAAAAATCTGGTTCTGTTGAAAGATCTTGATTACAGCTTTTACAATGAAATTGATATTCCGGGCATGCCGGATACCCGGGAGGAGGATGTGTTAAAAAAATATATTTTCAGTGCATCCCAGTGCCCGCAGGGGATTTGTCTGACCGACGAATTTGTGCTGATCACTTCTTATTCCACGGAAGATGACTGTATGGGAGAGCTTATGGTGTTTGACCGGGAAACCGGAGAATATATGGTCACACTGGGAATGGATGAAAACAGCCATCTGGGAGGAATTGCGTTTGACGGTGACAATGTATGGGTGTGCAATTCCTATGAAAACTGTGTGGAGCGGATCTCCTACGATTTTATTGAACTGATGGCCTATCAGAATACCGGAGATGTCGTGGATGCAAGAGATGTAGTGGATGAGTTTCCGGTCAAAAATACGCCTTCCTGTATTACCTGGTATGGCGGAAGATTGTGGATTGCAACGCATACACTTCTGGTGAATTCACGAATGGTGGCATATTATCTGGATAAAAAGACGGACAAACTGATTGCCCTCAGTGATTATAAAATTCCGCAAAAGGTGCAGGGAGTTACGTTCGATGATTCCGGAAACGTATATCTGAGCACTTCCTACGGAAGAAACCAGTCTTCCTATTTATATTGTTACGACTCTGTCACGGCACTCGCAACCCGGCCGAAACATCCGAGAAAGAAAGTGGAAATGCCTCCGGCATCGGAAGAACTCGATGTAAGTGACAATACCTTATATATTCTGTTTGAATCGGCAGGAGAAAAATATTATGAGGGAACCGACGGGAAAGGCAAAAGCCTGTTCCCGCTGGATAAAATTTTAAAAATCCCGATCAGGGAGCTGGATGTGAACGGTTCATCGACATCAGGGACATGATCTTTTTCATTTGCGTCTGACTCTCAGGCGGAAGGTCTTTGGACAGCAGATCACACAACAGTTCGATTTCAGGCTTTGTGAAATCAATATGGTTTTCCTTTGCCTGCCTCATATTTGAGAGAAGAAACGGCATGGCATCTTTCATGTTTAAAGGTTTTTCTTTCTGTGCAAAGGAGAGCAGAAATTGCAATTTTTCCGGACTTAAATTGGCAAACGCCGGATTGTTAAAAAGATTGGAATCCATTCAAAAACCTCCTGCGGATTTATGGATTGTGAAACAGATCCTGATTTTCCATAATACAAAACAGAGTCTGCAATGTATCAATCATTTCCTGTTCTTTTGGGGTACAATATTTACGGACTGCACTAAGCATTGCATCCCGCCGTTTGGTACCGGCAGGCAGAGAACAGGCAGCCATGCTGTTCTCCTGTCTGGAGAAAGCTGCTGTGGCATTTTTCCATTCCATCAGCTGGATCAGCATGGCAAGCGGCTTTTGTGTCGGAACGTCTAAATATGGTACGATGGACTTTAAGATCTGCGTATTTCTCGTCTGGATCAGATCGTCATACGTGATGGATTTATTTTCATCCATGGATCACACATCCTATATAATTTTTCTATTATTTTATGAGAGAATGCCTGTCTGTATGAATACAATAAAAGAAAAAGGAAAAAATAGATGCATGAGAGACTGATTATTGATGGAAACAGTGTTTATGAAGTGGATGAAGAATGCCTGAAACGACGGAATGTTCCCACGGAATGCAGGGTAAAAGAGGCTGTGGAACGTCAGATCCAGAAAGAAAAAGCCACAAAAGAAGGATAGCATTTTATATGCAAAAAGGGATGCAGATACTGCATCCCTTTTTGGTTGTGCACCTTGCTGCACACGTTTCTAACACAAATATTAGAAGATTCCGCCGCATCCGTTTCCGCCGCCATTGCATCCGCCACAGAATAACAGAAGAAGAATCAGCCAGCAGCAGTCGTTTCCGCCGCCACTGCATCCGCATCCGTTGTTGTTTCCGCAGAAAGATCCATTTCCACAGCAGGAGAGAAGAAGAATGATCCAGATAATAGAATTGCATCCACATCCGTTATCTGTTGAACATCCACAGTTTGTAGCAGTTAAATCACTCATAAGTGACCTCCAAATAAATATATTTACAGTATAGTGTATGAGACGGCAGCAAAAGGGTTCCATATTTTTCTAAAAAAATTCATTGACTTTCACATAGTAAATAGATAAAATGATTTTATAACGTAATAATTGTATACAATTATTCATGTATGAAAAGGAGTAGTCAGCACATGAGAGAAGTAGTAATGAATGACAAATCAAACCTGTTGCAGCTCGAAGAACATTTTTATCAGCTGGTAGATGTGGATGAACCGAATACATTCCGGAACCTTTTTCCCTATGAGGAGATTCCGAAGATTGCGTTTAATGATCGTATTGTTCCGCATAATATGCCGGATGAAATCTGGATTACAGATACCACATTCCGTGATGGGCAGCAGTCCCGTGCTCCGTATACCACCGAACAGATCGTGACGATTTATGATTACTTACATAAACTTGGCGGTCCGAAGGGAAAGATTCGTCAGAGTGAATTCTTCTTATATAGTAAGAAAGACCGCGACGCGGTATATAAATGTATGGAACGTGGCTATCAGTTTCCGGAAGTCACTTCCTGGATTCGTGCCAGCAAACAGGACTTTCAGCTGGTCAAAGACCTGGGTCTTCGCGAGACGGGCATTCTTGTCAGCTGTTCTGACTACCATATTTTCTATAAAATGAAAATGACAAGACGGGAGGTTATGAATCTGTACCTGAGCGTGATCCGCGACTGTCTGGAGACCGGCATCAGTCCGCGCTGTCATCTTGAGGATATCACACGTTCCGATATTTACGGATTTGTAATTCCGTTCTGTGTGGAACTGATGAAACTGCAGGATGAGTACAAGATTCCGATCAAGGTACGTGCCTGCGATACGATGGGATATGGGGTAAACTTCCCTGGTGCCGTAATTCCACGAAGTGTGCCGGGAATCATTTACGGTCTGACAACACATGCCGGAGTTCCTTCTTCCCAGATTGAGTGGCATGGACACAATGATTTTTACAAAGCAGTCAACAATTCCACCACAGCATGGCTGTACGGGGCAAGTGGTGTCAACTGTTCTTTGTTTGGAATCGGGGAGCGTACCGGAAATACGCCTCTGGAAGCCATGGTATTTGAGTATGCCCAGCTGCGCGGTACTCTCGATGGCATGGATACGACCGTGATCACGGAACTTTCCGAATATTATGAGAAGGAACTGGGATACAAACAGCCGCCACAGACACCGTTTGTCGGAAGTAACTTTAATGTGACAAGAGCCGGTATTCACGCGGACGGATTACTGAAAAATGAGGAAATATATAACATTTTCGATACCGGAAAATTTTTAAACCGTCCACCTCTGGTAGCAGTATCGAATACCTCAGGTCTGGCAGGTATTGCACACTGGATCAACAATTATTATCATTTGCCAGATGACCGGAAAGTGGACAAAAACTCAGAACTTGTACACCGGATCAAAGACTGGGTAGACACACAATACGATGACGGACGCGTAACCGTTATGACGGATCAGGAGCTTGTTGTAGAAATTACTTCCGTTTGTAAAGAGCTTGGTATTGTGTTATAGGCAAAAATTCGATATTATATAAGGTGAAATTATGGCAGAAGATCATTATTCATTAAGTGCCAAAGTTTTTCATTCCATTCGGGAAGATATTTTAAATGGAAAATATCAGGCGAATGAGGAACTGAAGGAAAAGAATATTGGCGACGATCTCGGGGTGAGCCGGACTCCCGTCCGGGAAGCACTCCGGCAGCTGGAGCTGGAAGGGCTGGTACATATCATTCCAAACAAGGGAGCGTTTGTAGAAGGGGTTACCCTTCAGGATGTCAAAGATATCTATGAGATACGGACGCTTTTAGAGGGATTATGCGCCCGGTGGGCAGCGGAGCGGATCACGCAGGAACAGTTGGAGGAACTGGAAGAAATCGTATTTTTATCCGATTTTCACTATTCCAAAGAAAACTGGGATCAGATACTGGAACTGGATAACCGTTTCCACGAAATGGTATATGAAGCATGCGCAAGCAAAGAACTGACACGTGTGCTTCGGGACTATCATCATTATCTGCAGCGCATCCGTCGGATCACACTGGAAGAGAAAGCACGGGCTCATGCGTCGATCAATGAACACCGGGCAATTGCCGAGGCATTAAAGGCAAGGGATGCCCGGACAGCGGAGGAGTGTGCCAGACTCCATATCCGCAATACGATATCCAACATGGATAAAATCGGTTGGGAAAATCTGATGAAATAAAATAAAGGAGAATGAAGCGATGAGCAAGATTACAATGACAACACCACTGGTAGAGATGGACGGAGATGAAATGACAAGAATTCTCTGGAAAATGATCAAGGATGAGCTGTTACTTCCGTTTATTGATCTGAAAACAGAGTATTATGATCTGGGACTGGAAGAGCGTAACCGGACAAACGATCAGGTAACGGTTGATTCTGCAAATGCAACAAAGAAATACGGTGTTGCTGTAAAATGCGCAACGATCACTCCGAATGCCGCAAGAATGACAGAATATAATTTAAAAGAAATGTGGAAGAGTCCGAACGGAACCATCCGTGCCATGCTTGACGGAACGGTATTCCGTGCGCCGATTGTCGTAAAGGGAATTGAGCCAAATGTTAAGACCTGGGAAAAGCCGATCACGATTGCAAGACATGCGTATGGCGATGTGTATAAGGCATCAGAAATGAAGGTTCCGGGACCTGGTAAGGCTGAGCTGGTATTTACTGCAGAGGATGGAACCATCGTGCGTGAACTGATCCATAATTTTACCGGAGCCGGTGTATTACAGGGACAGCATAACCTGGACGATTCCATTGAAAGCTTTGCACACAGCTGCTTTAAATATGCACTGGATACAAAGCAGGATCTGTGGTTTGCAACAAAGGATACCATTTCCAAAAAATATGACCATACCTTTAAGGATATTTTCCAGGATGTATTTGAGAAGAATTACAAGGATGCATTTGAAAAAGCCGGAATTGAGTATTTTTATACTTTGATTGATGATGCGGTTGCACGTGTTATGAAGTCAAAAGGCGGATTTATCTGGGCATGCAAAAACTATGACGGTGATGTTATGAGTGATATGATCAGTTCTGCATTCGGCTCTCTTGCCATGATGACTTCCGTACTTGTATCCCCGCATGGATATTATGAGTATGAAGCTGCACACGGAACCGTTCAGAGACATTATTATAAGCATCTGAAGGGTGAAGAAACTTCCACAAACTCCGTCGCAACCATTTTTGCATGGACAGGAGCACTCAGAAAGCGCGGAGAACTGGATAAAAATCAGGCACTCTGTGATTTTGCGGATAAACTGGAAGCAGCATGCTTAAAGACCATTGAGTCCGGAAAGATGACAAAGGATCTTGCTTTGATTACGACCATTGAAAATCCGGTGGTATTAAACAGTGAGAATTTTATTAAGGCAATCCGGACAGAACTAGAAGCTTCTCTTTCATAAATAAAAGGATTGGAGGATGAAATTGTGGAAAAGGAAATCTCACAAGCTGTCATCCGTCGTATGCCAAGATATTACCGTTATCTGGGAGAATTGCTGGAGGAAGGCGTTGAGCGCATTTCCTCCAATGATCTGAGTCACCGGATGATGGTGACGGCCTCTCAGATTCGCCAGGATTTGAATAATTTTGGCGGATTTGGACAACAGGGTTACGGATATAATGTGAAATACCTGTATGATGAGATCGGAAAAATACTGGGGTTAAATGAGACCCATAATATTATCATGATCGGTGCCGGAAATCTTGGTCAGGCAATTACAAATTATGTAAAATTTGAACGGTTTGGTTTTATCATTACTGCGTTGTTTGATGTAAAACCATCTTTAAAAGGACAGACCGTTCGTGATATTCCGATTTATATGATGGATGAACTGGATGATTACTGCAAAAAAAATAAAGTAGATATTGCAGCCTTAACACTCCCGAAAGAAAAGGCAGAAGATACTGCGCAGCATCTTGTGAATCTGGGAATCCGTGCCATCTGGAATTTTGCCCATGTGGATCTGGATTTAAGTGATAAAAGTGTGGTTGTCGAAAATGTTCATTTGTCGGACAGTCTGATGCAGTTATCATATAATATCGTGAAGAACTCCAAGTAGCACACAAAGAGGTGATACGATGAAGGATGATGAAGAATTTAAAAAAGCGCTGGCAGACAAACAGGTGCCGATTCTTGTACTTGATGAGAAGTGGCATCGGCTTTTTGCTGTGCATGGCAAGCCGGACGAAATTCATGAAACGGAAAACGAGCTGAATGCTTTGCTTGCCAGACAGGGAAAACTGAATGAAGAGTTAAAACAGCTGAAAAAAGTAAAAAAGCAGCTGATGGAAAGCATTGTCGCAAACATGGACGGAACTACATCCGAAGATATGGATGCACAGCGGGAAAAAAAGCTGGATGAAGATAAACGTCTGATTGATGAAACCAATCAGAAAATGGAAGAAAATGAGGACGAACTGCTGGAAATTCCACGTCGGATCCGTGATGTCAACCGGAAACTGATGCTTCAGAGCATGGGATATTTTTACGAAAAAATACGTGTCAATAAAAAGGAATCCGATGATATTGATGCCTGGATCAATCAGGTTCGTGTGGATTTAAAGAAAAATATCATCCGTAAGCAGAACCGGGATATCAACAATCGTGAGATTTATGCGTATCTGCACGATATCTTCGGGCCATCCACTCTGGATCTGTTCGATATTCACTATGAAGATGAAGATGTGGAAGAGGACAGCGCACAAAATAAACAAAACGATACGAAAGAATCACAAAAGGAAGAGAAGAAAGAGGAGAAATAGAAATCTTGCGTTATCTTGTATCGGGAAAAGAAATGAAGCTTCTGGATCAGAATACGTCGCAGGTGTTTCATGTACCGGAACTGGTATTGATGGAACAGGCATCGATGGCTTTTGTGCAGAAGCTTTTAGTGCTTAAACAAAATAAATTATCGACAGCATTAATTGCCTGTGGAAGCGGAAATAACGGAGGGGACGGACTTGCCATTGCCCGACTTTTGCGGGAACAGGGGGTTTTTGTGTCCGTATGGCCGGCAGGAGAGGAAGAAGGGCACCGGACCAGTCCATCCTATGACACCCAGAAACAGATCTGCAGTGCCTACCGCATTCCGGTCGTGCAAAAGGAGAAAGTTTCCGCAGGGGAGGCATCCTATGATGTGGTCATTGATGCCATGTTTGGAACCGGTCTGTCCCGGGAAATATCCGGAGCACTTGCAAACGATATTGACGTGCTCAATCAATTGTCTGGATGGAAAGTTGCCGTGGATATTGCTTCCGGAATCAGTTCCGATGATGGGGCAGTACTTGGCACGGCTTTTCGGGCAGATGACACAATTACATTTTCATTTGGGAAAAAGGGGCAGTATCTGTGGCCGGGCAATGAATATTGCGGAAAGGTACATGTGGTTTCCATGGGAATTACACAGGAGAGCTGGCTGGATGATAAGCCGCATACGGCTGTTCTGGAATCGGAAGATTTAAAAAAACTTCCCTCCCGTATGGCACATACCAATAAAGGTTCGTATGGGAAGTTGCTAATTATTGCCGGAAGTGTTAATATGTCCGGAGCGGCATGCTTTTGTGCAAAAGCTGCATATCGTATGGGAAGTGGCCTGGTGCGGGTATTCACCTGTGAACAAAACCGGCTGATTCTGCAGACAAAGGTTCCGGAAGCTGTTCTTGTCACCGGGCAGGAAAACGAGGAAGAAACTTTGCTGGCAGAACAGCTGCAGTGGGCGGATGCCGTAGTATTTGGCCCGGGAATCGGAACCGGACAGCGTGCACGCCGCATGACATCCACCGTTCTGGAACAATGCCGCGTTCCACTGGTTTTGGACGCCGATGCGTTAAATATCATTGCGGATCAACCAGAACTTTTAGAACAGGCAAAGGCGGACATTATTCTGACACCGCATCCCGGAGAAATGTCCCGGCTGACCCAAAAACCGGTTTCTGAAATTCTGACCACACTGGAGCAATCTGCCGAAACCTTTGCGAAGCGTTTCCATGTGATTTGTGTATTAAAAGATTTTCATACGGTTACTGCCGTTTCGGATGGCATGACGTATGTAAATTTATCGGGAAATAATGGAATGGCAACGGCCGGAAGCGGAGATGTGCTGGCAGGTGTGATCGGTTCCCTTCTTGCCCAGGGAATGAAAGCAGAGGAAGCAGCATCTCTTGGGGTGTATGTGCACGGGCTGGCGGGAGATGCCGCAAAAGAAAAATGTGGAGTCCGGGGAATGATGGCTTCCGATATCATAGAAGGACTCAAAGAGGTAGAAAAATCATGAAAAAAAATCGTGTTTATGCAGGCATTGATTTAGATGCACTGCGCTATAATATGGAATCCATGCATAAAAATATTAAAGAAGGAACCAAAATTGCCGCCGTCATCAAGGCAGATGCTTACGGGCATGGGGCACTGACCGTAGCAAAAACAATCGAGGACCTTCCGTATGTATGGGGATTTGCCGTGGCAACTGCGGATGAAGCGGAGATGCTGATTGCGGATGGGCGAAAGAAACCGATTCTGATCCTTGGAATCAGTTTTCCGGAACATTATGAGCTCATAGTGGAAAAAGAAATACGTCCTGCAATCTGTGAATATGAGGCGGCAAAAGCTCTTTCGGATATCGCTGTCAGAAAAAATAAAACCTGTCATATCCATATTAAAATTGATACCGGAATGAGCCGGATCGGTCTGCAGGTTACCGAAGACAGTGCAGACCTGATTGCAGGGATTGCAAAACTTCCGAATATTGAGATCGAAGGAATTTTTACACATTTTGCCCAGGCAGATGAGTATGATAAAACCCCAACCCAAAAGCAGATTGCACTTTTTCAGAAGATGATAACAATGTTAGAGGAACGGAATGTTAAAATACCGATCCATCATTGCTCCAACAGTGCCGGAATTGTAGAGATCCCGGAAGCAAATATGGATATGGTAAGAGCCGGAATCACTCTTTATGGTATGTGGCCATCGGAGGAAGTGGCACACAATATTTCCCTTCATCCGGTGATGTCCTTAAAGAGCCATATCGCTTTTGTCAAGACACTGGGAAAAGGGCGTAAGATCAGTTATGGCGGTATCTATGAGACACCGTCAGAAAAAAGAATTGCAACCATTCCGGTCGGCTATGCGGATGGTTATGCAAGAGGGCTTTCCAATAAAGGCTATGTTCTTATTCACGGGAAGAAGGCTCCGATCTGCGGCAGAGTCTGCATGGACCAGTTTATGGTCGATGTGACCGAAATTCCGGAAGCAAAAGAAGGTGATCCGGTGACCCTTCTCGGAAAAGACGGCAGCGAATGTATCACGATGGAAGAGCTTGGCGAATTATCCGGTCGTTTCAATTATGAATTTGCATGTCTGATCACACCGCGTGTGCCAAGAATCTGTATACAGGAATCATAAGATTACACAGATGTCTCCTTTTTGAATAACATATAGTATGAAATCATCTTTTTGAATACATGTGAGAAATATGGAAATACTTTTAGTATCACAAAGTATGGGGTGAAAACGTATGTTGATTCAAAGAGGAGATGTTTATTATGCAGATCTGCGCCCGGTCGTGGGATCGGAACAGGGAGGCGTCCGGCCGGTTCTTATCATTCAGAACAATATCGGGAACCGGCACAGCCCGACCGTGATCTGTGCGGCGATTACTTCGCAGATGCATAAAGCAAAACTTCCTACACATGTCGAATTAAACTGTGACAAATACGATCTGGCAAAGGATTCTGTCGTTTTGCTGGAACAGTTGCGGACCATTGACAAAAAGCGGCTGAAAGATAAAGTATGTCATCTGGATCATCAGATTCTTTTGAAAATTGACAAAGCACTGGAGATCAGCCTGGAATTGTATACATAACTTGACGGAATACAGTTCCCATGGTATGATTTGGAGTATTATATACATTAAAGGAGAAACGAAATGGACGATAGTGCCAGTTCCGGCAGGACGAATATTTTAAAAAAAATTATAGGATTTTTAAACCCGTCTTCCCATGAGGATGATGTGACCGAAGAAGAGATTATTTCCATGGTAAATGAAGGACACGAACAGGGAGTTCTTCGTGCTTCGGAGGCAGAGATGATTCACAATATTTTTGAATTCGGTGACAAAGAAGCCAAAGATATTATGACACATCGAAAGAATCTGATTGCGATCGATGGGGAACTTTCCTATAATGATGCTGTTCCGTTCATCATTGAAAACAATAAGTCAAGATATCCGGTTTATCTGGAGGACATCGATAATATTATCGGTGTTTTACATATTAAAGACGCATTTGCTTTTGCACAGAAAAATGAGGTATTCCGTACTTCCATCAAAGACATTAAGGGGCTGATCCGGGAGGTGGATTTTGTTCCGGAAACATTAAATATTCATACTCTTTTCCAGAAAATGCAGGCAAAAAAGAGCCATCTGGTCATAGTGGTAGATGAATATGGACAGACATCCGGTGCGGTAGCCATGGAGGATATCCTGGAAGAAATTGTCGGAAACATCGAGGATGAGCATGATGAGGAAGAACAGCTGATTCGCCAGAATACAGATGGAAGTTATACCATGAGCGGGTTCGCAAGTCTTTCGGACGTGGCGGAAACGTTACAGATTCCGGTAAATGATGATGATTTTGACACGCTCAACGGTTTTCTGGTTTCCCTGATGGAAAAAATTCCAAATGATGGTGAAACTGCCAGATTGCAGGCGTACGGATATGAATTTTCCATTCGGAAAGTGAAGGATAAAATGATCCGTGAGGTTCTTGTAAAAAAAGCAGATGCAAAGCATCAGCGGCCGGAGGATGACCCACTTGCGCGAAACGGCAAAGAATGATAGAATAAAATACAGGTAATGCTTCTGTACGAATGACATGAAGTATGGATGGTTACAGGATAGAATACAATTTAGAAAAGAGGATTTTAACAATGTCAGGACATTCCAAATTTGCGAATATCAAGCACAAAAAAGAAAAAAATGATGCAGCAAAGGGAAAGATCTTTACCATGATCGGTAGAGAAATTGCTGTTGCGGTAAAAGAGGGTGGTCCGGATCCGGCAAATAATTTCAAACTTGCACAGGTAATCGCAAAGGCAAAGTCAAACAATATGCCGAATGATACCATCGAGCGCGGTATCAAAAAAGCGGCAGGCGATGGAAACAGTGTTAATTACGAGACAACAACGTATGAGGGATATGGACCAAGCGGCACAGCAATTATTGTAAAGTGCCTGACGGATAATAAGAATCGTACAGCAGCCAATGTGCGTAATGCATTTACCAAGGGACAGGGAAGTATCGGTACACAGGGATGTGTATCCTATATGTTCGATGAAAAAGGACAGATTATCATTGACAAAGAAGAATGTGATATGGATGGTGATGATCTGATGATGCTTGCACTTGATGCAGGTGCAGAAGATTTTTCCGATGCGGATGACAGCTTTGAGATCACTACCGCTCCGGAAGATTTTGATGCGGTACATAAGGCACTTGAAGAGCAGAACATTCCGATGGCATCTGCGGAAGTAACCATGATTCCACAGACATATGTGACGCTGACCGATGAGGCTGATATTACAAATATCGGAAGAATTCTTGATTTCCTGGATGACGATGATGATGTTCAGGAAGTATATCACAACTGGGAAGAGTAAAATTACATACTGTAAAAATGCGTCATACGCAAAACAGGGTTTTAAATTAGGAGGCAGGTATGAAGAAAATCTTATTTGCAGCATCAGAATGTGTTCCTTTTATTAAAACAGGAGGACTTGCTGATGTATGTGGGGCTTTGCCTAAAACATTTGATCATAAGGATTGGGATGTGCGTGTTGTTATTCCGAATTACAGCTGTATTCCGGAAAAATACCGCAGTCAGTTTGAGTATGTGACCCATTTTTATATGGCATGCGGTTCTTATATTCCAAGTAAATATGTAGGGGTTTTACAATATAAACTGGATGGAGTCACCTATTATTTCATTGATAATCAGGAGTATTTTAACTGTTTCGTACCGTATGGAGATATGCGCTATGATATTGAAAAATTCACGTTCTTCGACAAAGCGGTATTGTCCATGCTTCCGCTGATCGGTTTCCGCCCGGATATCATTCACTGTCATGACTGGCAGGCCGGACTGATTCCTGTTTATTTAAAGAACGAATTTCAGGCGGATTCTTTCTTCTGGGGCATCCGGTCGATTATGACCATACATAATCTGAAGTTCCAGGGAATCTGGGATGTAAAAACCATGAAGGGACTTACGGGATTCTCAAGTGATCTGTTTGTTCCGGATAAGCTGGAATTTAATAAAGATGCAAATATGTTAAAGGGCGGACTTGTTTATGCAGATTATATTACTACCGTCAGCGATACCTATGCACAGGAAATTCAGACCGAATATTACGGTGAAGGATTAAACGGACTGTTGTCTGCACGTCATTTTGACATGCAGGGAATTGTAAACGGAATTGATTATACAACTTACAATCCGCAGACCGATTCCAAGATTTACATGAATTATGATGCGTCCAGTTTCCGGAAAAAGAAGTATGTGAACAAGGAACGGCTGCAGGAAGAACTTGGTCTGGAAGTAGATAAGAAGAAATACATGATCGGACTCATTTCCCGTCTGACCGATCAAAAGGGGCTGGATCTGATCAATGCCGTCATGGACGGACTGGTAGATGAATTTACCCAGCTGGTAGTCATCGGAACCGGGGAACCACAGTATGAGAATATGTTCCGGCACTACGCATGGAAATATCCGAACCGGGTTTCTGCAAATATCTGTTACTCTGATGATCTGGCACACAAGCTTTATGCGGCAGCGGATGCGTTCTTAATGCCTTCCCGCTTTGAGCCGTGTGGTCTGACACAGATGATTTCTTTCCGGTATGGAACCGTCCCGATTGTAAGAGAAACCGGAGGATTAAAAGACACGGTTCAGGCTTACAATGAATATGATAACAGTGGAGATGGATTTTCCTTTACAAATTACAACGCTGACGAAATGCTGCAGGTGATTAATTATTCCAAGCATATTTTCTATGACCGCAAGCGCCAGTGGAACCAGATGGTAGACCGTGGAATGGCAAATGATTTTTCATGGAATGCGTCAAAATTCCGCTATGAGGGACTGTATAATTATCTTCTCGGTGAATAAAACAGAAAATAATTCATAAGATAAGAACGGATACATTTGTATCCGTTCTTATTTTTATGAATGGCAAAGGTGAAAAAACAATGGGAGATACCAAAAAAGAAAATGATGACATTATTGAATTCGGACAGGCAATGTTACATGCAGACCGGAGAAATACAACCATTTATCTGTTATCAATTATCGGAGAAATTGAAGGACACGAATGTCTTCCGTCAACTTCAAAAACGACAAAATATGAACATGTCCTGCCACGTCTGGCAGCGATTGAGGACGATGAGAGTGTAAATGGCGTTTTGTTATTGCTCAATACCATGGGTGGAGATGTGGAGAGCGGACTTGCGATTGCGGAAATGGTCGCGTCGCTTTCGAAACCTACCGTTTCTTTAGTGCTTGGTGGGAGCCATTCCATCGGTGTTCCGCTGGCCGTTTCCACAGATTACTCTTTTATTGTTCCGAGCGGAACCATGGTGATCCATCCGGTACGGATGAGTGGAACCGTGATCGGGGCAAAACAGACATATGATTACTTTAAACAGATGCAGGATCGGATTGCCGGATTCGTGGCTTCCCATTGTCACGTTTCGGAGGAACGGATGACAGAAATGATGATGAATACGCAGATGCTGACCAAGGATCTCGGTACGATTCTTGTCGGGAAACAGGCAGTGTCAGAAGGCATTATTGATGCTGTCGGGGGAATTTCGGATGCATTTGCAAAGCTGTATCAGCTGATAGGGGAAAATAATTAAAAATAATTAAAAAAGCTGATGGGTGACATTCTGGTGTAAATATGATAAAATAAAAGGAGTTTTGTATGAAGGAGTGTGTCCAATGGCTGCGGGAAACCGTAAATCATCAAATAAAAGAAAAACACAGACAAAAAAAGAGCGTATGGCGGAAATGGAGAAAGCACAGGCATTTCGCGTGGAAGTAACGTTGTGGATTGTTGTTGCAGCTGCGCTGCTGCTTTTTATCAGTAATCTGGGATTCGGAGGAGCCGTTGGCAAAACCGTCAGCGGCTTTCTTTTTGGTATGTTCGGACTTATGGCATATGTTCTTCCGGTGCTGCTTCTTGTGGGCAGTTTTTTTGCGGTATCGAACCGTGGAAATAAGCTGGCAGCCGTAAAATTGATTGCGGCAATTGTATTTTTGGTCTTTTTATGTACATTTATGGGACTGGCCATGAATGGAAACGACCGGATCCATCCACTTGACGCATATACATATTGTGCAGAACGGCATACCGGTGGCGGCATCATCGGCGGATGTCTGGCTTATTACATGTGTCAGGCATTTGGACTGATCGGGTCTTTTATTATTGACATTATCGTGCTGATCGTCTGTATGGTACTGATTACAGAGCGTTCGGCATTGCGTGGAATGCAAAAAGGCGGCAAAAAGGTCTATGAATCCGCAAAGGAAAGCAATGAAAAGTATCGGGAATACAGGGAATACCGTGCACAGGAGCGGAAAGAACGCCGCATGGATCATAAAGTGTCCGGAGTATCCATCGATACACGGATTGAAGAAAAAGGCAAAAAAAATAAAAAGAGAAAATCGGATGAAATGGGAGAACTGTCGGCACCTGCATTTGATATGATGCCGGATACCACAGTAGCTCCGATGCCGGAAAAAATTTCTTCTCCGGCACCAGTGGCGGTTTTAGAAGAACCCGCGGCAGAAATACAGCCGGAGATTTCGGGGGATTTTATGCCGGATACTTTTCCACCGGAACCGTCGCAGGCGGCACCGGTTCCGGAACATATTGCAGGATTGGCACCGGCCAAAGACGTATTAAAGCCGGCAGAAAAAACACAAAAAAAGAAAAACGAACAGGAAATCCAAAACGAAGTACAGAAAGTAGCACAGGAAATGGAGACGTCGGGTTTGGAACACAAACCGGACAAAGCATATGTTTTTCCATCCATAGATCTGTTGAAAAAGGGAGAAGGGAAAAAGTCTGCCAATACTGAACATCAGTTGCGGGAAACTGCGGATAAGCTGCAGCAGACGTTAAAGAACTTCGGGGTCAATGTCACCGTTACCAACATCAGCTGCGGACCGGCAGTGACAAGATATGAAATTCAGCCGGAAATGGGTGTGAAGGTGAGCAAGATTGTCGGGCTGACCGACGATATCAAACTCAATCTGGCAGCTGCGGATATCCGTATCGAGGCGCCGATTCCGGGAAAAGCAGCGGTAGGAATTGAAGTTCCGAACAAAGAAAATGTTATGGTTGCTTTCCGTGACCTGATCGAATCGCCGGAATTTCAGACGGCAAAGTCCAAGATCAGTTTTGCAGTTGGAAAAGATATTTCCGGGAAAACAAAAGTAACCGATATTGCAAAGATGCCGCATCTGCTGATCGCCGGTGCAACCGGCTCGGGTAAATCCGTCTGCATTAATACGATTATCATGAGTATTTTATATAAGGCGAGACCGGATGAAGTAAAGCTGATCATGATTGATCCGAAAGTAGTAGAGTTAAGTGTCTACAACGGAATTCCGCACCTGATGATTCCGGTTGTAACCGATCCGAAAAAAGCATCCGGTGCTTTGCACTGGGCAGTTGCGGAAATGACGGAACGATATGAAAAATTTGCGGAGGCAAATGTGCGTGAAATCAATGGATACAACGCAAAGGTAGATTCCATTGAAGTACCGGAAGGGCAGGAGCGCCCGCAAAAGATGCCACAGATTGTGATCATTGTGGACGAGCTTGCAGATCTTATGATGGTAGCTTCCAATGACGTGGAAGAGGCCATCTGCCGACTGGCACAGCTGGCACGAGCGGCGGGGATTCATCTGGTGATTGCAACCCAGCGTCCATCGGTGAATGTCATCACCGGTCTGATCAAAGCAAATATGCCGAGCCGGATTGCATTTTCGGTGACTTCGGGTACGGATTCCCGGACGATTCTGGATATGAATGGCGCAGAAAAGCTTCTTGGAAAAGGAGATATGCTGTTCCACCCGCAGGGGGCACCGAAACCGATTCGTGTACAGGGAGCATTTGTTTCCGATAAAGAAGTTTCCGATGTTGTGGAATTTATCAAAGAACAAAATGAAACTGCATCATATAACGAAGAAATTGTACAGAAAGTGGACAGTATGCAGGCATCATCCGGCGGTACCACCGTGTCTATCTCCGATGCGGATGCGCAGGATGACGGCAGGGATGCATATTTTGATGAAGCAGCACAGATTATCGTAGATAAGGAAAAAGCATCCATAGGTATGCTGCAGAGATATTTAAAAGTGGGATTCAACCGTGCTGCCCGTATTATGGACCAGTTGGAAGAAGCTGGTATCGTTGGACCGGAGGAAGGAACGAAACCGCGGAAAGTTCTGATGACTTCCGAAGAATTACAGGCAGTAAAAGAGGATTTATAAAAAACATTTCAGGAGGAGAAAATTATGAAGACAGATATTCAAATTGCACAGGAAGCAACATTGCAGCCAATCAAAGAGGTAGCCGCAACAATTGGAATTGAAGAAGAAGATCTGGAATTGTACGGAAAGTACAAAGCGAAGATTTCCGATGAACTGATTGCACGAAGCCACAACAATCCGGACGGAAAACTGATTCTGGTGACCGCCATCAATCCAACACCAGCAGGAGAAGGAAAAACGACAGTCACCGTGGGATTGGGTCAGGCATTTGCAAAACTTGGAAAAAAAGCAATGATTGCGTTGCGTGAGCCTTCCCTTGGACCATGTTTCGGAATTAAAGGCGGTGCCGCAGGTGGTGGATATTCCCAGGTTGTTCCGATGGAGGATTTAAATCTTCATTTTACAGGGGATTTTCATGCAATTACTTCTGCAAATAATCTGCTGGCAGCTCTTTTGGACAACCATATCCAGCAGGGAAATACGCTTGGGATTGATCCAAGACAGGTGGTATGGAAACGCTGTCTGGATATGAATGACCGTGTCCTTCGTAATGTGGTTGTGGGACTTGGAAATAAAATGGACGGAATGGTGCGTGAGGATCATTTCGTAATCACGGTAGCATCCGAAATTATGGCGATTTTATGCCTTGCCGAAGATATGAAAGATTTAAAGAGACGTCTGGGACGGATTATCGTGGCATATACGTTTGACGGCAAGCCGGTAACTGCAGAAGATCTGCAAGCAGTCGGATCTATGGCAGCTCTGTTAAAAGATGCGTTAAAGCCGAATCTGATCCAGACACTGGAGCATACACCGGCGCTCGTTCACGGAGGACCATTTGCCAATATCGCACATGGATGTAACAGCGTGCGTGCTACCACAACTGCTTTAAAACTTGCCGATTATGTAATTACCGAGGCAGGATTCGGTGCGGATTTAGGTGCAGAAAAATTCTTTGATATCAAGTGCCGGAAGGCAGGGCTTCATCCGGATGCAGTGGTACTCGTTGCGACGATCCGTGCATTAAAATATAATGGCGGAGTTTTGAAGGATGAATTATCCAATGAAAACCTTGAGGCATTAAAGAAAGGAATTGTCAATCTGGAGAAACATATTGAAAACCTTCAGAAATTCGGTGTGCCGGTCGTTGTCACATTGAATGCATTTGTTTCGGATACAGAGGTAGAAACCGCTTATGTAGAACAGTTCTGCAAAGAGCATGACTGTGAATTTGCTCTGGCAAAAGTATGGGAAAAAGGCGGAGAGGGTGGAATTGCTCTGGCAAACAAAATTCTCGAGACACTTGAAAAGAAAGAAAGCCATTTCCATACACTCTACAGTGATGATCTTGGACTGAAAGAAAAGATCGAGACGGTTGCAAAAGAAATTTACGGTGCCGATGGAGTTACCTATTCTCCGGCAGCGGAGCGGGAACTGAAACGAATTACGGATCTGGGTATGGCAAACTTCCCGGTATGTATGGCAAAGACACAGTATTCCCTGTCGGATGATGCGAAGAAACTCGGAAGACCGACCGGATTTAAGATCAATGTCCGGGAAGTATATGTTTCTGCCGGTGCCGGCTTTGTCGTTGCTGTCAACGGTTCGATCATGACGCTCCCGGGTCTGCCAAAGAAACCGGCAGCTTACGGAATTGATGTCAATGATGACGGTGTAATCACAGGATTGTTCTAAGGAGATAAGGACATGGCAAAGATCATAGATGGAAAGAAGATTTCAGCGGAAATCAAAGAAGAATTAAAGACAGAAGTTGCAGCATATGCGGCACAGGGAAAAAAATGTGCACTTGCTGTCATTCAGGTGGGCGCAGATCCGGCATCCAGCGTATATGTCAGAAATAAAAAGAAAGCCTGTGCATATATTGGAATAGAGTCGCTTTCGTATGAACTTCCGGAAGAAACCACGGAAGAGGAACTGCTTGCATTGATTCAGAAACTAAATGACAATCCAGATGTTCATGGAATTCTGTGCCAGCTTCCACTCCCGAAACATATCTGCGAAGATCATGTGATCCAGGCAATTGATCCGCAAAAAGATGTCGATGGTTTTCACCCGCAGAATGTCGGTGCACTTGTGGTTGGGAAAAAAGGATTTGTCTCCTGCACGCCCGCCGGTATTATCCAGCTGTTAAAACGCAGCAATATTGAAATTGCCGGAAAGCACTGTGTGGTAATCGGAAGAAGCAACATTGTCGGAAAACCGATGGCGCTTCTGATGCTTCGGGAAAATGCAACGGTTACGATCTGTCATTCACGGACCGAAAATCTCAAAGAAATCTGCAAAGAGGCGGATATTCTGATTGTGGCCATTGGAAAACCACGTTATATCGGTGCCGATTATATCAAAGAAGGAGCGGTTGTCATCGATGTCGGAATTCACAGAAATGAAGAAAATAAGCTGTGCGGGGATGTCCGTTTCGAAGAGGCAGAGCAGATCGCTTCTTATATTACACCGGTTCCGGGTGGTGTTGGACCGATGACAATTGCGATGCTCATGCATAACTGTGTAGATGCCATGAAACTTTATTCATAAAACAGATAGGGGATAGATGATGAAGTGTATTTATTGCGGTGAGGAATTAAAAGAGGGGAGTCTGTACTGTCCAAAATGCGGGAAAGCCGTACAGATTGTGCCGGACTACAATATTTACGATGATGATTATCTGAATCAGGTTCTTACGGAAGAATCCCAAAAGATTTCAGGTTCCAGACCGGACAGAAATAAAAAACCGGCACCTGCAGAGACAAAACATCCGGGGAAAAAACACCTCGACCCACGCCAGAAAAAAATTATCTTCCTGGTTCTCGGAATCGTATGCGTGCTTATTTTTGCCCTGTTAATTCTTGGAGCAGCAATCCGTTCCAATCATGCCAATTCCTTCGATTACCAGGTGGGACTGGCAGAGAAAGCACAAAAAGCCGGAGATACCAAAAATGCAATTGCCTGCTATGAAAATGCATTGGCATTGGATAAAAACAGTATTGAAGTCCGGCTGGCTCTGGCAAAACTGTATACCGAAGAAAACGATTATGATTCGGCACTTGTTTTATATCAGGAAGTGATCCGTGCGGACAGGAAAAATCGTCAGGCATGCAAAGGACTGATTGCCATTTATGAGAAGCAGAACAATACCGATGCCATACTTTCTCTCTCCGAGGCTGTGGATGACAGTCTGAAAGATCTTTTCGCCGATTATCAGGTAGAGGGACCACAGTTCAGTTTAAAGAGCGGAAGTTTTGAAAATGCCCAGATACTACAGATGCTTTCCACAAAAGGCTATGAAATTTATTATACGGTAGACGGGTCAGATCCAAAAGAACGCGGATTGCGATACACAGAACCTGTGAAACTGGATGAAAATAATAAAACCTATACCGTAAAAGCGGTATGTAAAAACGAAAAGGGAGTTTACAGTGAGGTAACAGAAGCAAACTATAAAATTTCCATCCCGGCACCGGATGAACCGATTGTTTCTCCGGACGGTGGAGATTTCGGCGTGGAAACTTCCGTAACGATTACCGTTCCGGGCGGCTGCAGTGCTTACTATACCTGGGACGGAAGTACGCCGACTGCTGCCAGTCATCTTTATACGCAGCCGATCAAAGTTCCGGAAGGAAACAATATTCTTTCGGTTGTGATCATTGATCATACGACGAAATTAAGTTCGGATGTATATAGAGGAAATTTTATTTATTATTCACAGGACTATACAGCAGAAGATGATATAGATGATCCTGCAGACAATGCAGAAGAATAAAATAATATAGAAATTGTTAAAAATCAAACAGGGAGTGTGATTGCCGATGCTTTATAACTGCATGGACATATCAACACTCCCTGTTGTGGAAGAGGTGGTTTAATCTTCCAGAAATTCAATCTCATCTTTTGCCATATGGCTGATTCTTGCAAGGGGATACACATCAAATCCCTGAGAAACCAGTTTTTCATGTCCCGGCTGAAATGCTTTTTCGATCAGGACGCCTACACCTGCAATGGTAGCGTGCGCTTTGCGGATCAGACGGATGGCTCCGGTAGCTGCTTCTCCGTTTGCCAGAAAATCATCAATGATCAGGACATGATCTTTTTCTGAGACAAACTTAGAAGAAAGCGTCAGTTCATAACTTGTTCCTTTGGTAAAGGAAGTGACCTCTGTCTGGAACAGATTGTCGTTTAAAATCTTAGAAGGCTGTTTTTTTAAGATAATCATAGGAAGACCCATGCACATAGCTGTCATAAGAGCCGGAGCAATGCCGGAACTTTCAATGGTTGCAACCTTTGTGATGCCCTGATCTTTGAAGTGCTCCGCAAAAGCTTCCCCGATGTGCTGCATCAGTACCGGATCTACCTGATGATTGATAAAACTGTCTACTTTTAAGATATCTTCATTGACAGCAATTCCATCTTTTTTAATTCTTTCCTGTAATTCTTTCAATTTCGTTACCTCTCTTGTATTTGTTGATTACAGTATATCATTTTTCACTACAAATTTACAGAGAAATATAGTAAAATAACAACATGAAAATAACAATTATCTGCGTAGGCAAAATAAAGGAAAAATTTTATACGGAAGCCGTCAGGGAATATTCCAAACGGCTCAGCCGCTACTGTACGTTATCCATTACGGAGGTGGCGGATGAAAAGACAAAAGAACAGGCAAGCGAAACCGAAATTGCCATGGTCAAAGACCGGGAAGGGGAGCGTATTTTAAAATCCATCCGCCCGGACGGCTATGTGATTGCGCTGGCGATCGATGGAAAACAGCCGGATTCGATAGAACTTTCCCGTGAAATTGAAAAACTCGGGCTTGGCGGAGTCAGCCATATTTATTTTGTAATCGGAGGATCTCTTGGATTATCCGACAAGGTTCTTAAGCGGGCAGATGCACGACTCAGCTTTTCGAAGATGACATTCCCCCATCAGCTGATGCGTGTGATTCTGCTGGAACAGATTTATCGTTCTTACCGTATCATGCATCACGAACCATATCATAAATAAAGAAGAAAGGATCATTTGGTATGCAAAAAGCAATACGTCTGGTTACCCGGTTTTTAGCCAAATGCCAGAAAGACAAAATAAATGCTTATTCCGCACAGATCGCTTTTTTTATTATTTTATCCATCATTCCGTTTCTTATGGTGTTTTCTTCCATGCTTCAATATACCAGTATCACGGAGGATATGGTATTTGAAATCATAGAAAGAGTCATGCCGCAGTATGTTGCTCCGTTTTTGGTTACCCTTGTAAAAGAAATCTATACAAGATCCATGGGAATCATTTCGGTCACGGCAATTATTGCCATATGGTCTGCCGCAAAAGGCATTCAATATATGGCAGATGGTCTGAATGCGGTTCACGAATTAAAAGAGACAAGAAACTGGTTTGTACTCCGATTCTGGGCGGTTATTTATACCATTGTTTTTCTGGTTGCGATTGTATTTACGCTTGTTGTGCTGGTTTTTGGAAACAGTCTGCGGCATTTAGCGGCAGATTATCTTCCGTTTATTGCACATCTCGTAAAAATAATAATCAAATTCCGGGGGCTTATCATGTTACTTCTTCTGATCCTGTTTTTTGACGTGATTTTTACCGCACTTCCGAATACAAAGCTTACCTTTAAAAGCCAGCTTCCTGGAGCCACGGCATGTGCAGCTGCATGGTATGTTTTTTCCTTCGGGCTTTCCATCTATGTTGATTATTTTAATGGATTTTCCATGTATGGAAGCCTGACAACCATTGCCCTGATCATGCTTTGGCTGTATTTTTGCATGTATATTATGATGATGGCCGTAGAATTTAATGTATTTTTGGAAGCGTACCGAAACGGATCCCTGAATTTAGAGACATAGGACGGGTTCGCTTTTCATATAGTGAAGTATGAAAAGCCATTCGAATCAAACCAAACACAAAATAAAATCAGAGCATCTCGTAGAACAAATGGAACTGCCAAAAGACATTTTCCTGGGGATGCCGCTTCTTTCCATGGAGGGGAACCGTACACTTTGTATTGTTAACCACCGTGGAATTATAAAATACTGTCCGGAGGTGATCGGAATTGCAACACAATCCTATCATATCCGGATCGTCGGAAGGAGTCTGTCCATCCGGAAATATTCGGCGGATCTTATCGAAATTTCCGGATATATGCAGGAGATCACATTTCTGCCATGATAGAAAGGTTTCTTCGATTCGTCAATGGCAGTCTTTTGGTTTGTGCATGCGGAAGCAACATTTCCCGTTTTTTAAATTTATGTGCACGTCACGAAATTATGTTCTGGAAGATACAGCCGGATTCTCCAACGCAGGTTTCTTTTTATATCCGGTTGCAGGATCTGTATGAACTGCGTCCATATCTGCGGAAAACAAAAACGAGAATCCACATCAGAAAAAGGATCGGCTTTCCGTTTTTCTGGCAGAAATACCGCGCAAGAAAACTTGGAATTTTTGTCCTTTTGTGTGTCATGGCAGGAGTCTGGGTGCTCAGTACGAGAATCTGGAGAATTGAAATCAAAGGGAATTCCTCTCTGGGAGAAGACGCCATTCTGGAATATTTAAGTGCACACAACGTTACCTATGGCATGCCGGCAAAGGAAATCGACAATGATGCACTGGAGCTGTCCCTGCGTCAGGACTTGGAACCGGTGATCTGGGCAAGTGTATACGAAACGGGAACCCGGCTGGTTGTACAGATACAGGAGAAAATTTCTTCTCACGAGGAAACGAAAGAAGCAGAGGGCACCTGTATGGATCTGGCGGCATCTGCGGATGCTACGATTGCATCGGTCATTACAAGGAGCGGGCTTGCCAAAGTGAAAAAGGGTGATAAAGTGAAAAAAGGCGATGTGCTGGTCTGTGGACGGCAGGAAATTCTGGATGATAACGGGGAAGTGCGGGAATACTATTATAAAAGCGCCGATGCCGATGTATATGGATATACGATGCATCCCTATGAGGACTGGATTTCTTCCAAAATGACTGAAAAAAAAGAAACCGGTAATAAACACAAACGATATTTTCTACAGGTTCTGAATTGGCGTCTGGTAACTCCAGCTTTGCATGCGGAGTATGCATCGGAGCGTTCTGTAACGGATACCCGGCAGTTTTGCCTGCAGGACAGTTTTTATCTTCCGGTTTATTTTGGAGAAATCACAACGTCTGAGCTGCAGGAAAAGACCGTTATGCTGACAAAAGAACAGGTAAAACAGCTTGCTTTGACACATTTTTCACAATTTCTTTCGGAATTGGAAGAAAATGGGGTGCGAATTGTCGACAAAAATGTTATGATTGAACAGATAGATAAAAACTATCATATCTATGGTCAGGTAAAGGGGTGTGAAAAAATCACAACTTTAGTACCAACCGAAATGAAACGAGAGGAACCTGTAAATGAGTCTGAATGAAGTATCGCTCCGGATACCAACGGAACATATGGCAAATGTCTTCGGACAGTTTGATGCCAATATCAAAAAAATAGAACGGACACTGGGTGTAACGGTTGTTGTGCGCGATGATCAGTTGAAAATTATCGGTACTCCATCTGCCGCAAGCGGCGCACAGGAAGTGTTTGAACAGTTGTATGAGCTTGCAAAACGGGGAAATGTTATCAGCGAACAGAATGTAAACTACGCACTTGCTCTTTTGCAGGAACACAAAGGGTCTGAGATGGTAGAGATTGATAAAGATGTGATCTGTCATACCATACAGGGAAAGCCGGTTAAGCCTAAAACACTCGGGCAGAAGGATTATGTAGATAATATCCGTAAAAAAATGATTGTTTTCGGGATGGGCCCTGCTGGAACCGGAAAAACATATCTGGCCATGGCCATGGCGATCACTGCGTTTAAGAATGAAGAAGTGGGACGCATCATTCTGACACGTCCGGCAATTGAAGCGGGAGAAAAACTCGGATTTCTTCCGGGAGATCTGCAGAGCAAAGTAGATCCGTATCTGCGCCCTTTATACGATGCCCTGTATCAGATTATGGGTGCGGAGTCATTTCAGAAAAATATGGAAAAAGGTCTGATTGAGGTTGCACCGCTGGCTTATATGCGTGGACGGACACTCGACAACGCATTTATTATTCTGGATGAGGCACAGAACACCACACCGGCACAGATGAAAATGTTTCTGACACGTATCGGATTCGGCTCGAAAGCTGTGATTACCGGAGATGCCACGCAAAAAGATCTGGCCCCGGGAAGTAAATCCGGGCTGGATGTAGCACTTCGGGTTTTGAAAAATGTGGAAGAAATCGGAATCTGTAAATTAACAAGCAAAGATGTCGTCAGACATCCGCTGGTACAAAAGATTGTACAGGCTTATGATGATTATGAGTCCAGACAGAGCAGCCGGAGTGCGCGTAAGTCTGCCAGACAGGAGAAAAAATGAAACCCAAAGAGACAATAAACCTCTATCGCGTCATATCGCTTCTGGTGATCGCGCTTGTCACTTTTGGAGTGATGGGTGGATTAGGTGCCAAAAGCCACCTGTATCCGGATGAATGGCTCAGTATGTTTTTCCTGACCCTGATTTTTCTTCTGGTCTGCATGTTTGAACTGGAATATGAACGAAAGCAGAAAGGAATATCGGCAAACACACAGACAACCTTTATCCGTCTTTCCGTTACCTATACGGTCAGTGGGGGATTGATCTATGCGATCAGTTATCTTCCGGAATTTTACCGTCCGGTGATGATCCCGGTGATTCTGCTCACCGCAGTGTCAAATTCCATGGTGGCGGTGTCTTTTGGATTGTTTTTCGATCTGGTGCTGGCACTGACTGTCGGGGGAAGTTTTTATGCCCTTGCTGCTTATATGATGCTTACAATGCTTGCTGCTGTACTGGCACAGGCATTAAAAGAAAAAAAATACCGTATGGGTGTATCCCTTCTGACTTTCTTTTTCAGTCTGATGATTCCGGAACTGTTTTCCTATTTATCAACGAAAGAAATGCAGAAATATTCGCTGCTTTATGCTTTTGGAACAGCATTCCTGACTTTTCTGCCAGCAGCTTTTCTGTTTCACCGGCTGCTTCATGAAGCGGATCAGGAAATTGAAAACCATCTGCTGGATATCGTGTCCGAGGATTATTCGGAAGTAAAAGCCCTCAAGGATTTTTCCATGGTGGAATACCGCCACGCAGTGAAAGTTTCAGACATTGCCTGCCGCTGTGCAAAAGAAGTGGGATACCGGGCGAACTTATGTCTTGCCGGAGGTTTTTATTACCGTATGGGGCGCTGGATCGGGGAGCCATATATCAAAAATGCGGTCAATAAGGCAGAATCCTTATGTTTTCCGGCGGAGCTGATCTCCATTCTGGCAGAATACTATGGAGAAGAGCAGCTTCCATCTTCACCGGAATCCGCTCTGGTGCACATGGTGGATGCGGTTGTGATCCGTCTGGAAGCGATGGAACAAAATGTGGGACAAAGTGTCTGGAACCGTGATATTGTAATTTATCAGACCGTGAATGATTTTTCCTCAAGTGAAATTTATGACCATTCCGGAATGAGTATGAACCAATTTTTAAAGATTCGTGAATTTCTTGCAAAGGAGGAATTACTTCGTTGAGTTTTTATTTAGAAGAAACATGTAACATACCGTTTAATTTTGCATATGCTAAGCTTGCAGAGGATGTGATTGCCTTTTGTCTGTCCCATGAGAATTTTCCTTATGAAGCAGAAGTTAATCTGACACTTACAGACAATGAAGAAATCCATCGGATCAATCTGGAATACCGCCAGATCGACCGTCCGACGGATGTTCTTTCTTTCCCGATGCTTTCTTATGAGAAAGCCGGAGATTTTTCTTTTCTGGAAGAGGAGAGTGAAGATGATTTTAATCCGGATACGGGAGAAGTCATGCTTGGAGATATTATTATATCGGTCGATAAAGTGTTAGAACAGGCACAAAGTTACGGACACAGTCCGAAGCGTGAATTTGCATTTCTGATTGTGCACAGCATGCTTCATCTGTTTGGTTATGACCACATTGATCCGAAAGATGCGGCCATCATGGAACCCAAACAAAAACAGATACTCGAAGAGATGCATATCGTAAGAGATTAAAGAATGGATGTGTTTTATGAAAAAGAGATGGAAAATGATAGGCGTTGTCTGTGCGATTGCCATTTTATCCGCCGGATGCAAAAGTAAAGAATCGGAAGCTCCCACACCTTCATCCACACAGGATGTACCTGCAGAAACTGCCGAAACAGAATATCAGCCGGAACCGGTGGAAACCCACGAAGGAGAAGTCCGAAGTTTCTATACGGGAGAGTGGATGGATGAAAAAAAAGCAAAGAATCGTCCGGTTGCCGTCATGACAGAAAACACGCACGTAACCCTTCCGCAGTATGGAATCGGAAATGCGGATATTATCTATGAATGTCCGGTGGAAGGCGGCATTACCCGGCTAATGACAATTTATCAGGATTATGCTTCCCTCAAAAAAGTGGGAAATGTGCGAAGCTGTCGTCTGTATTATGTGTATTTTGCCAAAGAATTTCAGGCGGTTTATTTTCATGCAGGCGAAAGTAAATATGCACTTGATGTTTTAAATAGTTCATTCATTGACAATGTGGATGGAATTACGGGAAAAGGCGGAGCCTTTTATTACCGGGACAATAGCCGCAGGGCACCGCATAATCTGTATACAACCGGAGAAAATTTAGCCTCTGCCATGAAGACATACGGGTATGATACAAAGCTTCCGGAGAATTATACATCGCATTACCGTTTTGCAGCGGAAGATTCCCCGAATCTGCTGGAGCAGGGAGAGACTGCAAAAAAAGTATCCTTATACTATGTTGACGCAAAGCCCTGGTTTGTATACAATGAAACGGATGGTCTGTATTACCGCTATGAATTTGGTGATAAACAGATTGACGGTTCTACCGGAGAACAGCTTGCTGTGAAAAATATCATTTTACAGAATTGTTACAGCAGCCTGAAAGATTCCAAAAACGGAACGTTAGATATCGATTATCTTTCCGGTGGATCAGGAATGTACATCACAAACGGAAAAGCTGTCCCGATTACATGGAAAAGAGCATCCGCAAATGATATTACACATTATTATACACAGGATGGTCAGGAAATTACTTTAAATCCCGGAAAGACATGGGTAGAGATCGTCGAAAACAGCCGTGCATCCCAAAATAAAATCAGCGCGGAATAAAAGAAACAAAAGCATTGAGGTTAGAAGATGGGTAAATCAAAGAATAACGGAACAAATTTTCTGGTTCAGGGATCAATTCTTGCGGTCGCGTCAATTATAAGCAGAATCATCGGACTGGTGTATCGTATTCCATTGAACAATATTCTGGGCGATGTAGGAATTAGTTATTATGCCTGTGCATTTGACGTGTACAACGTGATTTTGATTATTTCATCCTACAGTCTGCCACAGGCAGTGTCAAAGACGGTTTCCGCGAAAGCGGCCAAAGGACAGTACCGGTCGGTATATCAGGTATTAAAAGGTGCACTTCTTTTTGCCCTGGTATCGGGAATTGTGGCATCGCTTGTTGTATTTTTCGGAGCAGAATTTTTTACCGGAACACTCTTAAAAACACCATACAGTGTGTTTGCACTTAAAATCTTAGGACCGGCACTGGTTGTTGTTGCGGTTCTTGGCGTTTTGCGTGGATTTTTCCAGGGACTTGGCACGATGATGCCAAGTGCCATTTCACAGATCATTGAACAGATTGTTAATGCCATCATCAGTGTATGGGCAGCTTATGTTCTGTATCGCTACGGAACAAAGATCGGAGCGGTTCTCGGTGATACCGAACATTACGGGCCTGCATACGGTGCAGCCGGAGGCACATTGGGAACGAACCTTGGATCTGTCGCTGCGCTGATTTTTGTACTTTTCGTATTTTTTGCTTATATGCATGTCTTTAAGCGAAGAATGAAACGGGAAAAAGGCGTTAAGGTAGAGCCATTTGCCTATACCATGAAGATCCTCATTATCACAATTGTTCCGGTTCTTTTAAGTACAACTGTTTACAATATCAGCAGTATCATTGACCAGAGTATTTTCAAAAATGTTGCGTTATTGCAGGGATACTCTGAAAACAAGATCGATGTATGGTGGGGCGTTTTTTCTGGAAAATATAAACTGCTGATCAATGTTCCGATTTCCATTGCCTCCGCGATGGCTGCCTCTTGCGTGCCGACACTGACGATGTCCTTTGCACAGAAA
The DNA here is from genome assembly GCF_003462365.1 of Roseburia sp. TF10-5. Lineage (NCBI taxonomy): Bacteria > Bacillati > Bacillota > Clostridia > Lachnospirales > Lachnospiraceae > Roseburia > Roseburia sp. TF10-5. The sequence goes on along the minus strand of NZ_QTYW01000001.1, from coordinate 229,461 downwards.
GATATGAAAAAAGTCAGGGAACAGATCAATTCTGCCATGCGTTTTATCATGGTGATTTCTTTCCCTTGTGCCATAGGACTTGCTGTATTGGGAGAGCCGATCTGTCGTCTGCTTTTCCCGGGAACGGCACAGACGGCACCTATGGCAGGTACCATGATGTGGGTTGGGGCAATGGCGGTTGTGTTTTATGCAATGTCTACGCTTTCAAACGGACTGCTGCAGGGCATTGACCGGTTAAAGATTCCGGTTATCAATGCAGCGGTTTCGCTTGTCGCTCATGTGATCGTACTGATTATACTGATGCTGTTTTTCCGCATGAATATCTATGCGGTCATTATCGCAAATATGTTCTTTGCGTTTTTAATGTGTATTATGAATGCGCTGGCAATACGAAAATACAGCGGCTATCATCAGGAAATTCACAAAACATTTATTGTGCCGGGAATTTCCTCGGTTATTATGGGAATTATTACCTATATCGTCTATCATGGCAGCTATGCGGTCTTAAAAATCAATGCGGTATCTGCCATGCTTGCAATTCTTGCAGCGGTTATCGTATATGCAGTTGTCTTACTGTTACTGCACGGACTGACCGAAGAGGAGATTAAAAAATTCCCGAAAGGAACTCTGATTGTCCGGGTTGCAAAAAAATTACATTTATTAAAGTAAATGGTATAAAACGGAAATAAAATGCAGATGCTACTGTTAGAAGGTGATGATATGAATCAAAAAACAGGCATCTGCATTCTTCTTTGTCTGGTTCTGCTGCTGGTCTTTGGCATCTGGTATCAGAAAAGAGGTGTAGAAAATAAAAAAAATACCCAAGAACAATATGCATCCGAAACAGAGCACACCGTTTTGACCGGAACTCCTTACAAAGAAACGGAAAATGCCTATATTATCCGTACACAGGACAGCCGGCTGGTTGTTTTTTTACCGGATGGAAAAACTGTATATATGGAAACTGGGATTCGAAGTGAGAATTTAAGTCAAAAACTGCAGAAACAGGCGGAAAATGGCATTGGATTTGCAGATGAAGAGAGCCTTTTTGACTTTTTGGAAAGCTATTCGAGTTGAATATTTTATACCCATATGATAAAATATTTAACTGGTTTAACAGATAAAATGACAGGTGGACTATGGATAAGAAAAAATCAAAACAACAGGATGTGCTCGTGATTGGCGCCGGAGCTTCCGGCATGATGACCGCAATTACGGCCGCAAGACGTGGATTGTCCGTTACCGTCTTAGAACATATGGATAAGCCGGGGAAAAAAATTCTGGCAACCGGAAACGGAAAATGTAATTTTACAAATCTTAAGATGTCTCCCCGGTGTTATTACGGAGACCGCGGACTGGTACAGGAAATTTTAAAGCAGTTTACAGTGGAAGATACCCTTGCGTTTTTTCGGGAGATCGGCATCTGGCCAAAAGAAAAGAACGGATATGTATACCCAAACTCCGGACAGGCTTCTTCCGTTGCGGATGCGCTGTCCGCGGAAATGAAACGAAGCGGAGTTTCCCTGGTCACTTCCTGTGACATCCGGCAGCTTTGTGAGACAAAATACGGATTTGAGGTACGGACATCCATGGGAACGTATTGTTCCCACAATCTTGTTTTTGCAACAGGTCTTCGTGCTGCACCGAAATCCGGAAGCGATGGATCCATGATTTCGCTGATAAAATCGTTTGGGCACCGGTTTGAGCCGATTTTGCCGGCACTGTGTGGATTTGAGGCAGAAGGAATGGAATTTTCCAAAGTATCCGGAGTCCGCACGGACGCACTCCTGTCTTTGTACATAGATGGGCAGAAATGCGAACAGGAACGGGGAGAACTGCAGCTTGCAGATTACGGGATTTCCGGTATTCCGGTATTTCAGATCAGCAGTCCGGCCTCGAAAGCGCTGTATCAGAAAAAACAGGCAGAGCTTACCATCAATTTTCTGCCGGATTTTTCCGAAGATATGATTGCGCAGGAACTGCAGCGCAGATTTTCACGGGATGCCGGGATACAGGATGTCGCAGAATCACTTCGTGGGCTTTTAAACCATAAACTGATTCCGGTTATACTTAAGGCAGCAGGCATTCCGGTTCATGAACACACGGAACGGATTTCCCAAAAACAGACCGAAACGCTCTGCAGACAGATACAGACATTTCCTGTCCGCTTAAAAAAGGTAAGGGATTTTTCTGCTGCACAGGTGTGCACTGGGGGAATCCACACGGAAGAAATCCACACAGATACGCTGGAATCACGGATTGTCCCGGGCATCTATTTCGTTGGTGAACTTTTGGATGTCGATGGAATCTGTGGGGGATATAATTTGCAATGGGCATGGTCCAGCGGACATGTCGCAGGAAGTAAAGTAGGTTCATAATGATTAAAATCAATCAGTTAAAGCTTCCAGTAGGACATTCCCAAAAAGATCTGGAAGATAAAATCAGAAAAACACTTCGTATTCCATCGAAAGAAACATTTCATTACGAGGTGATGCGGCGTTCCCTCGATGCACGGAAAAAGCCGTCATTGTTTTATGTATATTGCATCTATGTAACGATCCGTCAGGAAAACAGCATCGTAAAAAAACTGCATCAGCCTTCCGTCAGCCTTGTGACAGAAACCGGTTACCGTTTTTCGGAAATGGGGCATGAGCGTTTAAACCGACGTCCGGTGATTGTGGGAGCCGGTCCCTGTGGTCTTTTTGCAGCCTGGCAGCTGACACTTGCAGGATATGCGCCGCTTATTTTAGAGCGTGGAAAACAGGTAGAAGACCGCAGTGCGGACGTTGAACGCTTCTGGAAAACCGGTATTCTGCAGCCGGATTCCAATGTACAGTTTGGAGAAGGTGGGGCAGGAACCTTTTCCGATGGAAAATTAAACACGGTGGTGAAAGATCCATCCGGAAGAAACCGCTATGTACTCGAAACATTCGTAAAATTTGGGGCACCATCGGAGATTCTTTATGATGCAAAACCACATATCGGAACCGATATTCTGGCGAAGGTGATCAAAAATATGAGGGATTACCTGATCAAACACGGTGCGGAGTTTCGTTTTCAGACCTGCTTAAAAGACATTCAGATAAAAGAAAATGCACTGCAGGCACTTGTGACGGAGGATGATACGGTGATTCCTGCCGATGTTGCCATTCTTGCACTTGGACACAGTGCAAGGGATACCTTTACGATGCTGCACCGGCACCAGCTTCCAATGGAAGCCAAAAATTTTGCCGTGGGATTCCGCGTGGAACATCCCCAGCAGATGATCGATGATGCCATGTACGGAAACGGAAAAAGAAACGCCCTGCGGCTTCCTGCCGCACCCTATAAGGTGACGTCCAATTTTCCAAACGGACGCGGGGTATATTCCTTTTGCATGTGTCCGGGCGGTTATGTCGTAAATGCTTCCTCCATGAAGGAAAAAACCTGTGTCAATGGTATGAGTTATTCGGGCAGAAGTGGGAAAAACGCAAATTCTGCCATTATTGTTTCGGTTTCCCCTGCCGATTACGGAGCACAGGATCCACTTGATGGCATGCACTTTCAGGAAACACTCGAACATAAAACTTATCAGCTGGGAAACGGAAAGATTCCGCAGCAGCTGTTTGGCGATTACCGGCAGAATATCGCAAGCCAAGGATATGGAGATTTTAATTCCCAGACAAAAGGGCAGACCTGCTTTGCAAATCTCAGAGGTCTGATGACAGAGGACATGGAACATTCCTTTTTGCTTGGAATGGAACATTTTTCGAACATTATTCCGCAGTTTGACCGGTCTGATGCGATTCTTTCCGGCATGGAAACACGCACCTCATCTCCGGTGCGGATCATGCGGGATACAAATGGAGAGAGCCGTGTGCACGGAATTTATCCGGGTGGAGAAGGCGCAGGATATGCGGGAGGCATTATGTCGGCAGCGATGGACGGTCTGCGTCTGGCTGATGATGTGATGAAACGTTATCATCCGGTTTATTAGAAAGAGAGAAAAAAGTGAAACAAGAAGTAACACCAATGATGCAGCATTATCTGCAGACAAAAGAAGAATACAAAGACTGTATCCTGTTTTATCGTCTGGGTGATTTTTATGAAATGTTTTTCGAGGATGCCAAAACAGTTTCAAAGGAACTCGAACTGACGCTGACAGGAAAAAGCTGTGGACTGGAAGAACGGGCGCCGATGTGCGGGGTTCCGTTTCATGCCGCAGACGGATATATCAACCGGCTGGTCAAAAAAGGATACAAAGTAGCAATCTGTGAACAGGTGGAAGATCCGAAACTGGCAAAAGGAATTGTCAAACGGGAAGTCATCCGTGTAGTCACTCCGGGAACAAACATTGATATGCAGTCGTTAGACGAGGCAAAAAACAATTATCTCATGTGTATCGTATATATCGGGGATAAATACGGCATTGCGACGACCGACGTTACGACCGGAGATTTCTTTGTAACGGAAGTGGACAGTGAACGAAAACTGTTGGACGAGCTGAATCGTTTCAGTCCGACAGAAATCATCTGCAACGAGCCGTTTTATATGAGCGGGGTAGATATCGATGATATGAAGGAGCGCATGGGAATTGCGGTATCCGCTCTGGATTCCTGGTATTTCGGGGATGATCTGGCAAAGGAAACGCTGTTGTCCCATTTTCATGTACAGAGTCTGGAAGGGCTGGGACTGATGGATTACGACTGTGGTGTGATTGCCTCCGCGGCATTACTGAAATATCTGTATGAAACACAAAAGAACACCCTTTCTAATATTCTGGAACTCCGTCCGTATTCCATCGGGAAATATATGATCATTGACAGTTCCTCCCGGAGAAATCTCGAACTGGTAGAGACCATGCGGGAAAAACAAAAGCGTGGTTCCCTGCTCTGGGTACTGGATAAGACAAAGACGGCAATGGGTGCCAGACTTCTGCGCTCTTACGTGGAACAGCCGCTGATCGACAAAACAGAGATATTAAAACGGCAGGAACTGATTACAAATTTAAATGATCAGGAGATCACCCGGGAAGAATTGCGGGAATATTTAGGACCAATATATGATCTGGAACGTCTGATTACCAGAATTACATACCAGACCGCCAATCCGCGGGATATGATTGCTTTTTGCAATTCTTTAGAAATGCTGCCTCCAATTAAAACACTGCTTGAGGATTTAAAGGGAGAGCTTGCCACCGGAATCCGGGAACATTTTGACTGTCTGGAAGATCTGTGTGCACTTTTGAAGTCTTCCATCAACGATGATCCTCCGATTTCCGTACGTGACGGCAACATCATAAAAACCGGATACAATGAGGAAGTGGACCGGCTGCGGAACGCATCAACGGATGGAAAGAAATGGCTGGCAGACTTAGAGGGCAAAGAACGCGAAAAGACTGGAATTAAGAACCTGCGTATCAAATACAACAAAGTGTTTGGATATTATCTGGAAGTGACCAATTCCTTTAAGGATCAGGTGCCGGATTACTATGTGAGAAAGCAGACACTGACCAATGCCGAGCGCTATATTACGCCGGAATTAAAAGAACTCGAAGATACGATTCTCGGTTCCCAGGATCGTCTGGTCGAATTAGAATACGATCTGTTCCGCCAGATTCGGGATACCATCGCGGATAATGTTGCACGTATTCAGGCAACCGCACGGGCAGTGGCGCAGATTGATGTGTTTGTTTCCCTGGCACTTGTGGCAGGACAGAATAATTACTGCAAACCAAAGATCAACGAATCCGGCGTGATTGATATCAAAGGCGGCCGTCATCCGGTTGTCGAAAAAATGATTGTCAATGATATGTTTATAGACAATGACACGTATCTGGACAATCACAATAACCGGATTTCCATCATTACCGGTCCGAATATGGCAGGAAAATCTACCTATATGCGCCAGAGCGCACTGATCGTTCTGATGGCACAGATTGGAAGCTTTGTTCCGGCAGAATCTGCCAACATTGGAATTGTGGACCGGATTTTCACGCGTGTCGGGGCTTCAGATGATCTGGCAAGTGGGCAAAGTACCTTTATGGTAGAAATGAATGAAGTGGCAAATATTCTTCGCAATGCCACAGCGAATTCCCTTCTGATTCTGGATGAAATCGGACGCGGAACCAGTACCTTCGACGGACTCAGCATTGCCTGGGCGGTTGTCGAATATATTAGCAATCCCAAATTACTGGGAGCAAAAACACTGTTTGCCACACATTATCATGAACTGACGGAACTGGAAGGAAAACTAAACAGTGTCAATAATTATTGTATTGCGGTCAAGGAAAAAGGAGACGACATCGTCTTTTTGCGCAAGATTGTAAAGGGCGGCGCAGACAAAAGTTATGGAATACAGGTTGCTAAACTGGCAGGGATTCCGGAACTTGTGATTAACCGCGCAAAAGACATTGTCAACCAGCTTTCTGCAAACGATATTACGGAAACCGTGAAAAATATATCCGTGGAAGGACAAGCCTCCGGCAAAAAGAAAAAACCGCATCTCGATGAGGTGGATCTGACACAGATGTCATTGTTTGACACCGTAAAAGATGACGATATCATTCAGGAACTGCGGGACGTGGATATCAGCCACATGACCCCGATGGATGCACTCAATAAACTGTATGAACTTCAGAACAAAGTTAAAAACCGCTGGTAGGATATAAAAAAGGAAAAACGAATGAGCAAAATTGCGTTATTAAGTCAGGAGACAATTGATAAGATTGCAGCAGGAGAGGTCGTGGAACGCCCAAGTTCTGTGGTAAAGGAGCTTGTGGAAAACGCCATTGATGCAGGGGCATCCGCCATTACCGTGGAGATCAAAGAAGGGGGCATTTCCCTGATCCGCATCACGGACAATGGATGCGGAATCCCAAAAGAAGAAGTTCCACTGGCCTTTTTGCGGCATTCAACCAGCAAAATCCGCAGTGCAGAAGATCTGATGTGTGTACATTCTTTAGGATTCCGTGGGGAAGCACTCTCCAGCATTGCTGCTGTTTCCAGAGTGGAAATGATCACCAAACCAGCCGATGCCCTGACCGGCACCCGGTACGTGATCGAAGGCTCAAAAGAAATTGCAGACGAAGAAATCGGTGCTCCCGATGGCACAACATTTTTGGTCCGGGATCTGTTTTACAATACCCCTGCCAGACGCAAATTTTTAAAGACGGCACAGACAGAGGGCACCTACATCAGTGACATGCTGGAAAAACTTGCCCTGTCCCATCCGGATATTTCTTTTAAATATATCAACAACAACCAGACAAGACTGCACACTTCCGGAAACGGGAAAAAACGGGATCTCATTTACCATATTTACGGACGTGAGATTGCGGCGGCACTGTTAGAGGTAAACTACAAGGGAGAATATTTCTCCCTTTCCGGCTATATTGGAAAACCTGTGATTAACCGCGGAAACCGGAATTACGAAAACTATTTTATCAATGGACGCTACATCAAAAGTTCTCTGCTTTCCAGATCGATAGAAGAGGCTTATCATAATTTCCTGATGCAGCACCAGTATCCGTTTACAGTTTTGTATTTCACATTTCCGGGGGATACCCTTGATGTGAATGTACATCCGACAAAAATGGAACTGCGGTTTGGACACAATCAGGAAATTTACAAAGAATTGTGTGATGTTCTCTTCGGACTGCTTTCCCATAAGGAACTGATTCCGGAAGTTCCGGTAGATGAAGCAGAACATAAAAAAAAGAATCTTCCCCCGGCATACAAAGAACCGATTCCGGAACCATTTGAAAAGCGCAGAATCAATGAAATCCGACAGCAGCATCACCAGCCTCCGATTCCAGAAAAACCGGTTTCTCCTGTGGCTTCGCCTGTGCCATCAAAAAAAGCACCGGCATTTGAGCCGTATGTGCCACAGCATCCGGATAAAACCATGGTACGGGAATCCTTTGACCCGTTCCCAAAGCGGGAGGAAACAGCCTCTCCTGCAGATATTCCAAAAAAACAACCGGTTGGCGAACAGATGACGCTCGCCGCTGCTTCACCGGAATTTTTAACGGATGATGCCCGCAAAAAGCACCGCATCATCGGACAATTGTTTCAAACCTACTGGCTGATCGAATACGAGGATAAATTGTATATCATGGATCAGCATGCGGCACATGAAAAGGTACTTTTTGAACGGATGATGGCAAAATTAAAAGAAAAAGAATTTACATCCCAGGCAGTCAGCCCGCCCATTGTGCTGAGTCTGGATGCCCATGAGCAGGAAATGTTAGAGACGTATCTGCCGGAAATCAAAAAATTCGGGTATGAGATCGAAAATTTCGGTGGCAGAGAATATATGATCTCTGCAGTACCGGATAATCTGTACCATATTGACATGAAAGATCTGTTTATCGAAATGCTTGATGATTTTTCCAACCTGACCGGACGGCAGACACCGGAACTGATACTGGAAAAAGTAGCCACCATGTCCTGCAAGGCAGCGGTAAAGGGAAATCATAGACTGAGCCTGCCGGAAGTGGATGCACTCATGACGGAATTGCTGACGCTGGAAAATCCGTTTTGCTGTCCACACGGCCGGCCAACCATCATTTCCATGTCAAAATACGAAATAGAGAAAAAATTTAAGAGGATTGTTTCATGAAACCACTTGTCATTCTTGCAGGTCCCACAGCCGTCGGAAAAACGGCACTGTCAATAAAACTTGCGAAAAAAATAAACGGCGCCGTTATTTCCGCGGATTCGATGCAGGTATATAAACACATGGATATCGGTTCTGCAAAAGTCATGCCGGAAGAGATGGAGGGAATCCCCCATTATCTGATCGATGTGTTAGAGCCGTCCGAAGAGTTTAATATTGTCCGTTTTCAGCAGATGGCAAAAGAGGCCCTGCAGCAGATCTATGCCGCCGGACAGATCCCGATTATCGCCGGCGGAACCGGATTTTACATCCAGTCCCTGTTGTACGACATAGACTTTTCCAAAGAGGAATCCGATACGGCATACCGTACAGAACTTACGGCATTTGCAAAAGAATACGGGGCGCATGCCCTGCATGAAAAATTAAAAGAAATTGATCCGGTTTCTTATGAAACCATTCATGAAAATAATATCAAACGGGTCATCCGTGCACTGGAATTTTACCATCAGAACCATACGCCGATTTCCGCACACAACGAAAAAGAACATCAGAAAACATCTCCGTATCGTTTTGCATATTTTGTACTGACGGACGAACGGGAAAAATTATACCGGCGCATTGATCAGCGCGTGGACTTAATGATGGAGCAGGGACTTCTTACAGAAGTAAAAACGCTGTATGATATGGGATGCCGCAAAGATATGGTTTCCATGCAGGGACTGGGATACAAAGAAATTTTAGATTATCTGGACGGCAGCTGCTCCCTTGAGGAAGCGGTGTATGTGATCAAACGGGAAACCAGACATTTTGCGAAACGGCAGCTTACCTGGTTCCGCCGGGAAAAGGATGTCATCTGGCTGGACAAATCCGAATTCAATGACCGCGAAGATCATATGTTACAGAAAATGACGGATGTTTTACACGAGAAAGGAATCATACAATGAATCAGTTACTGGAAGAAAAATATAAAGAACTTGGAATTTCCGAGAAAGTTTATGCATTTGGCGAAAAAATCGAACAGGAATTAAAAGAGCGTTTTGAAAAGATTGATGCAAATGCGGAATACAATCAGATGAAAGTCATTGCAGCCATGCAGAAAAACCGTGTGAGTGCAGAATGTTTTAATATTTCGAGCGGATACGGATATAATGATATGGGAAGAGATACTTTAGAGCGGGTATATGCCGACTGTTTTGGCGGGGAAGATGCACTGGTACGTCCACAGATCACCTGTGGAACCCATGCACTTGCGCTCGCCCTGATGTCCAATCTGCGTCCGGGCGATGAGCTTCTTTCTCCGGTCGGAAAACCGTACGACACTCTGGAAGAAGTAATTGGAATCCGCCCATCCAGAGGTTCCCTTGCCGAATACGGAATCACTTATTCCCAGGTGGATCTGCTGCCGGACGGTTCGTTTGATTACGATGGTATCCGCAATGCAATCCATGAAAACACGCGTCTGGTAACCATCCAGCGCTCCAAGGGATACCAGACACGTCCAACGCTGTCGGTCGAGCGGATCGGGGAACTGATCACATTTATCAAAAATATCAAACCGGATGTCATCTGTATGGTTGACAATTGTTACGGAGAGTTTGTGGAAGACCGGGAGCCACTTGCAGTGGGAGCGGATATGATGGTCGGTTCCCTGATTAAAAACCCGGGAGGCGGCCTTGCTCCGATTGGCGGATACATTGTCGGTAAAAAGGAATGTGTGGAAAATGCGGCATATCGCCTGACTTCCCCTGGACTCGGAAAAGAAGTAGGAGCTTCGCTTGGTGTGATCCAGTCCTTTTATCAGGGCCTCTTTCTTGCACCGACCGTTGTAAGCGGTGCCTTAAAGGGAGCCATTTTTGCGGCAGATATTTATGAAAAACTGGGGTATAAAGTGGTTCCGGACAGTACAGAAAGCCGCCATGACATTATTCAGGCTGTGGAATTTCAAAACCGGGATGCCATGATTGCTTTCTGTGAAGGAATTCAGGCTGCTGCACCGGTAGACAGCTATGTCACTCCGGAGCCATGGGCAATGCCTGGTTATGACTGTGACGTTATTATGGCAGCAGGTGCATTCGTACAGGGTTCTTCCATCGAACTTTCCGCAGACGGTCCGGTGAAACCGCCATATGCCGTTTATTTTCAGGGGGGTCTGACATGGTACCATGCGAAGCTTGGAATTCTCATGTCTTTACAGAAACTTTATGAACGCAACCTTGTTAATATAGATGAACTGTGCTAAAATAATATGAGTTTTCATGTGGCTTCGGAAAAGTAGAAAGGAACCTGTTTTGAGTCACATTTCAATGAAAAACCTGCCGGAATCGGAACGTCCTTACGAACGTTTTCAGATTCTTGGAGCAGAGGCGCTGTCGGATGCAGAGCTTCTTGCAATTATATTAAAGACAGGAGCAAAGGATTATACGGCTTTGGATCTTGCGCGTGATCTTTTGTCGGAGTGTCAGGGAAATCTTTTGAATCTGTACGAAATCGGATATGAACAGCTTTTAGAACGCAGGGGCATTGGCCCGGTCAAGGCAACACAGCTGAAAGCAATTGCGGAGCTTTCCAAGCGCATTGCCAGAACCGGACGCGGATATCATTTATCCATGAACTGTCCGTCTTCCATCGCCGATTATTATATGGAAGAACTCCGGCACCGCAGGGAAGAGGCTTTTATGGCAGCTTTCTTTGATTCCAAATGCAAATTTTTAGGAGACAGTGTGATCGCAACCGGGAGCATCAGTTATGCATATGTTTCCCCCATGGAACTGTTTCGCAAAGCACTGCTTCGAAATGCTGTTATGATCGTTATCCTGCACAATCATCCGAGTGGAGACCCAACTCCAAGCACAGAAGACAAAAAGCTTACCGAACAGATTCGGGCAGGCGCCTCGGTGTTGGGATTAACCCTTGCTGATCATATCGTAATCGGAGATCAGCAGTATTTCAGTTTTCGCGAAAATAAATTGTTATAACACAAGAAAAGGGAGAAGACAATGAGTAACAATATTTATGGTATTGACTTCGGTACATGTAATTTTAAAGTATTCAGTAAATCCAGTGGAAAAGTGGTATCTGAAAAAAACACCATTGCCATTATCAACAAAACGCAGATTTATGCGTATGGCGATGATGCCTATGCAATGTATGAAAAAGCACCGGAAAGCATCAACGTTACGTTTCCGGTTTCTACGGGAGTGATCGCAGATTACAATTTTCTGCAGACCATGATTTTTGATTATATTGAGAAAAAATTAAAAGGAAGAGTAAAGAATGCAGAATTTCTTGTCGCAGTACCAACAGACATTACCGATGTAGAAAAACGTGCATTCTTTGAACTTTTTTATAAAAGCAAATTTCGTCCGAAAAACGTTATGCTCTGTGAAAAACCACTTGCAGATGCCGTTGGACTTGGAATTGATGTAAATCAGCCTACCGGAGTCATGGTCGTGGATATGGGAGCAGACACGATCGAAATTTCTGTTATTTCTCTCGGAGGACTTGTACTCAGTGATCTGATGCATTTCGGGTCCAATCGTCTCGATGAGTCTATCATCAGCTATATCCGCAGGGAATTTAACCTTGTGATCGGAAAGAAAACCGCCAAAGCATTAAAAGAAGAGCTTGGAAGCGGACTTCCGGGAAGACAGGAAACGATGACCGTTGTTGGTCTGGATGTCGTAAGCGGTCTTCCGGTAGAACGTGAAATTACCGCAGAGGTTGTCTATGAAGCAATCAAAGCAAATCTTGAATCGATCTGTTCGTCTATCAAACTGATTCTGGAGAAAACACCACCGGAACTTGCCAGGGATATTATCTATGCAGGTATTTATATCACAGGCGGCGGATCAAAAATCAAAGATCTTGACCAGTTGTTTACACAGATTACAAATATTAAAGTAAATACCTGTGAGAATCCGGAAGAGAGCGCAGTCCGCGGTCTTTCAAAGATTGCTACGGACTCCAAATATAAACGGATTCCATTCAGCATGAAAAATACTACGTTAAAGTAAGAAACAAGGATTCGAGGATTTTATGAAAAAATTTCGCAGTTTTCGCAATAAGAAAAAGCATCTTTCAAGTAAATATATTTTGCTGATCCTTACCGGCGTGTGTATTGTTGCTCTGTTTACGAGTCTGGTATTTAATCTTTCCGGAGGTCCTTTAAATTCAGTTGCCGGATATGTATTTGTTCCGATGCAGAAGGGAATCAACAATGCCGGTTCCTGGATTTCAGGAAAAGCAAATGACTTTCAAACACTTGGAGAAGTTTTAAAAGAAAACAAAAAGCTTCAAAATCAGGTAGACGATCTGACCAATCAGTTAAACGTCACAAAGCTCGAACAATACGAACTGGACAATTACCGGGAACTTCTGGATCTGGATGATAAATATTCCGGATATCAGAAGGTCGCAGCAAATGTGATCGCCATGGACGGAACCAACTGGTTTTCAAGTTTTACGATTGACAAAGGTTCCAAAGAAGGCATCAAAAAAGGCATGAACGTCATTGCCGGAAGCGGTCTGGTCGGAATCGTCACAGACGTCGGTCCGAATTTTGCCAAGGTGCGAAGCATCATCGATGATTCCAGTAATGTAAGTTCCATGGTTCTGACCACAAAAGATAATTTCAATGTCGGTGGCAGCTTAAAGTCCATGAATCAGGATAAAGTGTTACCATTTACAGAACTCCGGGATGAAGATGATAAGGTAAAGGTCGGCGATCCGGTCGTGACTTCTTATGTGTCGGATCAGTATCAGGAAGGAATTCTGATTGGATACATTGCCTCCATTGAAAAAAATGCAAATAACCTGACAAAATCGGGAACCATTACGCCGGTCGTTGATTTCCAGCATCTGCGGGAGGTGCTTGTCATTACGACACTCAAAGACACCGGAGAAAAGGAACTGTCTTCCCAGAAGGCATCCGATACTCAGACAGAAACACAGGACAATACCGAAACACAAAAATCACAGGAGTAGGAAATGCGTAGAAAAATTGTGCTTTTTATTATTATAGCAATCTGTTTTCTCTTACAGACAACCGTTTTTCGAGCTTTGACATTTGCCAATATCGGTCCAAATCTGCTGATTATTGTGGTGTCTTCTTTTGGACTCATGCGTGGGAAAAAAGAAGGGCTGTGGGTTGGATTCTTTTGTGGATTGCTTATCGACATATTTTTCGGGTTTTATCTCGGAGGATATGCTTTACTTTATATGTACATCGGTTACATTAACGGATTGTTCAAAAAAAGATTTTACCCGGATGATATTAAGCTTCCGATGATTCTGATCGGCTCGAGTGATATCGTAAATAACCTGATGATCTATATCGTTATGTTTTTTATGCGCAGCCGGTTTTCTTTCTGGTATTATTTTACATCCATCATACTACCGGAATTTGTTTATACCATGGTGATAACCATCTTTTTGTATTTTATTCTTCTCAAGATTAATCAGAAACTTGAGGAACACGAGAAAAGGAGAGCTATAAAATTTGAGTTATGATATCAAAGATTTTCTGAAGAAATTTTTCAGTTCGCGCCTTTTTGTGCTTGCTGCGGTATTTATCGTATTTTTCGGAATTATCCTTGCAAGAATCTTTACCCTTCAGGTCGTCAACGGAAAGTCTTATCAGGAAAACTTTTCTTTAAAGATTCAGATGAAGCAGCCGATCAATGCGGCACGTGGAAATATATATGACAAAAAAGGAAAGCTTCTGGCTTACAATGAACTTGCATATTCCATTTCCATCAATGACAGTACAACCTATTCAAGCACAAAAGAAAAAAACAAGGCTGTCAATGCAGAACTTGCAGAGATTCTTACGGTTTTAAAGAATAACGGTGAAACGCTGAATAATGATTTCAAAATTGACCGGAAAAAAGACGGTACATACAGCTTTAATGTATCCGGTTCCTCGCTGAACCGTTTTCGCGCAGATGTTTTCGGAAAAAATTCTGCCGACGATCTCGAATACAACAAAGATACCGGAATCGATGAGGCAAATGCAACCGCAGAACAGATTATGGAATATCTGATGGGAAAAGATAACTTTGGCATCAGTTCGAAATACGATGGGGATCTTGCATACCGTATCGTCGTTGTCCGTTATGCCATGCTTGGAAACCGCTTCGCAAGATACAAAGAAGTAAAAATCGCAACCGATGTTTCGGACAAGACCGTTGCTTACGTGAATGAGCATATGGACACACTGAGCGGAATTTCGGTCAACGAAGATATGATCCGGAAATACAACTACAGTGAATATTTTTCATCGATCATCGGATACACCGGACCGATTTCGGAATCGGAGTATACGGCACTGCACAAAAAGAATAAAGATTATACCCAGAATGACACCGTCGGAAAAGCCGGGCTGGAGCAGTATTACGAGACCTATCTGCGTGGGAAAAACGGAGAGCAGAAATTTTATATTGATAATGTAGGAAGAATTTCCGAAATTATCAGCAGCACCGATTCCGTAGCCGGAGATGACCTGTATCTGAGTATCGACGCAGATCTGCAGAAAGCTACCTATCTGGCATTGCAGAATGAGATTGCGGCGATTGTGTATTCCAATATCAAATCGGGCGAAATTCCGATCAACGATGTGTATACAGCCCTGATTGGCAACAGCGTCATCAACACAGAACACTTTTCAAAAGCGAAAGCCTCTGACACCGAAAAAAATGTGTTAAGTGTTTTTAAATCCCGACAGAAGACAACGCTTGGAAAAATAAAACAGGAACTGACCAGTTCACCGGAAGCGTTGAATACAATGTCCGATGAAGTGCTGGATGAATTTACTTACATTATTTCCATGTTAAAAGACGATCAGGTACTCTTAAAAAATGAGATAGATACCAGTGATTCTGTTTACCAGAAATGGAAAAATCAGAAAATCAGCCCGAAAGAGTATTTAGGTTACTGTATCACACAGCACTGGATCGATATCAGCCAGCTAAATGTCGATGAAAAATATGCGGACTCAACAGAAGTATATGATGCATTATGCAAGTATATTCTAAAGAACATTAAGACAGATACGGAATTTTCCAAAATTATATACCAGTATATGATTACACGTGGCGAAATCTCCCCGCGTCAGCTCTGTCTGATTCTGTTCGATCAGGGAGTATTGGATTATGATGATGCAACCGTAAATAAATTGAAAAACGGATCGTTGTCTCCACGGGATTTTCTCATGAAAAAGATTTACAACATTGAGATTACGCCTGCACAGCTTGCACTTGAACCATGTATCGGTTCCTGTGTGGTGACGGATGAAAAAACAGGGGAAATTCGTGCCATGGTAAGTTATCCCGGATATGACAGCAACAAACTTGCCAATGGTGTGGATTCGGAATATTTTGCATCTCTGCAGCATGATAAATCTTCTCCGCTGCTCAATTATGCGACGCAGCAGAAGACCGCACCCGGTTCCACCTTTAAGCTGGTTTCCGCAACAGCCGGTCTGGCAGAAAACGTGATTACGACATCCGACCAGATCCGGTGTACCGGAATTTATAATGACATCAGTAACAAACCAAAATGCTGGATTTATCCGGGCAGTCACGGACTTGACAATGTTTCCGAGGCAATTCGGGATTCCTGTAACGTCTTTTTCTATACGGTTGGCAATCGGCTGGCACAGAAAAAAACAGGATCTTATAATGATGCCAACGGTATTGATCTGATTCAGAAATATGCACATATCTATGGCCTGGATCAAAAAACAGGACTGGAGATTTCGGAAAGCAAATCATCTGTTGCGACAAAATATCCGGTTATGGCTGCCATTGGACAGAGTGATAACAACTATACCACCGTTGCATTGTCCCGCTATGTAACAGCCGTGGCCTCCGGCAAAAAATATAATTATCAGCTGATGAATAAAATCGTGGATGCAGATGGAAAGACGGTCAAAAAATATAAGGCCGACTATGAAGATATTTCGGACACCTTAACAAGCAGCCAGTGGGATGCCATTCATTCCGGTATGCGCGAAGTGGTTTCCACCATGGACCGCTTCCAGGGATTTGATATTCCGGTTGCCGGAAAAACCGGTACGGCACAGCAGACCGGACATGCCAATCATGGTCTGTTTGTTGGTTATGCGCCATATGATGATCCGGAAATTACCATCGCAGTACGAATTGCCAACGGTTACAGTTCGCATAATGCGGCAACTGCGGCAAGAAATATAATTTCATATTACTATAAAGAAACATCGATGAAAGATATCAAGGAAATGAAAGCAGCCGGTGCCAACGGTAACATAAGAAACTCTGTTGCCGATTAGTCACATAGATTACAATTTAAACTAACAGGAGGTTTATTTCATGGGTGAAGCAATTGTTTTCACTTCAGGAAAAGGCGGTGTTGGCAAGACTACAACAATTGCCAACATTGGCGCAGGACTTTCACGGTTAGATAAAAAAGTCATCATGCTTGATACAGACATGGGACTTCGGAATTTGGATGTTGTAATGGGAATGGAAGATCAGATCCAGTATAATCTGATCGACCTTCTCGAAAACAAATGCCGGTTAAAACAGGCATTGATCCGGGACAAGCGTTATCCGAATCTGTTTATGATTCCCGCAGCTCTCCGCTGCAGAAAGATTATGGATTATGAGAGTAAGCTGTATACGCTGATTTCCCATTTAAAACAGGAATTTGATTTCTGTCTGATTGACTGTCCGGCAGGAATCGAAGACGGGTTTCACTTTGCCGTATCTGCAGCAGATCGTGCAGTAGTTGTTACATCTCCGCATATTTCTGCTGTGCGGGATGCAGGAAGAGTCATCTGTCTGCTGGACGGTATGCGGCTTTCACAGATTGATCTGCTGATCAATGCCTACAATGCCCGTATGGTGCGAAAACACGATATGCTTTCGCAAAAAGATGTAGAAGATATTTTAGGACTTTCGGCAATCGGTGTAATTCCTGCCGATGAAAGAATTGTCGTAAGCCAGAATAAGGGAATACCTGTACTTTCCATGCACACAAAGGCCACCCGTGCATTTATGACCGCCGCAAGAGCATTCGCAAATCCACGTGTGATTCCGGTGGATCTGAATAAAGAAGATCCCTGCATCCGGCAGGGAAAAATATATCTGGGCGGAAAGGAATGTGAGTATGAAGGTTAATCGTTTTTCCCACAGACAGGACGGTTCCGGACCAATTGCCCGTGAACGTCTGAAATTAATGGCAGAATCCGCACCGTTTGAACATTCACCTGCTGCAGCAAGGCGAATGAAAAAGGAAATTTCAGATATTATTTCACGGTATTTTGAATTTTCTCCGGATGACTATGAGATAAGAGTTGTTTTGAAACAAAACAGGAAAAGAGCTTAAGATGTTAAAACAATACAAACTTAGAAATTATCATTTTCAATTGGTGATCAGCATACTGGTTTTAAATATCATCGGTATCCTGATCATTGGAAGTGCCAAACATTCTGTACAGAAAATGCAGATCTTAGGATGTATCATCGGTATGGTGGCGATGGTCATTGTATCCTTGATGGATTATTCCTTTATTCTGAGATTTACCTGGTTGTATTATATCGGAATCATTGTCCTGCTTGGTCTGGTTATGACAGGTATTGGTGACAGTGCCGGTGGAGCACAGCGCTGGATTGATTTTGGAGGTTTTCGTTTTCAGCCTTCCGAGCTGGCAAAAATCGTGCTGATTTTATTTTTCGCACGCTTTTTTTCCAAACATGCAGAGAACCTGAACACGGTAAAAACCATAGGTCTTTCTTTTGTCCTGATCGGAATTCCTCTGCTTTTGATTGTAAAGCAGCCGGATACTTCAACTTCCATCGCAATTGCATTAATTTTTATTAGCCTCTTGTTTATTGCCGGATTAAGTTATAAAATAGTATTAACCGTTTTGGGAATCTGTATTCCGACAGGATTGATAGGAATTACCGTTATACTTCGTATGGCACAATCATCGGGAGATTACCGTTTCGGTCGAATTATGGCATGGTTATATCCACAGGACCCCAGATGGTCGGATATCGCAGCACAGCAGCAAAATTCGATTATGGCAATTGGATCAGGCCAATTATGGGGGAAAGGCCTGAACAATTCCGCGGCCACATCCATGAAAAATGCGAATTATATCATTGAGCCACAGACAGATTTCATTTTCGCTGTTGCCGGTGAGGAACTCGGTTTTATAGGTACCATGGTAATTGTCCTTTTATTGCTGTTTATTGTGATAGAATGTATTCTGATCGCCCGGAAGGCAAAGGATCTCGCAGGAAGACTGATCTGTTGCGGCATGGCTGCACTGATTGGATTTCAGAGTATTTTTAATATTTTTGTTGCCACCGGTCTGATGCCGAATACAGGAATTCCGCTTCCATTTGTAAGTTACGGATTGACTTCTTTGCTTTCTTTGTATTTGGGAATGGGGTTTGTATTAAATGTTGGATTACAGCCGAAAAAATATTAGGGGGAATTGTTTAATGAATATTGGACTTGTAGCACATGACTCAAAAAAGAAATTAATGCAGAATTTCTGTATCGCATATCGTGGAATTCTGGCAAAAAACCAGTTGTTTGCAACCGGAACAACCGGACGTCTGATCGAGGAGGTTGCCAACCTCCAGATACATAAATATCTCGCAGGACATCTGGGAGGTTCCCAGCAGCTTGGTGCACAGATCGAGCACAATGAAATTGATCTCGTAATCTTTCTGCGTGATCCTCTGAAACCAAAGTCACATGAGCCGGATGTCAACAGCATTGTGCGGCTTTGTGATGAGCACAATATCCCGCTTGCAACCAATCTTGCCACAGCGGAGCTTTTGATTAAATCTTTGGATAGAGGAGACCTTGACTGGCGTGAAATGTACAAATAAAACTCATCATTTAAAAATAAAACTGCTATGTATTTCCTGCATAGCAGCTCTTTTTATGAACGGATGCGGAACAGGTAAGACTGCGGATATACAAAATCCATACTCCCTGACAGGAGATAATTCTTCCGTCAGCAGCCAGTTTTTTGCAAGGAATCTGTGTGTAACAGACGATATTAATTTTGGCACGGATCAGGTGCATGCAGATTATGCCGAAGGAGCTGGTGTTTTTGATCTGACAACCAAAGAAGTACTGTACAGCCAGAACCTTTTCGAAAAACTGTATCCGGCAAGTACCACAAAAATTTTGACAGCCTATATCATTATCCGTAACTGTGATTTGGATGATAAAGTAACGGTCAGTGCGGATGCCATTGCAAATATGGCGGATTCTTCCAAATGCGGACTTGCTGCCGGAGATGTACTTACTGTCCGGGATTTACTGTACGGACTGCTACTTGTCAGCGGAAATGATGCGGCAAATGTCCTTGCCGAATATTATTCCGGGTCAATTGACAAATTTGCAGAGGAAATGAATCGCGAAGCAAAAGCCCTAGGAGCAACACAGAGCCATTTTGTCAATGCAAACGGTCTGCCGGATGATGATCACTACACAACCGTTTACGATATGTACCTGATCTTTCAGGAAGCAATCCAGACACAGGATTTTATTGACATTATCCATACCAAAAGTTATGATGCTGCTTATCAGAATGCATCCGGTAATACCGTGACACAGACATGGGAAAGTACAAACCGGTATTTAAACGGTCAGACAACCGAACCGGAAGATATTACCGTAATTGGTGGAAAAACCGGTACCACAAACGCAGCGGGATACTGTCTTGTTTTGTATTCAAAGAATAAAAAAGGTGATGATATTGTCAGTATCGTTTACAAGGGAAAAACACGTTCTGATATGTATACGTTGATGAATCAGATTCTTTCCACGTTTGCGAATTAATGATTGTATTTCCTGTGCAAATATACTATAATTATGGTTATAAAGAACCGTTTTTTGTGACTTTTTATATTTGCAGGAGGAAGTGCCATGATTGAAATCATTTGTGGGGAAAAGGGAAAAGGAAAGACCAAGGAACTTTTAGAAAAAGTCAATCACACCGTCAGTACCGTTACCGGGAGTGTTGTTTATCTTGACAAAAGCCAGAAACATATGTATGAGTTAAACAATAAAGTCCGTCTGATCAATGTAGTGGATTATCCCATTACAAACTGTGATGAATTTTTAGGGTTTATCTGTGGGATTGTATCCCAGGATCACGATCTGGAAGAAATGTATCTGGACAGTTTTCTTACCATTGCATTCATTGAATCCGATCAGGACATGGTAAGGGCGATTGAAAAACTGGATATTATCAGCGAAAAATACAAAGTCCGTTTTATTTTAAGTGTTTCTAAAAACAAAGCGGATCTGCCGGAATATGCACAGGCGAAAGTAACGGTTTCGCTCTAAGAGATCCCGGTTTACGGAAGATGGGAGTGCTTCTTATTGAGAACACTCCCATCTTTTTTGTGTCTAATCTTCCAGAGAGGAACGGATTCTTCCATAAAAACTGATCAGATATAATCCGCTGAGTCCTACCAGCGCATATATGACACGCGTCAGCCAGGTTCCGTTTCCAAAGATAAAGGAAACCAGATTAAACTGGAAAAATCCAATCAGTCCCCAAACAATACATCCAATTACCGCTAATGTCAAAAGGCAGTTATCAAGCCATTTCATTTTTCTTACCTCCATTTTTTATCCATAGTATGGAACAAAAAATTAAAATTATACACATTTCTTCTGATGATTGTATTTGCAGTTTGAAAATGGTAAGATAGAAGTATCAATCAGAGAGGTGGACTTTTTTGGCACGCAAACAGAATGTTGTACGAATGCATCATGGTCTGAATTTAAATATCGGAATCGTGATTTTTGTAATTATAATTATCTATGTCATCTTTAACCTTATATCGTATCTGACTTCCAGCCCGGTTGCTGAATACGAAGTGGGGCAGGGAACCATTGCAACAAACCATGTTTATCACGGACTGATTCTGCGCGATGAGACGGTTGTCTATGCAGGACAGAGCGGTTATATCAATTACTATCTGAAAAACGGGGCAAAAGCCTCTGTCAATGACGTAGTCTATTCCATTGACACCAGCGGGGAACTTTCCCGGCAGATTTCAGATGCCGCATCCACTTGCGACACCCTTGACCCCGAAACACTGAAAGAAGTTTCCTCCGAACTGGATGTTTTCCGGAATTCTTATGACTCCAACACGTTTTCTTCGGTTTATACATTCAAAAACGAACTCAATGCACAGCTGACACAGACCCTTAGCATGAATGCCCTCAGTTCTTTAAATGAAGATGTGAAAGCCGCTGTAGAAAACAATACGTTTTACAAAAAGAAGTCAGAAAAACCCGGAATTATCGTATATTACACGGACGGCTATGAAAGTGTCACCACAGACAACTTTACTGCCGATCAGTTTAACATGGCAGATTACAAAAGAAATTCTCTGGATGATCAGGAACAGGTCACGGCAAATACCCCTGCCTACAAACGGATTGACAGTGAAAAATGGAATATTCTGTTGCCGGTATCAGAGGATATGGCAAAACAGCTAAAAGATAATGAGTATATTAAAATCCGTTTCTGCAAGGATGATTTTACACTGACAGTTCCTTATTCCCTGACCAAAAAAGACGGAAGTTATTATGTAAACCTGAGTTTAAAAACGGCAATGATCCGTTATGTAAATGATCGTTTCGTCGATGTGGAACTTGTCGTATCTGAAAAAACCGGTCTGAAAATTCCGAATTCGGCCATTACAAAAAAACAGTTTTATACGGTTCCAAAAGAGTATTTTACACAGGGAGGCGATTCATCTGATCCCGGACTTATGATAGAAAACCATGCTGGAGATACCGGTTCGGTAACACTGGTTCAGCCAACGATATACTACGAAACGGATGATTTTTACTATATTGATGATGAAACCGTTTCTGCCGGCGATGTTGTGGTAAAAAACAATTCTTCCGGGACGTATACCATCGGCAGTGATGTGGACAAGCTCACCGGTGTTTATAATATCAACAAAGGATATGCCGTATTTAAACAAATTGATATTCTTGCACAAAACAATAAATATACCATCGTTGATACAGGCACTTCCTACGGAGTCGCCCTGTATGATCATATTGCTTTAGACGGCAGTAAAATAAAAGAAAACCAGCTGGTTGTAAAATAAAAGGAGTGTATACATGATGGATTTACAGGAAAACCTGCAACAGGTAGAAGCAAATATATGCAAGGCATGCGAAAACGCAGGAAGAAAACGCAGTGATGTGACATTGATCGCCGTCAGCAAAACCAAGCCAATCGAAATGCTTCAGACCGTATATGATCTGGGACCGCGTGATTTTGGAGAGAATAAAGTTCAGGAAATGTGTGAGAAAATGGAAGTTCTTCCAAAAGATATCCGCTGGCATATGATCGGACATCTGCAGACGAACAAAGTGAAATATATCGTTGGAAAAACAGAACTCATCCATTCGGTGGACAGTCTGCATCTGGCAAAAGAAATTGAAAAACAGGCTGCAAAACAAAATGTAACCGTCTCTATTCTGGTTGAGGTCAATATTGCAGAAGAGGAGAGTAAATTTGGTATTCATAAGGAAGAAACCATTTCCCTTATCCGCCAGATTGCCGCTTTGCCGCATATCCAAATCCTTGGGCTGATGACGATTGCACCATTCGTGGAAAATCCGGAAGACAACCGCACTTACTTCCGGCAGATTCGCCAATTATCTGTTGACATTGACGCACAAAACATAGATAATGTACGTATGGATATTTTGTCCATGGGAATGACCGGAGATTATATGGTTGCAATTGAAGAAGGTGCAACCATGGTTCGCGTTGGAACCGGAATTTTCGGCGAAAGACATTATCAAAAATAAGGTGGTAAAAAATGAGTATTATTGATAAATTTCTCGATGTCATGCGTTTAAATGATGATGATTACGAATTTGATAACGAAGATTACGATTACGATGAAGAAGAGGATTATGAGGTAAAAGAAAAAAAACCTTCCCGCAGAGAACGCAAAAAAGAAGAGGAACAGCAGCAGACCGCAGCAACTTTTGATATTTCCGAAAAGCAGAGGCAGAAGCAGCAGAATAAAATTACACCAATCAACCGAAACCGCCGACAGGGACAACCGGGAATGGAAGTATGTGTGATCAAGCCAACTACCATTGAAGATGAGATTGAAATAACAGAAACCTTATTAAATGGACGTACCGTTGTAATCAACATGGAAGGACTCAGTGTAGATATTGCACAGCGGATCATCGATTTTACTTCCGGTGCTACCTTTGCCATGCATGGAAATCTACAGAAGATCTCCAATTACATCTTCCTTGCAACTCCAAATGGTGTTGACATTTCCGGAGATATTCAGGGACTTATGGAATCTTTTGATTTACCAGGATTAAATTAATGATATGAACGAACAGGAATTATGCCGGAAGCGTCTTCTGGATCTTTCCAGACAGGCGGACCGGAAAGGAATTGTATTATTCAGTGATTTTTTAAATTTAAATGAACAGAATATTTTTCATAGTCTGCAGAAGGAACTGTATACTACAGCAGAACTATCCGGTGGCTATGAGCAGGCAGAGCGTCAGATGGTTGCATTTATCCCTGATGCTCTTTGTTATGAATGGTCTTATCCGTTTGTTTGTATCCATGCGGTTCCCCAGTATCCAAAATATGCGGAAAAACTTACGCATCGCGATGTACTGGGGGCACTGATGCACCTTGGGCTGGACCGGAGTAAAATCGGGGATATTGTTCTGCTGGAAAATGACATTTATATCTTTTGTTCAGAGACCATCTCAGATTTTATTATGGATCAGTTTACGCAGATCCGCCATACCATGATCCGGAGTTCGATTATCGAAGATGTCAGTACCCTTAAAGTTCATCCCGTTTTTGAGGAACACGATGATATGGTTGCTTCTAACCGCATTGATGCCATTATTGCGCGGGCATATCATTTATCCCGGTCGGAAGCTGCCGCATATCTTACCGCTGAGAAAGTTTTCATTAATGGACGCTGCATTACAAACTGCAATCAATCCTGTGACAACGGAGATATTGTTTCGGTTCGCCAAAAAGGGCGTTTTGTTTTTGAAACCGACCAGTCTCTCAGCAAAAAAGGAAAACTTCGCGTCCGGTTTATGATTTATAAGTAAGGAGAGAACAATGAATCAGAGAAAGACAAAAAAATATATGGGATACAGCGGTCTGCTTGTTATTCTTTTAATTGCCATCGACCAGTTTACCAAATGGCTTGCCTATACCCATCTGTACCAGAAACCGGATGTGTCTGTGATCGATGGGGTATTCCAGTTAAAATATCTCGAGAATGACAGTGCTGCATTTAGTCTGGATCCGGTTTCTATTCTGCACCGGATTTTTCATTTTACTTATTTTGACAGCCATCCGGAAGCTTTTTTGATGGCAAAAATGATCTTTTTTGCCGTACTGACCATCGTTGTGCTTGTTTTACTGGCTATTGTGTATCAGCGAATTCCATTGAACCGCCGTTTTCTTCCGCTGAATATCATAGCCGTCGGAATCTTTGCAGGGGCGGCCGGAAACCTGATTGACCGTGTAATTCATCACTATGTCATTGATTTCTTTTATTTCAGCCTGATCAATTTTCCGGTTTTTAATGTTGCAGATATTTATGTAACACTTTCTGCAATCGCATTGATCATTGTTGTGCTTTTTTATTACAAGGAAGAAGATTTTTCTTTGATTTTCACTGGAAAACTGCAAGATGAAAAGGAGTCCTAAAACCGTGCAGGAAGAATCATTTGAAGTACAATATACACAGGAAGGGGAGCGTCTGGATAAAGTTCTTTCCGAAATTTATCCGGATTTCTCCCGTTCTTTTTTTCAAAAACTTATCAAAAACAAACAAATTCAGGTAAACGGGGCAGTTCAAAAGGCCAGTTATCCGGTACATACAGAAGATCTCATACGTGTCACCATTCCGGATGCTGTCGAAACGACCATTGAACCGGAAAACATTCCGCTGGACATTCTGTATGAAGACGATGATGTTCTGATTGTGAACAAACCCAAAGGGATGGTCGTTCATCCATCGGCAGGACATTATTCCGGGACACTGGTAAATGCCATTATGAATCATTGCAAAGATTCCCTGAGCGGTATCAACGGACAGATACGTCCGGGGATTGTTCATCGTATTGATATGGATACAACCGGTTCCCTGATTGTATGCAAAAATGATGAAAGTCACGTAAACATTGCAGAGCAGATCAAAGAACATACCGTCAACCGCATCTACGTTGGCATTGTCTGCGGAAATGTAACAGAAGATGAGGGAACCATCGAAGGCGCGATTGGAAGGCATCCGGTTGACCGCAAAAAAATGGCTGTCAATGAGAAAAACGGAAAACCGGCAATTACTCATTATAAAGTTCTTGAACGTTTTGGAAATTATACTTATATGCAGTTTCAACTGGAAACCGGACGAACTCACCAGATCCGTGTACACATGGCAAGCATCGGGCATCCGTTACTCGGAGATACTCTGTATTCCAGTGGCAGATCACCGTTCAAACATTTGCAGGGGCAGACGCTCCACGCAAAAACAATAGGATTCGTTCATCCAAAAAGTGGAGAATATATGGAATTTTCTGCTCCGTTGCCGGAATATTTTGATAATTTGCTAAAATTGTTGAAATCCAGGTCCTAAATGTTGTATAATATGTATATACTTTAAGAGATTACTTAAAGAATTTATGACATCGGAGGTAACGGGTATGGGCAATTATATTTATACAATCGGAAGAGAACTTGGAAGTGGTGGATACACCGTTGCAAAACTTTTAGCAGAACGTCTTGGAATCAAGTTATATGATAAAGAACTTTTGGCACAGGCAGCAAAAGATTCTGGTTTTTGCGAAGAAATTTTCGAAAATCATGATGAA
The DNA here is from genome assembly GCF_003462365.1 of Roseburia sp. TF10-5. Taxonomy (NCBI): domain Bacteria; kingdom Bacillati; phylum Bacillota; class Clostridia; order Lachnospirales; family Lachnospiraceae; genus Roseburia; species Roseburia sp. TF10-5. The sequence continues at coordinate 202,938 of NZ_QTYW01000001.1, read as the reverse complement.
CGTCCAACCAACAGTTTTCTGTATTCCTTAGTAATGGATACATATACCGGCGGAAATTATTCTGCAGCACCGTTTTTGGATATGCCGCTTAATCACAAAGTATTTTTAGCACAATTTGATACCATAAAAAAGATTGCATCTGAGGAGTCCTGTGTAATTGTCGGCCGCTGTGCAGATTACGCACTGGCTTCTAATCCGGACTGTCTGAGCATCTTTGTACATGCAGATATGGACGATCGTATCAAGCGTGTCAGCAAACGTGAGGATGTCACGGAATCAAAAGCCAAAGATATGATCCAGAAAAGAGATAAGCAGCGTTCCAGCTATTATAATTATTACACCTGTAAGAAATGGGGAGACTCCAGAAGCTATGATCTGACACTTAACACAAGTAAGATCACACCGGAGGCGTGTGTCGACATTATTCTGGATTTTCGAAAGAAAATGGAACAGAAGAAATAAAGCAATTCAGCTCTGAAAAAAGGAACCGGTCTTAAGGTCCGGTTCCTTTTCTTGTATACTTTAAAAATCTATTGAAAATATTAAGAGGAATGAAATCCATGCGATTTGTAATACAACGTGTCACTGAAGCAACATGTGAAGTTGATCAAAAAATTACCGGACAGATAACAAACGGCTTTTGCGTCCTGATCGGAATTGCAGAAACCGATACCAAAAACATTGCCGATAAAATGATTCGAAAACTCCTTGGGATGCGCATCTTCGGTGATGAAAACGGAAAAACAAACCTGTCTTTACATGATATCGAAGGCTCCCTGTTATTAATATCACAGTTTACATTATATGCGGACTGCCGGAAGGGAAACCGTCCATCTTTTATCAAAGCCGGAAATCCGGAACTTGCAAACAATCTCTACGAATATATTATTGCAAAATGCAAAGAAGAAATTCCGGATGTACAAACGGGAATCTTTGGTGCAGATATGAAAATTTCTCTGGTAAACGACGGGCCTTTTACCATATTGCTGGATTCTGAAGATCTTGCATAATGGCTTGCAAAGGCATACGCGGAGTGATCTCCTGATTTTATCAGGAAAACTATTCGTTAAACTTAGGTTTTGCGAATAGTTATATACCTAACTTTCCATACCCTGCATGGCTTTCAGACCATACTTTTCAGCAGACGTGACATACTGTTTTCCCTTGGCACTTGCAAGCATCTGGAAGCTGTCATACGCATTTCTAAGATCATCCGTCTGAATAAACTTATAGTTGCTGTGTGGAATCTTGCGTTTTTTCATAACATCAACTTCATGCAGGAATTGTTCATAATCATCCACGTCATATTTACGCAGTTTCGTAACGCGCCCAAAATAACCGCGCCTGCACTCAATTACATGAGTACACAATTCACGGATAGTTTTATCAACGCGCCCGAAACGTTGAGCCGTTCCTACAATCTGTTTTCCATTTCCCTTACGGTTCTGAGTTAGCATAGTCACCAGTTCAAACGGAAAATTCTGATAATCACGAGAATTGAACTCATTCTGTATTTCATCATAGCCAAAAATCACAGGTTTGTCATAATCTGACAGTAAATCGCGCCAATGCGTCAGCTTAAAATCTTCATCCCGAAAACCATAATTCGTACAGATGTATATCTTATCACCATATTTTTTCCGCATACGTGTTAAATATTCCGTCAATGCCATAGTTTTTCCCTGTCCGTACAATCCACAGTACAACCATATGCCATACAAATGTATTTTCCGAGGATATTTAAAGTATCTGTAAATATCCCTGCACCACCATGGCAGAACACGAAACAGGAACGGCAACCAAAAGCCAAGCACGAGCACCACAACAACCAATCCAATCATTTTCAAAAATCCCATTTTTTCATTTTCTCCATTCTTTATTTTTTCTCGTACAACACCACGTTACTGTCTAAATTCAGTGCACGGTGGCAAACAAGCCGGATTCCATGCCACAAGAAACCAGATGCACCACCGCTATCTTTAAATACTTCCACCGCTAGAAGCCGATCACGCAAAAAACGCGTGTCGGGTCTCATGTCCGTTTTCAGACGGTTTATCACGTTCTCCGAGACATTCCGACTATTAGGTTAACGGAAGAAGTTTCCAAATAAATATAAGTAATCCCGCCGTAGCCTTTAACCCTATCCAAAACATGGCAGACGCAAGCACCGCAAGAAAGAGATCTGCACCCATGATATACTGACCATACTGCACACAGGTAGCCAGTGCACCAATCAGATCAACAGGCAGTGACAAAATTTGCATACCTGTCAAGACTCCACAAAGGATATTGACCACCGAATTTACAAAAAACATAACAATCATCATCAATCCCCCTTAGACGTTTCATTCTTGTCACCACCCTGCGTCATGGCACGGATACCGCCCACTATAGATATGGCAGGCTGACCGATAAAGCCCAAGAACTGATTGACGTTAAACAGCACCAACAGCAGGGCGATAAATCCACGTATAATTGAGCGGAAATACCCTACCCCCTTCAACACAAGGCTAGCATCCAATATCGTCACTTTTTTCCCATACAGCGTACACGTTATATCACCAAACTCTTTCGAGCCCGTAGCCAAACTGGTAAGTTCATACGAGTACAACAACCCACTGAACGCTGATTTCAGTTTATTCAATGCCTTATCCATTTCCCCATCTTTCGGAACAAACAGGTTCTTGATAAATTCCCCCACCGCTTCTGGGATAGCAAGTATACCATCAATGATATTCTGTAGTGTATCGACAAATGCACCAAATATCGTCTTACCTATCTTTTTCAAAGCATCCGTTACTAAGTCAAACGATTTTTTAACAAAATCAATAAAAGGCTTGAAAAATTCATAAACAGCAGATGCCACACTAGACACCGCGCTAGCAATGTTGGAAAGTGCATCTTTAAACGCTTGGAATATCAGTGAAGGAAGACCTTTAACCGCGGCAACAATGTCAGACAGCCAATCAATAATGCCAGACAAGATACCGCTATTGGAAGAATCACTTTCGTCTGGCTTATCACCCCCGCTGGAAGTTCCTGGACCATCTTTATTGACACCCCCAACGATGGTATAAAAAAACTATCGGACTTTACCGTATACTCCTTTTTTTCGCTGTCATATTCTGCATATTGTATATTGGTATTTGAATAAATAAAATCTTCAGTCGAACCGCCAAAAAGGTAAGAACCCGATTGAGATTTAGAGTCAAAAACAAGATTACTACAGTTTACCCACTCACCGCTATTAAAAGCTCCTTTTTCAGAACTAATAACAAAATCACGTTGCGTATATGGGGCAAAAGAATATATTTTCCAATTTATACGACTTTCATTCGATACAAAATGCCCCTTATCACTAGCCGAGTATACTTTTTTATCCGTCAAATAAACATAATAAGTACCCGCTGAATACGAATCAAATTCTATATAGATATACGGATATTCTGCCAATAAATCGTCCGAAACATCAATGGTATAGGAACTATCCCCATAGTCGAACGAACGCACAGACGCTTGTGCCCGAACCGTACCAAAACAAAGAGTACAGATAAAACAAAAGGCAAATGCAAGCAACACATTCCTCATACCCTGCAAATGCCTTTTTACTTTCCTTTCTTCCATATCACCCCATCCTTTCATTACACAATCTATAAAGCATCTGTGCGCGTGGGGACAGTGCCCCACCGCGCACAACAGACTTTTTATAAGAACTTGTATACAATTCTTGGAATGAGTGATACACCAATCATCACACCCATAATTGCGATCCCAACCGGAAGAAGAACCCCAAGGTTATCGTTTAATGTGGTTGTGATAGGTGCAAGCATTTCTGCCGTCACAAGTGCTCCTTTCATACCGTTACCCCCTTTCCCACGCTAAAACCGCGTGAAATATTCTATATATCGGTAGTAAAGAACACATAAGAGTATGACCACAGCAAATGCCACGATATAATCAAAATATTCATTGATACGCACCAACAAGCCGTTAATACTTGCAAGAAGCACATACAGATCATCAAGCGTTACATTACTACCGGTAGTAAGAGCCGAACCGCTGGTTACAACAGCGACAGGGCTACTTGCTAACAACATGGAAATCCACCAAATAAGCACGGTTTCCGGAAAGTTCATAATCAAACTTGATTTCTTTCCCGATATGTGACGGATTCAGTTCATCAACCCTTTCAGCAGGAAGAAAAATTTCCTCAACCTTAGAACCACAACATCCGTTATCAATATCCCTCTGCGAAAAATTACTTACAACCTGCGCAACGCAATAACGTTCCCCTTTCTTGGATGTAAAACGCTTATACCCTACTAATTTACTCATTTTCTTTTCCTCTCTTTCTATGTGCTTTTTTACCGGGCAAATATTTAGTTGTCAAGGTTCGCTTGCGTTTTCACAAACTTGCTGATAAAATAAAGATTGGAATAATTACTTTATCTATTTGCGTGGGTGCATTTAGGTTCCCATCCTAAGTTACAACTAGAGGGTTTCCGGTGCACCCACAACAACCGAGACAACATGTAGATACTTATTAGTATCTAGTAGATATCTACTGATATCTTACATGTATTATAGTACCATAGATATCTATTTATGTCAAGTAGATATCTATAAATATCTTTATATTTTTTAGGGGGTGTCTATATGGGCGAATACAAAAATAAAACATATCCGTTACGATTAGATAACAACCTTATGGATAAATTGCGAAAATTAGCAGAACAAGAAGATAGACCACTTAGCAAACAAATAGAACGCATAGTGCGCGAATATATCCAAGCATACGAACAAGAACATGGAGAAATCAATCTGGACGAGTAAACGGTATTTCATTATCGAGTACCGGAATAAAACCGTTTATGTATTCGCTACACGTTCCCTCATGCACCTTATCTTTCACATGGACACGCACTTTATTGATGCGCCTTAGAAAAGCGTTCCACGTTTCCGGTTGACATTTCTGTATGTCTGTATACTGTTCTGTCAGTGCGATATTAGATACAATATAAACCTTGGTATAACAAGCTACTTTATTCGCATAACGGCAACGCAATTCCACCGGATAACCGTCAACATAGTTGAGCATTTCCCCAATGCGAATACTAGACCGAAACTCTTCAAACATAATTACTTCTTGTCCCTTATAACCGTCAAATGGATGTTCATAATCAGTTACGCGAAACACTTTGTCATAACCGTACTTTTCCATGACTGAACGCGTTTTACCACTTCCGGTAGTGCCATATATGTATGTCGTTTCAAGTACGCGCCACTCTTTCTTATAGCGTTCTTCCAAAATAGTTTGTCTTGCACGTTCAATCTTATCAAGATTAAGCATATATTGCGGATTACTTTCTATGATTTCATAATTAGTTAAGCCCTCTTTAATCATTGCATACAGATCAGTTATATCGTTCCGCTGTCCTTGTCTTTCAACTGGGCACTCTCCGTACTCTTCCTGCGTACCATCCACACGCGTATCTTCTTTTTCAGAACCCGACCATTTACCCTCTTTAAACACATAATTCTTGTTATCGGCAGCAGTTCCCTTACATACATCAAAATGCGCACCGTCAAAACGCTTTTTCAATGTCGAAAATCTAACCGCACCAGTGCAACATATAAACACATGCGTGTGATACGTTCCACCGTCTTTCCCAATCTCATCTGACATACACCAATATGCACAGTTTTTAAACAACTGCAATTGCGCTTTGATTGCATTATGGTCAAAACCCTTTTCAACCGGATTGTTTATAGTAACCAACCACTTACGACTCCTAACATCATTCTCCATATTGTCTCCTTTTTGTCACCTGTCACAAAAGTTAAAAATTCGTGTGACAAGCGTTTCGTTGTCTCAAACCCTTGTAAACACTGGTTTTTTAAAAATTTTGTCACTGTCACAGAAGTCGGGGTAATACTAACCCCGACTTTCCCACGTTACATAAACAATTCACACACTGTAGATATAATATAAAATCCGTACAATGTTACATACCTAAATACATACACTTAAATCACACCCACTTTCCCCATTATCCAAACAATGCCGACAAATAAAAATGCCCACAAGCTATATATAATCAAAAATACTGCAAAAATATCCATTATAAAACCGTTACCTTTCTAAGTAGGCGCGTAAAAAAAGTGCACTCCTACCCCATTTTATGTAGATTCCAACTAAAAACAGTTAGGGGATAACCGTGCACACGCGCTTGTAAATATTCAGTTTTTCAAGTAAAATGGAATAAAAAAGATAAGAGCAAACTATTCGCAAAACCTCCGCTTAGCAAATAGTTGACGGACACACGCGCTCCGTTTTGGTATAATATATGTCGCACGTGGTCAACTACCACTCCGGCAAGACCTACGTTTTCGCTAAACTACGACAGGTTTTGCGAATAGTTGCATGGATGCCACTATTGCCGTTTCCGCGAACGCCTTGGAGTGCCTTTTGCATATTCCATTAATTTAGCACAAGTAAAGGAACCATTATATGAAACTACAACAATTATACAGTTATGTCCGTCAGGCAATTGACGATTACCAGATGATTGCTGATGGTGACAGGATTGCCGTCGGCATTTCCGGAGGAAAAGATTCTCTGACACTTTTATATGCATTATCCGGATTACGCAGATTTTATCCAAAGAAATTTGAATTGGCAGCTTTGACCGTTGATCTGGGATTTGATCATTATGATCTGTCCGAAATCCGGCAGCTTTGTAAAACGCTCGATGTCGAATACCATGTAATCAAAACCAAAATTGGCGAAATTGTTTTTGAAGAACGAAAAGAAAGTTCTCCATGCGCGCTATGTGCAAAAATGCGAAAAGGCGCATTAAATGACTATGCGAGGCAAATTGGATGCAATAAAGTTGCCTATGCGCATCACATGGACGATATCATAGAAACCATGTTTTTATCAATGTTTTATGAAGGACAGTTTTATTCGTTTGCCCCTGTCACCCATTTAGACCGCAGCGGAATCACTGTCATCCGGCCACTGATGTATGTTCCGGAAGCAAATGTCATCGGATTTCTTCATAAATATCATCTTCCCCTTGTGAAAAATCCGTGTCCGGCAGATGGGGAAACCAAACGTGAATATGTCAAACAACTTGTCCGGCAGATTAATTTAGAAAACCCCGGTGTCAAAAAACGCATTTTCCATGCAATATGCACCGGCAGAATAGAAGGGTGGAATATCAATGGAAAACAATGAAAAAGCATATTACGAAAAAGTAGATATTGATAACGAATTAAAACTGCGAAAGCAGCTTGCTGCTCTTCCACCCTACTGCAAACAGTATTTTATAGCAATCGAATCCAAAACCCAGTCACGGACAAGACTTGCCTATGCCTATGACCTTTCCTGTTTTTTCGATTATCTGCACGAAAACAACCCAATTTGCAAAAAAATGAGCATTACGGAGATTCCTCTGAGTATTCTGGAAAGCCTAAAACCCATGGATCTGGAAGAATATCTGTATAATTTAAAGGTATATGAAAAAGATGGTATGGCACATACCAACGAGGAACGGGGAATCAAGCGAAAACTCTCCTCTCTCCGCTCCTTTTACAAATATCTGTACAAAAATGAATTTATACAATCGAATCCTGCATCCAAGGTAAGTACCCCGAAAATCCATGAAAAAAATATTATCAGGTTAGATGCGGATGAAGTTGCCAATCTGCTTGACGAGGTCGAATCTGGCGAAAATTTAACGAAAAAGCAGCAAATGTTCCATGACCGCACAAAAGTGCGTGATTTGGCCCTTCTGACGCTTATGCTTGGGACAGGAATCCGTGTCTCGGAATGTGTCGGTCTGGATCTGGATGATGTCGATTTAAAAAACAACGGAATCAAGATCCACCGGAAAGGTGGCGCAGAAGTTGTTGTATACTTCGGAGAGGAAGTCAGAAATGCCCTGTGCGGATATATGGAAGAACGAAAACTGATCACTCCGGTTTCCGGGGATGAAAACGCACTGTTTTTATCTATGCAGAAACGAAGAATCGGAGTCCGCGCAGTGGAAAATCTCGTAAAGAAATACGCAAAACTTGTCACAAACTTAAAGAATATTACCCCACATAAATTACGAAGCACCTATGGCACCTCTCTTTACCGGGAAACAGGTGATATTTATCTGGTTGCAGATGTCCTTGGTCATAAAGATGTCAATACAACCAAAAAACATTATGCTGCCATTGAAGAGGACAGACGCCGCAGTGCCGCAAAATATGTTCATCTTCGTGAAGACTAAACGTAAAAATCTTTTTAAAAAGGTAAAAAAGAGGTAAAAAATTTTTAGGAAAAATAAAATTCTATGAAAATATAAGGAGGACAAAAAGAAATGGACTTATTATGGAAAGAACGAAAAAGAATCTGGTGCGGACTTCCGCTTACCTTCACTGTGTACAGTTATGACAACGAAAGATTCTATGTAAAAAGCGGTTTTTTAAATCAGCGGCAGGATGAGGTCCGTCTGTACCGCGTCCAGGATCTGACCGTGACCAGATCATTGTCTCAGCGGATTTTCGGAATGGGAACCATTCTTGTAAATTCTTCCGACAAAACCCTTGGCGATTTTGAAATTAAAAATATCAAAAATGTCATGGATGTGAAAGAACAGCTCTCTGCGCTGGTTGAAATACAGCGAGATCAAAAACGGGTATATACCAGAGAAAATATCTCCGGGGATTCCGAAGCCGATCATGATGATTATATGTAATCAGAATGTAAAATTTCCTGTATCCATTGAAAAAGGATACAGGAAATTTTTTACCTATGTGCCTGCATTTCCTGTTGTATTTTTTCTTCAATCCGGATTTTTACCAGATCGGCAATCTCCTGCGTTTTCATTCCCTTATACTCTTCGTAACAGATCGGTTTTAAATAATGCACATATGTTGTGATTGGTCCGATATGAAAACTGTTAAACACCTTATACGAATCAATCAGTGCAATAGGAACGATCGGTGCATGTGATTTTAAAGCGATCTTAAAACTTCCTGCCTTGAAATCGCATACCTTATTTTTATTGTTAAACCGGTATCCGCCCTCTGGGAAAAGAATATACTTTTTTCCGGCAGCCACCTCTTTTGCCACCTGATTGATAATGGTGATTCCCTGCCTCGGATTATCTTTTTCCAGGCGCTTGGCCTGCACAAGATCACAGAACTCCCGTACAAGTATCGTATGTGACTTGCGTTTGTCCATCACAAAAGAACATGGAGACTTATGGGTATACATAATACCCAGCACATCATATTTGCCCTGATGGTTCGGATACATCATGTATCCTCCCTGCTTTGGCAGGTTTTCCGCACCGGTCTCCACAGTATTAATTTTTCCTGTCTTGTTCATCAGATAAATGGCATGCTGCACGAGCGAATAACGCTGTTCTTCCGTATAGCGCTGCGGATGATCTGCTTCTGCCCGCATTCTAGGAATCATATATGGTGCACGATGCAGATTCATAAATATAACATAAAATAATTTTAACATGGTACTTGTATCCCTTATTCGGTATTCAATCATATTTTAAAGGTTTGATATATATATATTCTAGCAAATAATACGGATTTTCTGGTTCTGCGTGTCTTGAAATGACACAAATTTTCACTGATTTTTAGAGATTTTGCTGTATTCTCTCAAAATTGCTAAATTATTCTATAATTTCAAAAAGGAACTTAAATTGCCTGGGAGACATATTCTCAATCTAATTTCATTGATTGTGGTGAATCTAAAGTGTCAAGCTCCTTAAAATAATTGGCATCTTCATTGGTAGCATACATAGCTGACTTTATACGATATAAAATGTCATCAATAGACTTAATATCTGAAACCATATATTTCTCATTCAAAAGCTCAATTAACTCTTTCTTTTGATTTTCTGTTAATTTTAATGACTGCGCAAATGTTACTAGAGCAAAGTCGGCTGTTTGTTTACTAATGCTATCCTGCTGAATGGCAATTGAATCAATCAGCAATGAAAGCGATGAGAAAGTATCTCTACCATAACTTGTAAAACTTATCTGCTGTAGCATAGAGAAAACTTCTACCTGATCAAAGTCAAGTTTCAAATTGCTGGTATAAAGATCCCGAATATACTGGTTACAATAATCAAGAAACTGACGATCAATATCTCCTTCGCGCACAATAAAAACATCTTTACATTTAAAGCCAATAACATCTATAGGCAAGGTTTTCATTCCACGCTGAACAAACAGCTTTACGGATACATTGCCATTCTCCCTGTTTATACTACCATAACTGTCTGCAATTACGGGAACCAAGCGATCTTTAGTATTTTTAATAAGACTATTTGTTTTAGCAACTCCCCTAATATTATCTTCATGAAACGATATGATCATTTCATCACCAAAAGAATTATCAGCCTTAATATATACAGATATACGATACATATTATCAACTACACAAATAAAGGATGCTTGCTTTTCTTGATCTTTTCGTCTTTCTATCATGTATGGTTGCAAATTGGACAAATATTCCTTAATATACTCAAGTGGAGATAACCCGCAATACTTGATATATTTAAACAGATGTAAATTTAAATTATTTCGATGCATTGTTTCATCTAGTTGCAAGCGATCAAGTTTTGCTAGTTTACGTAATTTCTTGCAGACCCCGACATAAGTAAGATCTACACCAATTTTTCTTGCTTCCTCCGCAGAGATTTCCCTCATTCCAAGTTCGTTTATTATCATTGTCTTCTCCTAATCAAATCATCCCTACAATATTATGCTACCCCAAAAGTCACTTTTTCTGTAGCAATATCACTAACATTATGGAAGATCGATCTCTTCTAATGAATTCACTGTCTCATGCTCAATGTCATAGAAATGTGGTTCATTTGTATAAGAATCATTATAAATACCCGTTGTTACAAAGTAACTTAATGGAATTTCAGCATTTCATGATGAGCTTATGGAAATTTTAAATACTATCTTTGCTATGGATGAATTTAAAGATGCGCTACCTAATCTATTTGAAAGATCAGCTAATGATAATCTTATTGCTCTTATCTTCTCAATCACAAAAGCAACTTTAACAACCAGTGATAGCATGGTTTAAAATTTTTTTCATGATTTTTCCGGTTTTTTCATTCTGACTTGCACGCTTATTTTTACCGGAATAACCGGAAAACCCCAAACACTTTTCCGAGAATCTTACAGTCTGGAACTATGATCGGATCCATCGCATCATTTTCCGGCTGCAGCCGGATATGCCCGTCTTCTTTGTAAAAAGTCTTGACCGTTGCGGAATCATCGACTAAAGCAACAACCATTTCCCCATTCTGTGCAGTACTGCAGCGCTCCACAATGATATTGTCCCCGTCAAAAATACCTGCATTGATCATGCTCTCGCCCTTTACCTTCAGCATAAAGGACTCTGCATTTGGCATATACTCTGCAGGAATCGGGAAATAGGCATCAATATTCTCAACGGCAAGCATCGGCTGACCGGCGGCTACCTGCCCGATCATAGGGACATTCACCACTTCACGCCGTGTCAGATTGAAGTTATCATCCACGATTTCGATTGCACGCGGCTTTGTCGGATCACGACGGATATATCCGTTTTTCTCAAGTGTCTCCAGGTGGGAATGGACGGATGATGTGGACTTTAAATGAACCGCTTCACAAATGTCACGGACTGTTGGCGGATATCCTTTGTTTAAGATTTCTTTTTTTATATATTCCAGAATTTCTCTCTGTTTATCTGAGATTTTTCCATATGCCATAATGCGTTACCTCCGGGCGTATTTCTTTATGATCTTAGTTTATCATACTACAACATAGAACGCAAACGTATATTCCGAAAATTTGTTCGTATTTTCTATTGACAAACACATGTTCGCGTATTATATTTATCTTATACAAACAAGTGTTCGATTCCAGATAAAACAGGAGGAATTTATTATGAAAAGGGTATATAATGAAAAAATCTCACCTCGTGCAAATGAAAGTCTCACCCGAAGAGAACATACCGTTCAGACCCAGAAACGTGTGATTGTTCTGGTCTGTGTTCTTGTCATCTTCGCCGTTATTCTGATTGGAAACAGTATTATTACATTTGCCGGTTCCAGAGCCGAACAGCCGGTTCATAAATATTACACAAGTGTCCAATTACAAAAGGGAGATTCTTTGTGGTCTCTTGCCGATCAATATGCTGCCTCTGACCGTACCTCCCGTGCGCAGTTTATCGATGAGGTGTGCGAACTGAACGGAATCTCGGAAGATAATACACTGCACAGCGGCGAGTATCTCGTAGTTTCCTATTACTCTCCGGAAATTCGGTAGCTACTTATCTGTTCTATTAATATTTATAACCTGCTATATTATTTTGTCACAAAAAAAGAGAATAACCTTCTTCCCTTTCATATCCGTAGGAAAGAAGTTATTCTCTCACTTTTCATTTATAATCACTCTTTATAATCAATCATGTCTGTTACACAAAATACCTGTTGGAATTACATCTCAATGATCTTTCCATCTCTCCAGATGCGTTCGAGATCATAGAACAGACGGTCTTCTTTGGAAAACAGATGCACAATGATATCCTCATAGTCCATCAGAATCCATGTCGACTTATTATTTCCTTCAATCTGCTTTGCATGCAGCCCTGCTTTGTATAATGCTTCATCTACAGCATCCTGCATTGCAGTCAGCTGATTCTGGTTGTTTCCGTTTGCAATAATAAAATAATCGGCGATAGAGGAAACTCCTGTAATATCAATAACGGTTACATCCTCTGCCTTTTTATCTCTGAGCGCTTCTACGGCGGTCTTTACGATTTTTAATATTTCCATGGCTGATCCTTTCCATACGGTTCATAAAATTGATAGGTTAACTGGGTCGTTGGGTCTACACTGCCTTTTCTCCCGCTTAAATAATGCAGAGTATCATATAAGATTTCTGCCATACACTGATTCAGATCCGAAAAGGCAATCTGTCTTATGATCGAAAGATGGGGAGCTTCACATCTTAAAGGTTCAATATAATCGGCAATGTAGATAATCTTATCCAATGTATTCATATCCGGCTCTCCGGTTGTATGCACCTTGATGGCATGAAGGATCTGCGGGTCCTTTACTCCATATGCTTCCTCTGCCAAAACCATACCTGCTTTTGCATGGAGAAGTCCTGGATTTTCACGCTCTACTTTAGAAATCAGGATATCGTTTTTTTCACAGAGAGAAATCTTTTTCTCTGTCGGGAGGCATTTGGCGCAATCATGCAGAAGTCCTGCGATCATCGCCTTCTCATAATCATATCCATATGCCATGGCAAGGCTTCCTGCCGTATACATGACCCCAAGCGTATGCTCATAGCGGTTTTTATCCAGTTCTTTTTTCAATCTCTTTTGTATTTCTTCTCGTTCCATACGTTTTGCTCCACTTCTTTACGATTGATACAGATGATGCCTGCGAATATACGCAGATACTTCTTCCGGAAACGCATGTTCCGGATGTTCTCCTCTCATCAGTGCCTGGCGGATCTTTGTGGAAGACATCAAAAAACGTTCACAGGGAACGATCCGGATATCACAGGGAAATTGTTCCTGCAACAAACGGATCTTCTTCTCCAGTGCAGCGATGGTAAAAAGATCCCTCGGGATCACCAGAATCGTAGCCAGTTTGGCAATTCGTTCCGGTTGTTTCCATTGTTCAAAATAGTCCAGAGAATCTCCACCCATAATAAAGAAGAAACGATGCATCGGAAACTGTTCCGACAATTTCTCCATGGTGCGGTATGTGTAGCTTCTCTCGGCACTGTCAAGCTCCAACCGGCTGACCGTCATCCAGGGATACGGCTGTGCGGCCAGTTTACACATTTGAAACCGGTCTTTGGCATCGGTCATCCCATGCTCATCCTTATTTGGAGAATGTCCGGCGGGAATAAGCCATACCTGGTCCAGTGCATAAGATTCGTATGCACATTTTGCCATATGAAGATGTCCGTTATGAATTGGATCAAAAGACCCTCCTAATATTCCGATATTCATGTGTCTTATTCCGGAAGTTTAATCTTTGGATTCTTCTTTGCCTTGCGGTAAAAGATCATTTTCTTTCCGATTACTTTTACGACATTGGAATGTGTACGCTCTGCAATGACAGAAGCGATCTCCTTCGGATCATCAATACAGTTTTTCAATACAGAGACTTTAATCAGTTCTCTCTTTTCCAATGCGGCATCAAGTGCTTCAATGATCTCCGGTGTCAGAGATGCTTTTCCAATCTGAAAGATCGGATCTATATTGTTGGCAAGGCTTCCCAGATAGGCGCGCTGTCTGCTGTTCATAGCGTTTCCTCCTGTTACTTATAATAATCAAATTCGTTATAATACATACGGACAGTATCTCCATCCTGTATGCCCTGTTCTTCCAGTTCCTTTAAGATGCCCTGTTCCCGAAGGAATTTCTGGAAGAATAAAAATCCTTTTTCGGAATCCATATTGGTATATCCAAGCATTTTTTCAATCTTTGGACCCTCTACAACAAAGGCACCGTCTTCTGCACGGGTAATTGTATATGGTTCATCCTTAAAGAAGCCAAGTGCCGGATCAAATTCCTGCTCATAGACAACGGCTTCCTTCGGACATTTTGCCAGAAGTTCACGTACATGAAACAGTAATTCCCGAACACCCTGACCGCTCACCGCAGAAATCGGATACACTTTAATGCCTTCTTTTTCCTCAAATTCTGCACGAAGCGCAGAAATAATTTCGTTTTCATTGCCATAAATTGCATCAATCTTGTTTGCTGCAATTACCTGTGGTTTCTTCAACAAGTCCGGATTATATGCATCCAGTTCCCGGTTAATGGCATGAATATCCGCAATTGGATCACGTCCTTCGGTTCCGGCCGCATCCACAATATGGATAATGACTTTGGTTCTTTCAATATGCCGGAGAAATTCATGTCCCAGACCGACACCATCGGAAGCACCTTCAATCAGTCCCGGAATATCCGCAATCACAAAACCGTTTCCGTCTTCCATGTCAACAACACCCAGATTTGGCTGTAATGTCGTAAAATGGTAATTGGCGATCTTTGGCTGTGCATTGGTCACACGCGATAAAAAGGTGGATTTTCCGACATTCGGGAAACCAACCAGTCCCACATCCGCGATCACTTTAAGTTCCAGCTGAACTTCAATCTCGATGGCTTCCTGTCCCGGCTGCGCATATTTTGGAGCCTGCATGGTGGAAGTTGCAAAGTGCTGATTGCCAAGTCCTCCACGGCCGCCATGCAAAATGACAGAACGCTTATTTTCCCCTGACATATCGGCAATTACTTTTCCGGATGCCGCATCTCTTATAATTGTTCCCTCCGGAACTTTTAATATCAGATCTGCACCATTTTTTCCATGGCAGTTTTTCTTGCCACCTTCTTCGCCCGGTTCTGCTGCGAATTTTCGTCTGTGCCGATAGTCTGCAAGCGTATTGATTCCCTCGTCTACTAAGAAAATGACATCTCCGCCTTTTCCTCCATCGCCACCGTCCGGACCACCGTTCGGCACATATTTTTCACGACGGAAGGACACATGTCCGTCTCCGCCTTTTCCTGATTTGATAATAATTTTTGCACGGTCTGCAAACATAATCTCTCTCCTACATAACGATAAAACCCCGGCTCAAAAAGTCGGGGTTTTGTAAACTACTCGTTGTCTACTGGATATACAGAAGCCTGCTTCTTATCTCTTCCTACTCTCTCGAAACGAAGAACACCATCTACTTTAGCAAATAATGTGTCGTCTCCACCGATACCAACATTCACACCTGGATGAATTCTTGTACCACGCTGTCTATAGAGAATATTGCCAGCCTTTACGAACTGTCCGTCTGCTCTCTTTGCTCCTAATCTCTTGGACTCGGAATCACGGCCGTTCTTTGTAGAACCAACTCCCTTTTTATGAGCAAAAAACTGAAGGTTCATATTCAACATGTCCTACACCTCCTTGAAATCAAGAATGATATACTCATTCCCATAATCATTTTGTATTCCTTGTAAGCCCAGAACCATGGACTTCATCAGAAGCTGTGTATCATGACCGGCTTTCTGATCAAGTCTGAAATCAATCAGCCCGGATGTCTCTTCTGTATCAATATGATAAGAATCCTCTGTGAAAGTCTCTATGGAATTGATCGTATTTATCACAAGTGCCGAAACACCTGCGCAGATAATATCACTTCCTGCTTCCGCATATCCGGAATGACCGATGCAGTGAAATCCCACTGCATCTTCATGATCCTGTAAAATCGTTATAGTAATCATATAACAATTCCTATCGATTATCCATTAATCTTTTCAATCTTAACCTGGGTGAACGACTGTCTGTGTCCGTTCTTCTTGTGATAACCGGTTTTTCTCTTGTACTTGTAAACGATTACTTTCTTTGCTCTGCCTTCTTTGATGACAGAAGCTTCAACAGTTGCTCCGGCTACTGTTGGGTTTCCAACCTTCATATCGTCTCCGGATACTGCTAATACCTGATCAAAAGTAACCTTCTCACCAGCATCAACTCCAAGCTTTTCAATGGTAATGATATCGCCTTCGGATACTTTGTACTGTTTACCACCTGTTGCTATAATTGCGTACATATGGCACCTCCTATTTATCATTACTCGCCAGTTACGGTGTTGCCAATAAGCAAACTTTTACCTCACTGTGCGGCATACTAGTGTATAATAGCACATGACCACCTGTTCGTCAAGCTGTTTATGATAAAATTTCACGCAAAGATTTGTATACTTTTTTCCGGGTCAGTTCCACCAGACCAAGTCTGGTAATATCGATAAAATTTGCGGGAACCGAATCTTTTTGTAATTCCTCCCGAATAACAGAAATCAGCTTCTGCTGCTGTTCTTTCTTTTTCAGATTGATGAAATCCACGAGGATCATCCCTGAAATGTTGCGCAGACGAAGCTGCCGTGCAATCTCTTTTGCCGCTTCAACATTGATCGCAAATAAAGCCTCTTCCCGGCGGGACCGGTTTTTTCCGCTGTTGACATCAATGACCGTCAGGGTTTCAAGAGATTCAATGATAATATTGGCTCCGGAATCAAGCCATACTTTGGAAGAAAGCAGTTCCTGCATATTGCCCCGCAGATGATATAAAGTCGAAAGACTGACCGCATCATCCCGGTAAAGCTGCACTTTCTTTTCTTCCACAAGATGGGGAAGGTATGCACAGATCTCCTGATACAGATCCTGACCATCCGTAAGAACCAGATCTGTTTTTTCAAAATTTTCTGCTTTTAACCGCGCCAAATAGCCGGGGAGATTCCGGTACACCAGATCTCCGGCATTCTGATGTGTACCGGTCTTCTTTAAAGCCCGGTATTCTTTCTGCACCAGCTCGATATCTTCGCATAATTCGGTTTCCGGAACCGCCCCTGCATTGGTTCTGAATACCAGCCCGTACCCTTCTGCTTCATGATCCTTACACGTGTTCTCTAAAAGAGCCGACAGTCTTTTTGACTCCTCCTGGGATAATTTTTTAGAAACGCCAAGACAGGTATTCTCTGTCGAAAGGAAACAGTAATGTCCATGCACTACAAGCTTGGTGCTTACGACCGGATCTTTGGTTTTTACCGCATCTTTTACAACCTGCACCAGCAACTCATCCCCTTCACAGAGCGCTTCTTTTTTGGATAATTTTCTGGTATACACCGGGTTTTTCACATCATTCAGCGGAAGATAGCATTTCTGTCCATCCGCAATGCGCACAAAAGCGGCATGAATATTGGGCACAATCTTCTCTACATATCCTATATAAATATGATCCAGCAGAGTATTTTCTTCCGGTTCAAAAACCTGAAGTTCCTGCAGCTTCCGGTTCTCATCTAAAACCAGATAAGCAAGATACTCTGTCTGATGATGTTCCAGTTTTGTGACAACGATCCGATTCATTTAAACAATTTCCTCTCCCATGCCGGAAAGCCCAACCAGCTGCCCCTGTTCATCCCTCGCATAAACTTCGAGCCGGTGGATCTGGATTGCGGATTCGCAGTATTCCAGTCCGCAAAGCTGATAAACCGATGAAAGTACCAGTTCCGGTTTGATATTATCCACACTGCCCGTAGAAACCTGCAGGAAAAATGCCGGGCGTCCCTGCTCCTCTTCAACGGAAAACGCGTATACCAATGGTTTTAGGTCCACTTCCCGTTCACTTTTTTTCGTCTTTTTGATAATGGTAAACTGTGGGCTGTCCAAAAACCGTTCTTTGACGATTCTTTTCCATTCTTCCGTTGAAAACGGACTTTCGTACCCTTCTTTATAGCTCAGCCGGTAATCCGCTGCTGCCACAATTGACATCGCGGTTTTCGCTTTATCCGGCAGTTTCACATAGGAAGTAACCTCCACACCATCTACCATGGTTTCATTCAGTGCAGCGACTGCCTCCTTAGATGTCATGGATTCATTGACTTCAATATCAAAATATTCGCCATCGCTTGTGATTCCGACTCCAAGCGGCGCCGCAAAGGACATAATCTGATGCGGAGAATATCCTTCCGAATAACGGATATCAATCTTTGCACGCCGGACCGCTTTCTGAAAATAGCGCATCATATCCAGGTGTCCGATGAATTTCATGACACCCCATTTTCGAAATTTAATTCTGATTTTCAAAGCAGACACCTCCTCCAAATTGTCTTGCACCACATCCGGAACAGCGCATCCGGCAGTTTGGTGTCACCGTCTCACTGAGCGCGGTTTTCCATTCACGCAGCATAAATGCCTTTGTCACACCGACATCAATAAAATCCCACGGGAAAATTTCATCATCGCTTCGTGCTCTCTTGGTATAAAAATCAATATCAATGCCACATGCAGCAAATGCCTCCAGCCACAGATCATAGTGAAAGAATTCCGACCACGCATCGAAAAATCCGCCGTGTTCATACACATAAAGAATTGCTTTTGAAATCTTACGGTCTCCGCGCGCAAGAATTCCTTCCAATACCGTCACATCGGCTTCATGCCAGTTGTAACGGATACTCTTGTGGTTTAACTGTTCCTTTACATGATCATTGACAATCTTGGCACGCGCCAGATAATCTGATGGGTCTAACATGGTAGCCCACTGGAACGGGGTAAAAGGTTTCGGTACAAAAAAGGAAGTACTGATTGTAATCTGGCATTTTCCGTTTCTCTGTTCCTTTGGCACGGTGTCATAATACAAAGCGGCAATCTCGTTTGCCAGTTCCGGGATCGCCCGCATATCTTCTTCTGTTTCCGTTGGAAGTCCAAGCATAAAATAAAGCTTGACCTTATTCCAGCCGCCGACAAACGCATCATGGGAACCGGTCAGAATATTGTCAACCGTCAGGCCTTTATTGATGACATTTCGCAGTCTCTGGGAACCTGCCTCCGGGGCAAATGTCAGACTGCTTTTTTTGATGTCCTGCACTTTCTGCATAATATCAAGGGAAAAGGCATCAATACGAAGGGATGGCAGGGAAATATTGACATGTTTTTTGTCACACTCCTCAATCAGGAAATTGATCAGTTCCTCCAGATCGGAATAATCCGATGAACTGAGAGAACTTAAGGAAATCTCTTCATAGCCGGTCGATGCAAGCATGGTTTGTGCAAGTTCTTTCAGTCGTTTTACGCCCTTTTCCCGGTTTGGCCGGTAAATCATGCCGGCCTGACAGAAACGGCATCCGCGGATACAGCCCCTCTGTATTTCAAGCACCACGCGATCCTGTGTTGCTTTGATAAATGGAACCACCGGTTTTTCCGGATAAACCGAGCCGGTCAGATCCATATCCACCTGCTTTTTGATGGTTGCCGGAATATCATCATAAACAGGAGTAAATGCCGCTATCGTGCCATCTTCTTTGTAACGGACTTCATACAGCGACGGGACATAAATGCCCTCTATTTTTGCCGCCTCATGCAGAAATGCCTTTCTTGAATACTGTCCGGATGCCCGCATCGACTTATAGAGATTTAAAAATGTATCATACTGTGTCTCCCCTTCTCCAATATAAAAACAATCAAAAAAGTCTGCAATCGGTTCCGGATTATAAGAACATGGTCCTCCACCTAAAATAATAGGGTCTTCGTCCCCACGGTCAGCCGAAAGAAGCGGAATCTGTGCCAGATCCAGAATCTGTAAAATATTGGTGTAGCACATCTCATACTGCAGAGTCAGACCGACAAAATCAAAGTTTTTGATCGGTTCCTGGGACTCAAGTCCGAACAGCGGAATATTCTGCTCCTTCATAATTTTATGCAGATCCGGCCATGGAGAATAGACACGTTCACACCAGGTGTCCTCTCTGCGGTTAAACATGTCGTATAGGATCTGAATTCCAAGATGTGACATACCAATTTCGTATACATCAGGAAAACACATCGCAAAACGAATCTGCGATGTGTCATCTTTTACTACAGAATTCAGCTCATTACCGATATAGCGTGCAGGTTTTTCAATCTGCATCAGAATCTCGTCACTTAAAGCTAGTTTTCTCATAGATACCTCTTAACATTTATTTTTTATCGCTGGGCAAGTTCATTGGCAATCTCTTCCCAGGTAATGCCTTTTTCCACCATAAGCACCATACAGTGATACAGAAAATCGGAAATCTCGTATTTGATGTTTTCCGGTTCCGGATTTTTCGCTGCAATTACAATTTCCGTACACTCTTCCCCAAGTTTCTGCAAAATCTTATCGGTTCCTTTCCCAAACAGATAATTGGTATAGGAACCATCCTGCGGATGTGCTTTACGTTCCTTGATAATATCATACACGCTCTCAAGTACCTTCAGCGGATTTTTCTCAACATACTCTTTTTGTACGATGCTATTGAAAAAACAGGTACGGTTTCCGGTGTGACAGGCAGCCCCTACCTGGGAGACTTTTGCCAGAATCGTATCAAAGTCGCAGTCAGCCGTCAGGGATTTCACATACTGGAAATGCCCGGAAGTCAGGCCTTTGGTCCAGAGTTCATCACGGCTTCTGCTCCAGTAGGTCATTTTTCCGAGATTAATTGTCGTATCAAACGCCTCTTTGTTCATGTATGCAAGCATCAGCACTTCATCTGTACGGTAATCCTGCACAATGACCGGAACCATTCCGTCCGAATTCAGTTTCAGATCCTCCCAGGACAGATCCGGTGCAAAATTATACATATTGATGCCTTCCTGAAGCAGAGAAGACTTTAACTTCATAATATCCGTTGAAGTATCATTGATGAACGGACCCGCAATTCCTCGGATTTTTTCCCGCTTTAGCAGCCTTACGATCTCGTCAAAATTATAATCTGGAAGTTCCACCACATACGGAATGTTGGTCAGATTTTCCAGTGCATCCAGAATTTCCGGATTTAACACCAGTGCTTCATGGAATGTATTTTCAATCGAATCCTGATTCTTAAAAATAAAATCCACATTGTTGATAGAGAGCAGAATCCGGTCTTTGCCAAAACGTGCACTGGCTTCCTCCGCCAGTCCGATGCTCGAAGGCTTAGAAGCATTCAAAATCACCTGAAGGCATCCTGCAAACAAAAGTTTTTTGATGTCTTCCAGACGGTTAATGTTTCCTCCTGCGCATACTTTAATATCAATGTTGCGATTGATGTTTCGAATCGTATTGACATTCTTTTCATGCTCATCATCGCTGGTAGACAGGTCAAAAATAATGATCTTGTCAACTCCACTGTCGTTGTATAACTGGCACAGTCGATAAACATTCGCATCTACCGGCGTAAAATCGGTCATGGATCTTACTGCATGACCATCTTTTAAATAAAGCGTCGCGACAATGTTTTTTTGTTTCATGTATTACAAACTTCCTTTCGTTGACAGAATTCCTTTTACTCTCGGATCATGGGAAACCGCTTCATCCAAAGCTCTGGCAAATGCCTTAAACATCGCTTCTGCCATATGATGATTATTTCCGGGGCTTAACACCTTAATGTGCAGATTCATGCCCGCACTGTAGGAGACCGCATAGAAAAATTCACGGATCATTTCGGTATCAAGTGTTCCCAGACGCTCCGTAGTAAATTCGCCGTCAAATACAAGATATGGACGTCCGGATAGATCTACCGCACACAAAACAAGTGTCTCATCCATCGGAAGGATACAACTTCCAAATCGTTTGATTCCGCTTTTGTCCCCCAATGCCTTTTTGATCGCATCTCCAAGTACGATTCCGCAGTCTTCGATCGTATGATGGCTGTCGACCTGAAGATCTCCATCACATTCCATATGCAGATCGAAGAAACCGTGCTTGGAAAATCCCTCCAGCATATGATCAAAAAATCCAATGCCTGTCTCAATATGGGAAATACCGCTTCCATCCAGATTTAAAGTCACCTGAATGTCCGTCTCTTTTGTTTTGCGTGTTGTGCTGATCTGTCTTTTTTCCATAATCTGCTCCTTTTAGACTTTCTTTCCCATATACTACTCAAACCGAACGCGGATGGAGTTTGCATGTGCGGTCAGTTTCTCACATTCTGCAAACTGCTCAATATCTTTATGTACTTTTTCAAGCGCTTCCCGTGAGTAAGAAATAATGCTGGACTTTTTAATAAAATCATCCACGGAAAGTGCGGAAAAGAACTTGGCCGTTCCGTTTGTCGGAAGAACATGGTTTGGTCCGGCAAAGTAATCGCCAAGCGGCTCGGAGGAATACTCTCCGATAAAGATAGCACCGGCATTGCGGATCTTTGTCATTACGTGGAACGGATCTGCTGTGACGATTTCCATATGTTCGGATGCAATCGCATTTACGGTATCAATTGCTTCTTCCATATTATCTGCCACAAGAATATATCCGTAATTGTCCAGGGACTTCTGGATGATCTCTTTTCTGGAAAGTTCTGCGACAAACTGATCAATCTCTGCAGATACTTCTTCTGCAAGTTTCTGGCTTGTGGTGATCAGAATTGCAGATGCCATCTCATCATGTTCTGCCTGGGATAACAGATCCGCTGCAACATAGCGTGGATTTGCAGTCTCATCCGCAAGCACTAAAATCTCACTCGGTCCTGCAATGGAATCAATGCTGACATAACCAAACACTGCTTTTTTGGCAAGTGCGACATAAATATTTCCCGGTCCGACAATCTTGTCAACCTTTGGCACACTTTCGGTTCCAAATGCCATGGCAGCAATTGCCTGTGCTCCACCGACTTTATAGATCTCATCAACTCCGGCTTCTTTGGCTGCAACCAGAGTGGAAGGATATACTTTTCCATCTTTGCCTGGTGGCGTACACATTACAATACGGTCTACTCCCGCAACTTTTGCCGGAAGAACATTCATCAGTACGGAAGAAGGATACACGGCCTTTCCGCCCGGAACATAGACACCAACCGTCGCAAGTGCGGTAACTTTTTGTCCAAGAATGATACCGTCCTCTGTCGTAAACCAGGAATTCTGTACCTGTTTTTCATGATATTTTTTGATATTTACAAGAGACTTGCGGATCACTGCAAGCAATGTCGTGTCAACCTGCTCATAGGCCTCGGCAATCTCTTCTTCTGTTACAAGAATATTGCCGGCATTGATGTCCGCGCCGTCAAACTGCTTGGTATAATTAAAAACTGCCTGATCGCGGTTATTTCGCACTTCTTCAATAATGGCGTTTACACGGCCTTCAAACTCACCGTAATTATTCGGGCTTCTTTTTAAGAGATTCTGCAGAATATCTTTTCTGGTATCCTCTGTAAGTTTTAAAATTCTCATGATGTCCCTCCTAAATGACTTTTTTCAAATCGCGGATCAGTTTTGTGATTCGTTCATTTTCCATTTTCATACTTACCTGGTTTACGACCACGCGTGCAGAAAGCGGACAAACTTCCTCTAACACCGTCAGCCCGTTTTCACGCAAGGTCGTACCTGTCTCTACTATATCACAGATTACCTCTGATAGTCCAACGATCGGTGCAAGTTCGATGGAACCATTCAGCTTGATAATCTCAACCGTCTGATGTTTTTTGTTATAAAAATAATCTTTGGCAATCCGCGGATACTTGGTTGCCACACGGATCTGTTCATGATGCTGCAAAAGTTCCGCAGCACTTTCCGGTCCACAGATGCACATTTTGCATTTGCCGAATCCAAGATCCAGCACTTCATAAATATTTCTCGACTCTTCTAAAATCGTGTCTTTTCCGACAATTCCAATATCGGCTGCACCATACTCTACATATGTAGGCACATCCGGTCCCTTGGCAAGAAAAAACCGAAGTCCAAGTTCCTCATTGACAAAGATCAGTTTACGGGTATCCGGATCACGGATCTCATCACAGGTGATTCCTATTTTTTCAAACAGTTCGAGTGTCTTTTTTGCCAGACGTCCCTTTCCCAGTGCAAACGTCAGATATCTCTTTTCTTCCATGATCTCCTCCTATGCTTCCTCTATAAATTCTACTTTTGAAACGTGATCCTTCATGGCATAGCTCAGATAATCATCTTTGCTCCGGCCTTCCTGCATCTGGATCAGAGAAACCGAAATTCCCTGAGCGCGAAGTTCTTTCGCTTTTTCTACTGCTTCCGCAATCTTATTTTCCGCGTAAACGATCATCTGATTTTTCTCTTCGGACGGAAGTGTGATCTTTTGTCTGGAAAGAGCGGAAAGAAGCTGGTCCACAACAATGGCAAAACCAATGGCCGGTGCTTTTCTTCCGAAATATGTAAGCAGCCTGTCATAGCGTCCTCCCTTTACCACAGGTTCTCCTGTTCCAAACGTATATCCTGCAAAAATAATACCGGTATAATAATGGTAATTGCTGATGATTCCGAGTTCAAACGAAACGTATTTTTCAATTCCGTATAACCGCAGAAACGATCCGAGTTTTTCCAGATCAGTAATTGCGGAAAGAATGTTCGGGTAATCCGAAGCAAGAGACTTTGCCTCAGCAAGTTCTTCTACCTGTGTCTCAAAACTTCCGAGAAGGGAAAACAGTTTCTTTAACGTGTTATTTAAATGCATTCCCTCTACCATTTCTTCCACACCGAAATAATTTTTATTGGCAAGCAGTTCTCTTAATTCCTGCTGCTGTTCCTCATCAAGTCCTGCCGCCTCTGCCAGCCCGCGGAAAAACTGTGCATGTCCCACCGAGATCTGAAATTCTTTCAGTCCGCTCGAAAGAAGGGACTCCACTACCATGGCAAGTATTTCTGCGTCAGCGGCAACCGTTCCGTCTCCGATCAGCTCCGCACCGCACTGTGTCGTTTCCTTTAATCGTCCCTGATACGCGTTGGAATTGATAAACGTGTTTCCCATATAACAAAGTTTTACCGGCATATCATCCTCGGTATAGTACTTTGCAGCACTTCTTGCAATAGATGGAGTAAAATCCGGACGAAGTACCAGCGTACTTCCGTCCTTGTCAAAAAACTTATACAGATCTTTGGATGGTGTTGTACCGATTTCTTTTCCAAAAATATTAAAAAATTCAAACGTTGGTGTCTGAATATCACGATATCCATATTGACGCAATACATCGTGTAATCTCTCCTGCAACAGTAGTTTCTGTTTGCACTCTCCGTTATAAATATCCCGGACTCCGTCCGGCGTATGTAACATCTGGTCTGTCATAATCGAACCTCTCGCTTTACTATTTTAAAGTGATACCGTGATAATTTGGTAGCACATGAAACAACGCTATTATAAGAAATATTCCAAAGATTGTCAATCCCTGTCCTCTAAATCCTTCTGGAGAACCTGAAGATAGGGAATCAGTACCCCTGATACCTTTGGCAGAAAATAGGCCGGATTCAGCTCCTCATACCGAAAGCTTTTCCGTCCACCATCCAGAGCCCGGTTCCAGAACTTCTCCAGATCGGAAAAACGCAGATAATAAAATTCCTCCCTGTGCGTAAAAGATATCAGAAGAAACGCTATTCCCTCCTGCTTTTCAAACTGCTCCATAAAAGCCACCTGATGCGGATGAACATTGGCAAGCGGAAAGGTGTCGGTGTTGCATTCTTTTGCATCGAAACACACCGGAATTCCCTGTACAGCTCCAATATAATCCACGGTACTTTTCTGTTCAAAATAGGCAAGTGTGATGTGTCTGGTTTCTTTATCAATATTAATAGGAGTAATCGGTGTCGGGATCTTCTGGATCAGCGCCAGACCGTTGTGTGCATATTTTTCGTTTGTACGGTTTAAAAGATCCTCCAGTGTTGATCCGCGCAGTCCCCTTGAATTCCAGGTCGGCATCTGCTATCCACGCTCCTTTTCCATAATTTCTTTAAATATTTCGGGCATCGGAGCAGTAAAAACTCTTCCGTCCGGAAATTCCAGACGATACGCATGAAGCAGCTGATGATCCACATGAAAGGTACTATAAAATTTGTGATTCACTGACGGGTCCCCATACTTGCGATCTCCGATAACCGGATGACCGACAGATGCCAGATGTGCACGAATCTGATGTGTTTTTCCGGTAATCAGGCAGATTTCCAACAGACTGCATGTTCCTTTCGCCTGTACGGACGTATAAGAAGTCTCAATCCGTACAGCATCTTTTTGTTCCTGTGTCAGAATCTTTACCTGATTGGTATGTTCGTCTTTGATAAGCCATCCGGACAGATGTACCGGTTTTGTAACGTTCCCGGATACAATGGCACGGTAAAATTTATGAATGGTACGTTCCCGCAGCCCCTCGGAAAGCATCTGCGCGCCGGCAAGCGTTTTGCCCATCAGAAGAAGTCCTGTCGTATTGCGGTCCAGCCGGTTGCACACTGACGGACGAAACGTGCCGAATGTCTCCAGAGAAAGTGCCCCGCTCCGGATCAGATAGCCGAGCAGATATTCATTGGCAGACAGATCCTGTTCTTTTGCTTTCTGGGAAAGCATATTGTATGGCTTATCCGCGATGAGAATATCCGTATCTTCATAAATGATGGAAAGCCCCTTCATTGGCAGACGCTGCAGCATGTGAAACTCTTCCTGCAGTTTTTTTGTATCCTGCATAAATTTATGCAGTGTTTCATCACTGAAAAACACTGCTACCTGCGCGCCTTTTTGCAGCGTCTCCTTCCCGGTCGCTTTTTTTCCGTCCAAAGTAATATTCTTTTTTCGAAGCATCTTATATAAAAAACTGACCGATGCATTGGGCAGCAGTTTTTTTAAATATTTATCAAACCGCTGGTTGGCATCATTCGTGCCGATGGTAAATGTTTTCATAACGTTTCCTACTTCTTTTTATGGATGTTGCGGATGGTTTTCTTTTTGTGTTTTGCGGTCACCATCTTTCCGGCAGCAGCCTTGCCTGCCGGTGCCTTCTTTCCCTGTCTGGATGACCGGTAGGAAGTACCCGCGTCTTTTTTCGGCCGGCGCGGACGGATCAGACATTTGGAATCAAATCCGATCAGATCCTGACGTCCTGCTTTGATTAATGCTTCATGTACCAGATCGTAATTTTTCGGGTTGCGATACTGGATCAGTGCACGCTGCATGGCTTTTTCATGCGGATTGGTTGCCACATATACAGGTTCCATTGTCCGCGGGTCCAGTCCTGTATAATACATGCAGGTAGAAATCGTTGACGGTGTCGGATAAAAATCCTGTACCTGTTCCGGCATGTAACCTAAATCCCGCAGATACTCTGCCAGTTCAACCGCTTCTTTCAGCGTCGATCCCGGATGGGAAGACATCAGATACGGCACAAGATACTGCTCTTTTCCGATTTTTTTATTCATATCTTTATACGCTTTTACAAAACTGTTATACACTTCCACACTTGGCTTTCCCAGTTTCTGTAAAACGGTATTGCTGATATGTTCCGGTGCCACCTTCAACTGCCCGCTCACATGATGCTCGCACAGTTCCCGCAAAAATGTACGATCCTTATCATACATCAGATAATCAAAACGGATACCCGAACGGATAAATACTTTTTTCACACCCGGAAGCACCCGCAGCTTTTTCAAAAGGGCAATGTAATCCTTATGGTCTACTTCCAGATTCTTACATGGTTTTGGGAACAGGCACTGTTTCGTCGGACAGGCTCCCTTCGTCATCTGCTTTTTGCATGCCGGTGCACGGAAATTCGCCGTAGGTCCCCCGACATCATGGATATACCCTTTGAAGTCCGGTTCCTGAATGATCTGTTTTGCCTCGTCAATGATCGACTCATGGCTTCTCGTCTGGATAATTCTGCCCTGATGAAACGTCAGCGCACAGAAACTGCATCCTCCAAAACATCCGCGGTTGCTGATCAGGGAAAACTTAATCTCCCGGATCGCAGGAACCCCTCCGTCTTTTTCATATGACGGATGATAATTCCGCATATACGGAAGTGCATAGACTTCATCCATTTCCGTCTGTGTCAATGGCTTTGCCGGTGGATTCTGCACAACAAATGTGGTTCCACCGTAAGGCTCAAACAGGCGCTTTCCGGAAAATGGATCTGTATTACAGTACTGCTTATAAAAACTCTGCGCAAACGAACGCTTATTTTCTTTGATCTCATCATAATCCGGTAACTCGATGGCATCATAGATCAGATCACGGTTTTTTGTTTTAAATACGGTTCCGTCAATAAAGGTAATATCATGCACATCGATTCCGGCATTCAATGCATCTGCGATTTCAATGATACTGTGTTCTCCCATTCCATAAGAAATCAGATCTGCACCGGAATCAAGCAGGATCGAACGTTTCACCTTGTTGGACCAGTAATCATAATGTGCCAGACGGCGCAGACTGGCTTCAATTCCACCGATAATGATCGGGGTCTTCTTGTATGTATGCCGGATCAGATTACAGTACACCACGGTAGCATAATCCGGTCGCTTTCCCATTACGCCTCCCGGGGTATAGGAATCGGTTGCACGGCGTTTTTTGGATACCGAATAATGATTCACCATAGAATCCATATTTCCGGCAGAAACCAAAAAGCCAAGTCTTGGAACGCCAAGCACGGAAATAGAAGCATCATCCTTCCAGTCCGGCTGCGCAATGATGCCCACCGTATAGCCATGTGCCTCCAGCAGTCTGGCAATGATTGCATGACCAAAAGACGGATGATCTACATATGCGTCTCCGCACACATATACAAAATCCAGCTGTTTAATCCCGCGTTCCTGCATATCCTGTTTTGAAATCGGCAGATACCCTTCGTACATAATTTTATACTCCTGATGATTGTTTATTTTCCGCTTCTTTTTTCAGGGAAGCCAGTTCCTGTTCCGTAAGTTTACGGTAAGTTGCCTTTTCTAATGTTCCAAGTGTAAGTGTTCCCATGGAGATCCGTTTCAGATATGTCACCTTACATCCAACCGACGCAAACATACGCTTCACCTGGTGAAATCTGCCTTCCGAAATCGTAAGTTCCGCCTCATGGTTCCCAAGGATTTTGAGATCTGCCGGAAGTGTGCGCTTCTCATCGCCGATGTCCACGCCCTCTGCAAATTGTCCTGTCGTCGTATCTGGAATTTTCTGATCTACCTGTACAAAATACGTTTTTTTGACATGGTATGCCGGTGACAGCAGGCGATGCGTGAGTTCTCCGTCATTTGTAATCAGCAAAAAACCTTCCGTATCCTTATCCAGTCTTCCGACCGGTGCAAACTCCTTTCGCATGGACTCCGGGAAGAAATCCATAACCGTCCGGTTTAACCGGTCACATCTTGCCGTCACACAGCCCGCCGGTTTATGAAAGAGATAATAGGAATACTTCTCATAAATCACCGGACGATGATCAAACAGAATCTGATCCTGTTCCGGATCAACCTTAAGATCCGGTTTCTTTGCCACCGCATCATTTACCGTAATTCGCCCCTCGCGGATTCGTTTTTTCACATCGGTGCGTGTGCCGACGCCGGAATCCGCCAGGAATTTGTCCAGGCGAATCATACGTTTGCCTGCTGCAGAAATGCAACCAGGAAATCCCATACTCTTGCGGTAGATGTAATGGATAAATGCTCTTTTGGCGTGTGAATGTCAAAATTGTCCGGTCCGAAAGAAACGCAGTCGAGATCCGGAATTTTTTCAGAAAGAAGGCCACACTCCAGCCCTGCATGAATCGTGGAAAATACAGGTTTTTTATGAAACAGCTCTTCGTATACTTTTTCTACCTGCGGACGCAGCGCAGAATCCGTGCGATACTCCCACGCCGGATAATCACCTTCCACTTCTGCTTCTCCTCCAAGCATCTCCACAAGCATCGTAACACGTGCACACAGATCTTCTTTGCGGGTTTTTACACTGCTTCGGATCGAAGTAAGCGACGTCAAGGCATCTTCTTTTAATTCCAGAATTCCAAGATTTAAGGAAGTTTCTACCTGACCGTTTAACAGCTGGCTCATATGCTGAATTCCGTTTGGCACATTGCGCAGATAAAAAATCACACGGCTTACCGAATGATAATCTAATATTTCCGCTTCAGCATTGCCCTGTTCTTCTATCAGCACCTGCACGCCCGGATCTGTTTCCACCAGTTCTTTTTTTAATATTTCATTCAGTTCTTTTACATATTCACAGACAATCTGCGTATTTTCTGCCGGAATCAGGATTTCTGCCTCACATTCTCTTGGAATTGCATTGTCCTTTAACCCACCATGCAAAGTGAGAATTCCAAACGGGGAACGAGAAAAGATTCCATACAGCAGGCGTCCCATCAAAAGATCTGCATTTCCATGTTCTTTATCGATCTCACTGCCGGAATGTCCGCCGGAAAGCCCGGTCACAATAAGAGAAAGTTTCTTTCCCGTCTGTCTGACACGGGTTACGGGAATGGAAACATTTAATGCCATACCGCCCGCACAGCCGGTCAGGAAAATTCCCTCTTCATCACTGTCAATATTTAACATGGTATGTCCGGTCAGCATAGACAGATCCATGACAGCCGCCCCCAGCATTCCGATTTCTTCATCCACGGTAATCACAACTTCTAATTTCGGATGGGAAATTTCATCTGATTCCAAAATTGCCAGCGCATATGCCACTGCAATTCCGTCATCTCCGCCAAGCGTTGTCCCTTCTGCCTTCAGGAAATCTCCATCTACATACAGGCGCAGCCCTTCTTTATCCATGTCAAGATTACAGTCTTTTTCTTTTTCACAGACCATATCCATGTGTCCCTGAATGATGATCGCCGGAGCCTTTTCATAACCTTTGGATGCTTCCTTGACAAGAACCACATTGTTTGCTTCATCCTGATACCAGGTCAGTGCGTGTTCTTTTGCAAATTTTACCAGGTAATCACTGATCGCTTTGGTGTTTCCCGATCCATGTGGAATTGCTGCGATCTGCTTGAAATAATAAAATACCCTTTCCGGATATAAATGCTCTAATGTACTCATATACTCCTCCTGTCTCACATAAACTGTATCATGAAAAAATTTGTATTTACTCTTCTCTGTTGCATACTGTTTTTGTTTTTTATCTGTTTCCCCCACGCAGCAGTTTCGGCATCAAAACAAGGGCTGCAGCTGTGGTTTACACAGATTCTTCCGACGCTGCTTCCTTTTTGTGTCCTCTCGTATGTCATTCTGCGCAGTGAAATTCTTCCAAAAAAATTTTCTGCCTGCTACATCGTACTGTGTGGTTTTTTGTTTGGATTTCCCATCGGCTGCAAACTGACTGCCGACTTTTACAGCAGTAACTATATCTCCCGGGAAAAAGCCTCTGCCTTATGCTGCTTTACAAACAACTTAAGTCCCGTATTTGTCATAACCGCCATTCAGGAAATTTTGCAGCTTCCGTTATCTCCTGTATACGTTTTTCTGATCTATGGCATTCCGTTTTTGTATGGAATGAGTATGCTGTTATTATATCACAGAACCCCTTCTTCTACACAAAAAGAAACGGCATCAAGATTTCATATGGATATGCAAATCATTGATGCCGGCATCATTCACGGATTTGAAACCCTGATCAAAATATGCGGCTATATCATCCTGTTTTCCATTTTCTGCGAAATGCTGCAGACACTGCCGTTTCCGGCGCATTGGTTTTCGCTGGCCGCCACCGGATTCTTAGAAGTTACAAACGGTGTTGCGCTGCTTTCCACCTCTGCCTGCACCAGACAGATAAAATCTCTTCTGGCAGTGTTATTCCTGTCATGGGGAGGATTGTCCGGCATTTTTCAGGTCTCTTCCATCCTTCACCAGACCGGACTCTCGCTCCGGAACTATGTATTACAGAAAATAATCCTCTTACTGTTAACCGTTGGATGCTGTATTCCTTTACTTTTCCTGGGCATCCTCATCTGAAGCTGAAATATTGGTAATCTGTGGCTCCTCTGCAGACTCTGCTGCCTGTCCGGCAGAAGCGGCTGCCTCCTCTGCTGCTTCTGTCTGTGGAAACAGCTGTGCCCGGTTCTTTGTCACTACATCAAGGAACCCCTGCAGTGAAGAAATCAGACTGTCATACCGCGCCTGAGAAGTCTCGATGGAATTAGACAAAACCTCCTCGATCTCATGCAGCTGGTCATCCGCATATCCCATGGCACTGACACGCAGACTGTTTGCCTCATTGGTAGCATTGTCTAAAATTTCCTGGGCCTGCTTGGTTGCGATCATAACAACTTCATTTGCCTGTGCATATGCCTGCTGCATAATCTGATGCTCGCTGACAAGTTCGTTGGTCTGCACCTGTGCCTGTGCAATGATCTGATCCGCCTTCGCCTGTGCATCTGCTAAAATTGCTTCCTTATTGCTGATAATCTTCTGATAACGCTTTACTTCTTCCGGTGTTTTGGCGCGAAGTTCCGCAATAAGTTCTTCTAATTCTTCTTTGTTGACAATAATCTTTGTACTTGAGAGCGGCTGAAATTTACAGCCATCAATATACTCTTCGATTTCCTCAATAATCTGTTCCATCTTACTGCTCATAGTGAAAATCTCTCCTATCTGTTCTCATATTTCTTATAAATCCGTTCAATAAAACGTTCCGGTACAAAGTTGGAAATATCTCCACCGTAGGACGCAAATTCCTTGACAATTGTCGAACTTAAATAGGAATAAGAAAGATCACTTGTCAGGAAAATGGTTTCAATATTAGAATCCTGCACATGGTTCGCCTGTGCGATCTGCAGCTCGTACTCAAAATCTGTCACTGCACGAAGCCCACGCACGATAATGGTAGCATCTATTTTATTCATAAACTCTACCAACAGACCATCAAAGGACGCCACCGTAACGTTTGGAATATCCTTTGTCATCTCTTCTATCATACTAACACGTTCTTCTAAAGAAAACAACGAATTTTTTGCGCTGTTGTTGAGCACTCCGACGACCAGCTCATCCACAATTCTTGAAGCACGGTTGATGATGTCCATATGTCCGAATGTCAGTGGATCAAAACTTCCCGGATAAATTGCTTTTTTCATGTTTGTTATACCCTCTTCTGTTGAATAAAGACATGCATGTTTGTCTTATATTTTTTGAACTTTATCACGGAAAATCCCAGCTCATCCAGATAAGAAAAATCCGTATCCAGCGATGCTTCCACAATAATCATGGTGTCAGGTTTCAACACACTTGATTTTGAAAGGAAACGCAGCACATCTTCTTCAAGTCCCTGCCGGTATGGCGGGTCCATAAAAATAATATCAAATGTATATTTTCCCTCCAGACTGCTGATTCCGCTGATCACATCCGTGGTAAGCAGTCTGGATTCCTTCGTAAATTTTGTGAATGCAATATTATCTTCAATGCATTTGGCCGCTTTCCGGTTATTCTCAATAAAAACCGCATACAAAGCTCCGCGGCTGATTGCTTCTAACCCGATCTGACCGCTGCCCGCAAACAGATCCAGGAAATAACATCCCGGCACATCATTCTGCAGCATATTGAATAATGTCTCTTTGATCTTGTCTGTTGTCGGGCGCGTTTCCAGCCCCTCAATTGTTTTCAGCGGCAGGCTGCGCGCTGTTCCTGCTATGATTCGCATAAGGTTCCTCCATATGTTTTGATGATACACCGCTCCAGAAATGCAATGGCATATGCCGCAGCCGCATGTCTTATTTCACTTCTTGTACCGGTAAAATGTTCTGTCCCGGAAAATATCTTTCCCTGCACAAAACATCCAAAACAGACCGTTCCCACCGGAGTCTTTAAAGTTCCTCCCCCGGGTCCGGCAACCCCCGTTGTAGCCACCGCACATCCCGCGTGTGCCTGTTTTGCAGCACCTTCCGCCATCTCACGTGCGGTCTGTTCACTCACGACACCATAATCGGAAATGGTCTCCGGCAATACTCCCAGTATCTTTTCTTTTGCTTCGGGAGCATAAGTGATATATCCCTCTTTAAAATAATCGGAAATTCCCGGAATATCTACCAGTGCAGACGCTACCAGTCCTCCGGTACAGCTCTCGGCTGTCGTCACCAGCAGCTGGTGTTCTGCCAGAAGTCTGTCAATTTTCATTAGTTCTGATCCTTTAATACTTCTTTGTTTTTTGCGATATAATCAATCAGAGATACGACGGTAAGTACCAGGGAAATATAAATAAATACCGTTCCGAGTACTGTAAATACCGTATTTTGAATATTCAGTACCAGAAGAATCACGGTAACCATCTGGGATGCGGTTTTAAACTTGCCCCAGTAGCTTGCAGCGATCACGACACCATTGTCTGCAGCAATCAGACGGAATCCGCTGATAATAAACTCGCGGGAAATAATCACAATCACAATCCATGCCGGAATTCTGTCAAGTGCAATCAAACAGATCAGTGCAGAGCAGACCAGAAGCTTGTCTGCCAGCGGGTCCATAAACTTTCCGAAATTTGTTACAAGATTGTACTTTCTTGCAATTTTTCCATCCAGAAAATCCGTCAGGCTTGCGACAATAAAAATAACAAGCGCAATGTAATTTCCATACCCTTCAAAGTATGGAGCTAACAGGAAAAATACAAAAAACGGAATAAGAATCACACGGAAAGTTGTTAATTTATTTGGTAAATTCATAATTGTTCCTCCTATTTTACAATCGTAGCGATCAGGTCATATTCATATGCACCGGTAACTTCCACCTTCACAATATCTCCGGTTAAAAGTTCTTCGTCTGTATTGATAAAAATATATCCGTCTACATTTGGCGCATCCCGGTAGGTTCTGCCGACGTAGGTATTGTTTTCATCCGCAACCTGTCCTTCGATAAACGCATACAAAACCGTACCTTTCATGGCTTCATTCCTGTCAAAAATCACTTCTTCCTGAAGTTCCATGACGTCTGCCTGCCATTCCTCTTTTTGTTCCTGCGGCACCTGATCCGGCATTTCCGCTGCCGGTGTCCCTTCCTCCGCGGAATAAGTAAACGCTCCGAGACGGTCAAATTCCATATCATTGACAAACTGCATCAGTTCTTCGTGCTGCTCTTTTGTCTCCCCCGGGAATCCGCAGATCAAAGAGGTCCGCAAGGTGATATCCGGGACACGTTTTCTCAAATAATGGATTCTCTCGATCAGTTCCTTTTTATTTGTTTTTCTTCCCATGCGCTGCAAAATTGTATCGTTGCAGTGCTGGACCGGCATGTCCAGATAGTGACAGACCTTTTTATCCTTAATCATGGAATCGATCAGTTCCTCATAGATTTCCTCCGGATAACAGTACATAATACGAATCCAGAACAGACCGGAAATCCCGTTCAGGCGGTCTAACAATTCATGCAGGCATTTTTTCCCATACAGATCCACACCGTAAAGCGTTGTCTCCTGCGCAACAAGGATCAGTTCCTTTACGCCTCCTGCAACCAGTTCTTCTGCTGACGTAACCAGCTCGTCCATCGGAACACTGCGGTAACGTCCGCGCACAGACGGGATCACACAGTAGGTGCAGTTTTTGTTGCATCCCTCTGCAATTTTCAGATATGCATAATGTCCACCTGTCGTAACCGTCCGTTTGGTCGACAGCTGCGGCAGTCCGCTGAGCGTATGAAAATTTTTATAAAATTTATGCTGCAGGGTCTCCTCGAGTGCCTCTACAATGGAATCATAGGAATTGGTTCCTAAAATAGCATCTACTTCCGGTATTTCTTTTTTCACTTCATCCTGATAACGCTGTGTCAGGCAGCCGGTGACAATGAGTGATTTACAGCAGCCTGTTTTTTTCTGCTCTGCCATTTCCAGAATGGTGTTAATGCTTTCTTCTTTTGCATCGCCGATAAAACAGCAGCTGTTGACAATAATGATATCCGCTTCCGTTTCATCATCCGTCAGTTCAATTCCATGACTGGTAAGCATACCGATCATGTACTCGGAATCTACCAGATTTTTGTCACATCCGAGTGAAACAAATAATAATTTCATATAACCTCTCACTTGAAAAAGGGAATGACAGTTGTCACTCCCTTTTGGTATTTCTTAGTTTTCGTCCTCTCCAGGTACAATCTTTACTTCTCCGCGGTATAACTCTTCCACGGCAATGGAAAGCGGCTTGTTGCAGACCGGATCATCAATCAGTGGTTTTGCTCCGGCAATGATCTGTCTTGCACGCTTTGCTGTGGCAAGAACGATGGAGTAACGGCTGTTTACCACCGGTTCTTCACCGATTTCGCCCTCGTCATTTACAACTTTCATTAATTCAACATAAGATGGATGTATCATATTCATTCTCCTTTCGAAAAGCTTTTGAGATTTTCTCTCATTTGATTAATAAAATCTATATTAGCAGATACCCGATACTCCTGATCCCTTCCGGTATTTTGTGACTGCTCATCACAGATCAGCTGATCAATCAAAGCCGATGCGTGATCCACCGTATCGTTTACCACTAAATAATCATAATTTTCAATTCCTTCGGATTCCTCACATGCACGTGCAAGCCGTGCCGCAATGACCTCCGGAGTCTCTGTACCGCGTCCGACCAGACGGTCACGCAGTGTCCCGGCATCCGGTGCCGTAACAAACATCAGGACAGCATCTTTTATTTTTTCTTTTACTTTTAATGCTCCCTGTATCTCAATCTCTAAAATTACATTCTTTCCGAGATTTAAATTTTCCTCCACATAAGAACGAGGAGTTCCATAAGAGTGGCTGACATATTTTGCATATTCTAAAAAATCATCCTTCTGAATCATGGAATCAAACGTTTCGTCCGTCACAAAAAAATAATCCACACCATCTTTTTCTCCCGGTCTCGGATCTCTGGTAGTTGCGGAAACCGACAGTGCATACCTGTCCGGATGTGCTGCCAGCAGTGCTTTCATCAGAGTTCCTTTGCCCGCTCCGGAAAATCCGGAAATAACAACTAACTTTCCTTTCTGTTCCATAACGCGCTTCCTTTATTCTATATTTTGGATCTGTTCGCGGATCTTTTCGATTCCGGTCTTCAGATTAATTCCCACATCTGAAATTTCAATATTATTTGCCTTTGAGAGAATCGTATTTGCTTCACGGTTCATCTCCTGTGCAATAAAATCGAGTTTGCGTCCTACCGGACCGCCCTCTGAAAGTGTCTCCTTCATCGAGGTAATATGGCTGCGCAGACGCACGGTTTCTTCATCCACACACACCTTGTCTGCATAGATCGTAACCTCTGTCGCAATTCTTCCCTCATCGATCTGGGTATCTCCCAAAAGTTCCTGGATCTTTTCCGTCAGATGGCTGCGGTATTCCTGCATAATCTGCGGAGAACGCTCCTCAATGAAATCCACTCCGGCAAGCAGGTCATCTAACTTCTCACAGAGATCCTTCTTTAAGTTCTCTCCTTCCCGGATACGGGTCTCAACGAATTGTTCACATGCTCCGCAGATTGCCTTCTGCAATCCATTCCAGAGCTCTTCTTCGTCCATTTCCTGTTCTTCCATAACAAAGACATCCGGATAA
Organism: Roseburia sp. TF10-5; assembly: GCF_003462365.1. Taxonomy (NCBI): domain Bacteria; kingdom Bacillati; phylum Bacillota; class Clostridia; order Lachnospirales; family Lachnospiraceae; genus Roseburia; species Roseburia sp. TF10-5. The sequence goes on along the minus strand of NZ_QTYW01000001.1, from coordinate 165,145 downwards.
CGGGACAGTGTGCTTACCCGCACATCATTTTCCAGATGGAATGTTTCTGCCATGGCATTCAGATATTTTAAATACTCACCGGCAAGTCCCTCATTATACTTAAGTGCATAATTGTCCTCCGTATAGTCCTCATAGGAAATATACAGATCCACTTTGCCTCGTTCAATATATTTTTTTAACAGACTGCGGATCGCACTCTCAAAAAAATTTAACTTTTTCGGCATCTTCATGTTTACATCAAGATACCGGTGATTTACGGATTTCAGTTCCACGGTAAATTTGCGTTTTTCATCTGCAATCTCACAGCGCCCAAATCCGGTCATGCTTTTAATCATTTTACTTTCTCCCAAATATCATGCACATATCTATGCATAGATAAATGTATTATAATGCTTCTTTGCCGTTTCGTCAAATGTTCTTGCAAAAAATGTATACAAAAGATATCCACTTTCTGCATATAGACAAAAGACTTGGAAATTACTATAATGATTCATGAGTTTGAAAAACACTATAATCATGAACAGGAGAATTTCCATGGCTTTTGACGGAATCGTAATCGCAGGTTTAGTCCATGAACTGAACCAGACGATTTTAAATACAAAAATCAGTAAAATTGCGCAGCCCGAAAATGACGAGCTGCTTTTGACATGCAAAGGAAGCAGCGGACAGTTCCGTGTATCCATTTCAGCAAACGCTTCCCTTCCTTTTTTATATCTGACGGACACCAACAAGACAAGTCCCCTGCAGGCGCCTACATTTTGTATGGTTTTACGCAAACATATCGCAAACGGGCGGATCATAAGCATTACCCAGCCCCATATGGAGCGCATCATCCATCTGAAGATTGAACACCTGAATGAAATGGGGGATATCTGTCATAAGACCCTTGTCATTGAACTGATGGGAAAACATTCCAATATTATCTTTTGCGATGAGGACGGCACCATGATCGACAGCATCAAGCATGTCTCTTCCGCCGTAAGTTCCCTGCGCGAAGTGCTTCCGGGCCGCCCGTATTTTATTCCTGCCACACAGGAGGACAAATTCAATGCCATGACTATGGATGCCACACAGATCTGCGATGCCATTAAGGCAAAACCGATGTCCATCTGCAAAGCGATCTATACATCATTTACCGGTGTCAGTCCGCTTGTTGCATCCGAACTGGCATACCGGGCCGGGATGGATGCAGATCAGTCTCTTTTGGCCTGTACCGATGATGAAATCCACCATCTTGCAAACCACATTGCATGGTTTTTTGATGAAATCCGCCACAACGAATTTCATCCGGTGATCGTAAGAAAAGACAAACGGCCGATCGAATTTTCTGCAATTGAACTGACCATGTATCAGGATTATGAGATGGAACATATGGAAAGCATCTCGCAGATGCTCGAAGTTTTCTATGCAGAGCGCAATATTTACAACCGTATCCACCAGAAATCCGCAGACCTGCGAAAAATCGTCACAACTGCGTTAGAGCGCAACCAGAAAAAATACCAGTTACAGCAAAAACAGCAGAAAGATGCCGAAAAACGGGAAAAATATAAACTGTACGGAGAACTGATCAATGTATACGGTTACAATCTGCAGGACCAGGCAAAAGAACTGGTCTGTGAAAATTTTTATGACAACAATAAAGAAATCCGTATCCCGTTAGATCCGCAAAAGACCGCACGTGAAAATTCCCAAAAATACTTTGATAAATACGGAAAACTGAAACGGACTTCCGAAGCTCTTGAAGTCCAGCTTGCGGAAACCAAAGCGCAGATTGACCATCTGGAGTCCATCCAGAATTCTTTGAACATTGCACTCTCCGCCGATGATCTGGTGCAGATCAAAGAGGAATTGATGGAATACGGTTTTATCAAAAAACACAAAAACGGCAAAAAACAGAAAATCAAAAGCAAACCTTTCCATTATATTTCATCCGACGGCTATGACATGTACGTCGGCAAAAATAACTATCAGAATGATGAACTGACCTTTAAATTTGCAACCGGAAATGACTGGTGGTTTCACGCCAAAAAAATGCCGGGTTCCCATGTAATTGTAAAAAACAAAGGGGGAGAAATGCCGGACCGCGTATTTGAAGAGGCCGGAAAACTTGCCGGTTACTATTCCAGCGGACGTGACAGTGACAAACTTGAAATTGATTATCTTCAGAAAAAAAATGTAAAAAAACCGGCCGGAAGTGCACCCGGATTTGTCGTATACTATACGAACTACTCTCTCACGATTCATCCGGACATCAGCGGCCTGACACTGGTGGAATCATCCAATACATAAGTTTCCAGCATAGGCTTTCTGCTTAGCGCATATACTAGAATCGTACCACAAAGTACAACCGCAAAGGAGGAAGAAAAGCATGGCAGACAGAAGTACAAAAAAATCATTGGAACGTTTTAAGTATGAAGTTGCAGATGAGCTTGGAGTCCCACTTAGCAACGGATACAACGGTGATCTTACCGCAAAACAGAATGGATCTATCGGCGGTTACATGGTCAAAAAAATGATCGAAGCACAGGAAAGACAGATGGCTGGCAAAGGAGAAAACATCCAGTAACCCACTTGTCCCAATGTACAAAAGAAAAAAGCAGGTCTCTGTCACGGAGACCTGCTTATTCTTTTACCGGAATCTACAAATTCATTTTTGAAAGCTGTTCTTCCTGAAACTGCATCATTTTCTTTTGCAGAATGTGATGTCCGGGTTCTGTCAGTTCCGGGTCTTCCTCAAGAATTGTTTTTACTTCTTCCGAAGCCTCCTGCAGCACCGCGGCATCCTGGTAAATATCCGCCAGCGCAAATACCAGATCTCCACTCTGCCGAATACCGAAAAAATCTCCCGGTCCGCGTAATTTCAAATCCTCACTCGCAATAAAAAAGCCGTCGTTTGATTTATTTAATATTTCCAGACGTTTTTCTGCCGTCTTGGCCGAAGAGGCATTGATCATAATACAATAAGACTGTGCATCTCCTCTTCCCACACGTCCACGCAGCTGATGCAGCTGTGCTAAGCCAAATCGGTCCGCATTCTCGATCAGCATCACGGTTGCATTCGGTACATTGACCCCCACTTCCACTACCGTGGTGGATACAAGCACCTGAATTTTATTTTCCGCAAATTCCTGCATAATTTCATTTTTCTTACTGCTCTTCATCTTTCCGTGAAGCACGCCCACCTGGATGCCGGATGGCAGTTCCTCCATAAGCGTTTTCGAGTAATCAATTACATTTTCTCCCTGTGTCCCTTCGCTTGCCTCCACAAGCGGACAGATCACATATGCCTGATGTCCTTTTTTCACCTCATCTGCAACAAACGCATATGCTTTCGGCCGGTATGCCGTATTAACCACACAGTTTTTGATCGGAAGCCGTCTTGCCGGCACCTCATCCACAACCGAAATATCCATATCTCCGTAGATAATGATCGCAAGGGTTCGCGGAATCGGTGTTGCACTCATAACAAGAATATGCGGCATATCCCCTTTTTGCGCAAACTCCTCTCTCTGCCGCACGCCAAAACGATGCTGCTCATCTGTGATCACAAGCGCAAGATTTGCATATGCCGGTTTTTCCTGAATCAGCGCATGCGTTCCTACAATCAGGGCATTCTCATACAGTTCTAACCGTTCATACGCACTGCGTTTTTGTTTTGCCGTCATGGACCCCGTCAGAAGGATTACCGGAAAATGCAGTCCAAACTGCTCACAGAGTTTCTGGAATGTTTCATAATGCTGCTGTGCAAGTACTTCCGTCGGTGCCATGATGGCAGACTGATATCCATTCTGTGCGCACCACGCCATTGCCAGAAAAGCCAGAATCGTTTTACCGGAACCCACGTCTCCCTGAATCAGACGCTGCATGGCATACGGTCCCTGCATATTTTCCGTCACATCATGCAATGCTCGTCTTTGTGCTCCCGTCAGTTCATACGGAAGCTTCTGAATCAGATCTTCCACAAACTCCGGATGTTCCATCACAAACCGGTTTTCCTGTCTGGTTCTCTTTTCTTTCTGGTACTGCATGCCCATGATAAATAAAAAGAACTCATCAAAAACCAACCGCTTTCTCGCCTCGATCAAACGTTCCATCGTATCCGGAAAGTGGATCTGTTTGACCGCATAATTATACTCACACAGTTTTCTGCGCGTACGAATTTCTCCCGGAAGAAAATCCGTAAGCAGTTCTTCCTCATCCAATGCCTGCCGCATCGTTTTTATCATGAGATTGTTGGTGATCCCGCTGGTCAGCGTATACACCGGAAGAAAACAGTTTTCGATTTCCTGATAGGCCTCCGGCGTATACACCACCGGCTGTTCCATCACAAATTTGCCATCCTTAATGTGGACATTTCCGTAAAAAACAAAATATTTGCCATGTGTCAGCGTGTTCCGTATATAAGGCATCCGATACCAGACCAGCTGGATCTGATGTCCAGGGCTTCCAATCACAAGAAGTGTCACCTGCATATGTCTTCCACTTCTCGTTACCGGTGTACGCTCAATCCGTGCAACAATCGCAAGCTTATCCTCTGTCTGCATATGTTCCGCTGTCATCTCATCGATCGGCACCGGATGGGGATACTGTATATAATTTCTGGGAAAATGAAGGAGTATATCACCTACGGTGTATACTCCCATTTTTTCGAATGATTTTTTTGTTTTTTCACCAATGCCTTTGATTTCCGTGATTGATGAATCCTGACGCATATCTGCTCCTTATTCGTTTCTGTGCTGCATAAATAGTAACTTTTATTCTACAGAAATAACAAAATAGTAAATCGGCTGACCACCACAGTTGATCTCTACCTCAACATCCGGATACTTTTCTTCGATCATTTTTCCGATTTCCTGTGCATGCTCTTCTGTCTCATCCGCACCATAATAAATGCTGACAATTGCAGAATCCTCATCTACCATCGCATCAATCATCTTCATGGTTGTCTCTTTCAGATCCGTGCCGACCGCAAGAATTGCCTTATCGCCAATTCCCATATAGTCATTCTGTCTGATCTGCATGCCATCAATTTCAGTGTCACGAACCGCATAGGTCACCTGACCGGTCTTTACACTGTCGAGTTCTGCCAGCATGGCTTCCTTATTTTCCTCCGCAGTATAATCCGGAATATAATTTACCAGAGCCACAATTCCCTGTGGAATTGTCTTGGTCGGAAGTACAATAATATCTTTATCCTCTGTCAGCTCCGCTGCCTGATTTGCCGCCATAATGATATTTTTATTGTTTGGCAGAATAAAGATATGATCTGCATTTACATGATCAATCGCTGCAAGCATGTCTTCTGTGCTCGGATTCATGGTCTGCCCACCCTCGATCAGATAGTCTGCTCCCAGTCCGCGGAAAATCTCATTCATTCCCTCACCGATGGAAACGGCAATAAATCCCATTGGCTTGCGGGGTTCCTCTTTCTCTGCCTCCTGCTCCTTCTGCTGGGCAGCCGCTTTTTCGGCATCCTTAATCAGCTTTTCCTGATGTTCCTCACGCATATTGTCGATCTTGATCTTTGTAAGAGAACCATGGGTCAGTGCCTTTTGAATGGCAAGTCCCGGATCGTTGGTATGTACGTGAGTCTTTACAACCTCATCGTCTGCTACCACAACAATCGAATCTCCGATAGATTCCAGATAAGATTTGTATTCCTTTTCTTCTTTTTCAGACAATGGACGTGTTAATACAATAATAAACTCCGTGCAGTAACCATATTTAATCTCCTGCTCAGCCGGCTCTGAAACTTTTGCCGTGCCTGCAGATGCCGGAGTCTCCTCAATGGAATAATCAATTTCTTTTCCGAGAAGGGAATCATAGGCTCCCTTTAACACCTGAACCAATCCCTGTCCGCCGGAATCCACTACCCCTGCCTGCTTTAAGACTGGAAGCATTTCCGGAGTCTGACTTAAAACATACTCCGCATGTTTGATCACTTCATCGCAGAAATAAACCAGATCCTCTGTCTCCTGTGCCAGATCAAGCGCTTTGTCTGCCGCACCCTTTGCAACGGTAAGAATCGTTCCCTCTTTTGGCTTCATAACTGCTTTGTATGCTGTTTCTACCGCTTTCTGGAATGCATCACATAAAACAGAAACATCTACCTCATCATACTCTTTGATAACTTTACAGAAACCGCGGAACAGCTGGGATAAAATAACGCCGGAATTACCTCTTGCCCCACGAAGGGAACCGGAAGAAATTGCTTTTGCAAGTTCTTTCATTGTCGGATTGGACAACGCACCGACTTCACGTGCTGCTGACATGATCGTCATTGACATGTTTGTACCGGTATCTCCATCCGGAACCGGGAAAACATTCAGTTCATTGATCCATTCCTTTTTTGCATCCAGATTCTTTGCACCTGCAAGGAACATTCTGGACAAACTCTCCGTATTGATACTTGTAATCTCCAATTTCTTATCCTCCCTAGTCAATCACGCGGACGCCTTCGACGTAGATATTGATCTTATTGATCTTCATGCCCGTAAATGACTCCACTTTATACTTTACAGTCTCGATCAGGTTGTCAGAAACTGTGCAAATGCTTACGCCGTAAGCGACAATCACATGAAAATCAATATTGATCAGATTTTCATCTTCAATTGTGACACTGATACCATGTGTCAGATAATCCCTTTTCAGCAGCTTCACCAGTCCGTCTTTCATATTAACAGCTGCCATACCGACAATACCAAAACATTCTACCGCAACAGAACCTGCGTAAGTGGCAATGACATCGTCTTCCACCAAAACCTTTCCATATTGGGTATCTATCTGTCCCTTCATACTTGTACCTCCAATATTCGTAAACCATCTCATAGGTATTACATCATAGTTACTCGTATTATAACCATTTTTCCTGCAAATGTAAACCAAATGTAATTTATTTCATTTTTTTATAAGTTTTTCTTGCATTTACAGAAGGAATCTGTTAATATATCTTATGTTGTGAGCTTGAAAAAGCTTAGTGAAATGCAAGGAGGTGCAAAATCATGGCAAAGTGTGCAATTTGTGAAAAGGGTGTACATTACGGAAATAATGTCAGCCATTCTCATAGAAGATCTAATAGAGTTTGGAAATCAAACATCAAACGTGTAAGTTGTAAGGTAAACGGAGTACCACAGAAGTTATATGTTTGTGCTTCCTGCCTTAGATCCGGAAAAGTTGAGAGAGCTTAGTAAGCAAATATAAGGACCGTTGTATGACGGTTCTTTTTTTGTGCCGCAATCAGCAGGAAAACAACAGATAGGAAACAAGCATGGTTCCGGCAATCAGCAGAACCCCCAGCAGCCCGCCACCTACAAAAAACATGATCAGCATTCCGATTCCCATCCAGAACAATGTATATCCCCATACCCGTTTCATTTTTTCCACCAAAAAAGCATATATCATTTCTAATATATGCTCTCCCGGTTTTATATGATTCTGTTTTTTCTATTCATTGTCCGTATCATCCGAAACAACATCGTCAATGATATCATCCGTATCTTTTCCGGATGTAAATTTATTGATAAAATCCGGAACCATGTCAAGGATCTTTGTCATTCCATCCTGATTTTTGATATTCACAAGTTTTGTTACTCCATTCTGGATGACAAGAACCGCACTCGGATTGATTTTTCCACCCATACCTCCGGCACCGTTATTTTTCTTTTCCTGTGAAAACGCTCCTGCCGCAACACCAAAAGATACATCTACCAGAGGAAGAATAATCGTATCTCCGATATGAATTGCATCTCCTACTACGGTCTTTGTTGTGATAAAGCTGTCCATTCCTTTAAATAAGGATTCTACTGTATTATTAAAACTGTTATCTGCCATGGTAAAACCTCCTTACCCATTCTACTTCATATGCTTAAATCTATTATATAGTCTCCGGCAATTCTTATCAAGAATTATTCGCAGTGCCAGAGCAAGAATCTGAACTCCGAAAATCCTGCCGTGTACTGTAAAATCTGCTTCTGCATAAAATTCTTCTGCCGTAAAATCCGGAATAATATTCCAGTGATTCCGGTATCCGACCGGAAATATTGCAAGAATACCAAGCACCTGCCCGGTAGTATCCGGCGATCCGGTAGAATATTTCAGCCAAAGCTTCAGCCGTTTCGGCAAAACTGAAACAACCAGATGTTCCAGCTGTTTCCAGATATTAGAAAACGCTTTTTTATTTTTCTCGTCATTGAAAAAACGATACCATTTCCGGCACGTTCGCGTTCCTTTTTTCCAGAATGTCTGTATATTCCTCAAAAAATAAAGAATCTTTTGCAAAATATTCCGGATCTTTTCCGGGAACTTCCGGATAAAACCTGCAATCCTGCCCGGAAAAAATGTTTTCTTTTTTTTATCCGGATGACAGAGCATTGTCTCCTCCGGATCTGTCAATTGCTGCGCAGATGTTTGGGATGTATTTTCCATTGCCGTAAGAGACGGTGCCACTTCAGTCTCCCGGTCTTTTGTCCCTTCCTGCGGAGAGTCTTCCTGCACCGGCTTTTTAAAATCCGCGGAATCTTCTTTTTCTTTCTGCAGATGCAGTTCCTTTCGAAATCCAAAAATCCGCACATACGTGTGGAATCCCTCTTCCGCGGTATCTGCACAGAGCCCCAGCAGACGGCCAAGCCACCAGATCCGGACCTGCAGTTGCAGATTTTTTTCATGGTAGGAACCTTTCACACGATACACGAATGGACAAAATAATGCCAAAAGAGCAATGACAACAATCAGTCCTAAAATCACCAGCAAAACAATTCCTATGATTTTCAGAATCAGAAGGAAAACACTCATACCTGTCTCCTCCGTTTCCGGCCCCGTAAATAAGATTTTACATCCACATCCCCTGTATTCTGATATACTTCCTCTATAATACTGCGCACCAGCTCCAGAGCTTCCGCATAACCTTTTGCCAGACCGATGATCTGCATTTCCTTTTTCCCCGGATAAGATTTCTGCATCAGTTCCCACGCCGGTATAATATCCAGCAGATTCTGCCGGTTGGATGCAAACGCAATCACATAGATAGAGACTGTTCCTGCATGATGGTTAATCTTCCACTTTATTCGATTGACTTTGCCTTCAATGGAATCGCCGACATAAAGATCCTCATACCATTTCATGCAGATTATCCTTTCTAAAAATACTTATGTGTTCCCCATAAGTTGCTTTTTTTCAGATCCAGATACTCATTATAAGCTTTCTCCAAAATCTGTTTTTCATTCGAAAATTTCAACAAATGATATGCTTCATGGTATTTATAATACCCGGAATCTGTAAAATATTCTTCTCTTTGCGGCTTACTATAATAACTTTCGCCCATCATCAGATACCAGTGAACCGATTTCTCGACCGTATCCTCAGGAATGGTAAATGAATACTGGCTTTTTCCCACATACTGAATAATGGTTGCAGTTGCTCCGGTTTCTTCCAAAACCTCGCGAATTGCCGTATCCTTATACTCTTCTCCCTGCTCCACAGTTCCTTTTGGCAATACCCAGCCTTCATATCTGTTTCTGTAATTCTTGTACAAAAGCAGAATCTTGCCACGAAAGATTACCACTCCGCCACAGCTTATTGCTTCAATCATTGCAATCCTCCCGTGTGCGAAAACTGCACATATATGTGCAAACATTCATTATTTTCATAGCAAGTATATCATCTGTTAAAATATACGTCAAATACGTTCTTTGCAACTGGAACCGCGTACGTACTGCCCGCACCACTGTTCTCCACAACGACTGCGATTGCGATATCTTTATAGCCATCCTTCTTTGCATATCCCACAAACCAGGCATTTGTCTGATCCGACGTGTCCGATACCTGCGCCGTTCCTGTTTTGCCGGAAGCTTCATAAGACTGTCCGGATAATTTTCTTCCCGTTCCATCTGTAACAACTGCACGCATATACTGCTGTAACAAACCGGCTTCCGTCTCCGTCATCAGTGTCGCATAAGTTTTCGGTTTATTGCTGCTTACTTCAACCCCGGAATCATTTTGTATATGAGCCACCAGATACGGACGCATCAGAATTCCATCATGATCCACGGCACTTGCTATCAGCGCCATATGCAGTGGCGAAACCAGTGTTTTTCCCTGACCGATTCCCGTTTCCATCGCCATTGCATTGCTGTCATTTTTATTTAAAGAAAAACTGCTTTTCCCGGACTCAAAAGCAATCGGAAGATTTTGATTAAACAGCATGCTGTCACAGGTCTGTTTAAATTTTTCCCGGTTCAGTGACAGTGAAATATTGGCAAACGAAGAATTGCAGGAATTAGAAAAGGAACTCTTTAATGTTTCCTGACCGTGATGCTTATTTCCCGCACAGTGAATGGTCTGCCCGTCAACCGAAATGGAACCACTGCAGTCAAACGCATACTGGTCATAGGCAGAAGGATTCTCACGATAATACTCCAGGGTCGTTAAGATCTTAAACACCGATCCCGGCGCATATTTTCCCTGCGTGGCGCGATTGTAAAGCACCGTGCTTCCCTCCGCCGTCAGACTGCTCCAGTCCTTTTTGACCGTATTGGGATCATAGTCCGGTTTTGACACCATTGCAATGATTTTTCCGGTATCCGGTTCCATAACAATCACAGCTCCCTGATAATTTCCAAGAGATTTGTATGCCACCTGCTGAATCTGTGCATCTAGCGTCGTGACAACCGTATCCCCCTGTGCCTTCTTATCTGAAATATCATCTGCGATTCTCTTAAGGAAAAACTCATGGGAACGCAACAAAGAAAAATTTTCCTGGTTTTCCAGTCCCGCTTTTCCATTCACCGCATAACCAACTGCATGGGCAAACATGCGTCCCTGCGGATAGCTTCTGGTCTGTGTTCCGTCTGCGGATACTTTTGTTGTGGCAAGTACTTTGCCGTCTGCAGATACAATATCCCCACGGATCACATGATCCGAAAACAGATCCTGCAAGGAATTATACGGACTGTTGATAAACGATTCACTCTTACATACCTGAAAATAGACAAAATAAATCATCATAGACAGAAACACTGCCAGGAACAGATACATAATAACAAGAAATTCTTTATTACTTTTCTTTGTCTTTTTCTTTTTTCTTCTCATTCTTTTCTGCCTCTTCTTCGTTTCTGTTCTTTTTTCTGCGTCCGACCGTCAAACTGCATGATGTATAGTCCCTGTATAATGCCAAACACAATCATAGTCGATAACAGAGAACTGCCTCCATAGCTGACCAGTGGAAGTGTCACTCCGGTTGACGGAATAAATTTGATGACCCCGCCGATGGTCAGAAACACCTGCAAAGCATACAGTGTTCCAAGTCCGACCGCTGTCAGACGATAATAATTGTCCCGAAGTTTCATGGCAACATTCATGATCATAAAAAAGCAGCTGACACAGACCATGATCAGACACAGTGCAAAGACTCCCCCGAGTTCTTCCGAGATTGCCGCAAAAACAAAATCCTTTGTCACGACCGGTATTTTTTCCGGCAGTCCCTGTCCCAGACCAAGTCCAAACCAGCCTCCGGTACCGATTGCAAACAGAGACTGGCATACCTGATACCCCGCCCCGTCAATGACTGCAAGCGGATTCGACCATGCCTGCACACGTGCCTGTACATGGTCAAACAGCCGGTACCCAAGCAGACTCGCCACGATCATTGCCAGTATTCCACCTCCGAAATACACAAATCTGCGCGTCGCCACATAAACCATAACCAGGTAGGTAAAAAAATACAAAAGGGCTCCGCCGAGATCTTTGGATGCTACCAGCATCAGAACAAAAACAGCCGAAAAAATGCTTGTCACCATGACCTGATGAAAATCCTGGCGCTGGTACAGCATGGATGCAATAAACATGACAAAAATAATTTTTACAAACTCCGAAGGCTGGATGGTCAAAGGACCGATCGACAGGGACAGTTTGGCCCCATAGCTTGTCTGTCCGGCAATCGCAACAACGCCCAGTGCACCGACACCTACGATCACATACACCCATGTCAGTTTACGGAACAGCGTCATATTCTGCAAGACCATGGGAATCAGCAGGGAAATCGCAAAACCCGCGCACACAAAGATAAACTGCCGGAATGCCTTTTCAAAAGAAATACGTGTCAGGATAACAAATCCAATCGTAAGTAACATACACATATTATTGAGAACCAGCTCGGATGCATGCTTGTAAAACAGATGATATGTTCCGATGATTGCCGCAATGATAATCACCTGCATGAGATAAAATCCGATCAGCTGAAAATTTTTTGTTGTAATATACAAAACAAGAAAGGCATCAAAATGAAAAAGAAACAACAGAGTTCTCTGTACATGGTAAATATGTTTTTGTTCTTCTTCCTCTCCCTCGAATTTAAACACATGAAAGCACTCAAATGTATAAACAAGGAACAAAAAGATCATCAGATATTTTGAAGCCTGAACAATCAGATGGATCATTATTCCACTCCTCTTTTATAGTGTCCGTTGGTATAACGGTTTTCCCATTCTTTCGGATACTGTCTGCGGCTGCCGTCTGCAAACTCTTCATATAATTTCAGAATTGCTTTGGTTTCTTTTGCAGATTCCATGGTAAAATCCATCCGGAAATCACGGATGCCTGCTTTTTTTAATTCCTCTAAATTGGAAAATAATAAAACCGGCAGGGAATTATAAACAACATTATAGCAGTACGTGCAGAAATTTTTTACCGGAAACTGTACCTGATACCGGTCTTTCAGATAAGAAAGCCCCCATTTTTTATCACAGCCCCTGGTATTGGCATGCACGCACTGTGCACTTGTCATAAGCGGATAATATCCGTAAAGCATCATCATACTTTCTTCGTTATATCTCCGTTTTATTTCGCTGCGGTTTAGTTCCAGCGGAACCGTATTTTTTGTCACTCCCTGCCCGGCAAATGCACGGACCGCCTGATCGTTATAGCAATACAGATTGTGATCCGTTATGATTTCACTTCCCAAAAATGTTTCCTTTGCCAATGCCAGCTCTTCATAATTTCTCACAAGGACTCCGGAAAATCCCATTCTTTTTATATCCGGAAGTATCTGCCGCACCCATTCTGCCGTTCCGGCACGGAAGATACGCGGCATCGCCAGATAAACCTCTTTATCCTTTTGCATAACAACATTTGCATCTTCTTTTAATTCTTCCATAATTGTGCTTCGGTCATAAGCTTCCATATCCAGACAGACAGAAGTCACACAGGAACTTTCCAGAACCGGTGCAAGCTGTCTGCGCTCCCCTGTCACTGCAAAAACACGTTCCTTTCGTTTTTCCCGTTTCTCACATGCCTCCGGAAATTTTTCCTCTGCCTTCCTCTGCGGATGCTCCTGTCTCTGGTAAGGTTTCAGCATCTTTTTTTGCAGTTCTGCCAATGCCTCCCTACGCAGCTGATTGAGTGCTCCGTTTGGAAGAAACACTCCGTCCTCTATTTTTATGGACAACTCTTCCATAACAAACGGGGTATCTCCCGTCTTTTCCATACGGCTTTTTACGTCTTCTGCCAGAAGAGGTTTCTTTTGCGCCTGCATAACTTCCATGCCGGAAATTTCCGCAGACACCGTTTGCGTCTTTACCCGGTAATGTGCAGCCTGTCCTTGATGCAAAACCAGTTCTCCCATGACAGGGATTTTGGCAGCACCATTTTCATAGGTTCTTAAAATTTGCTGCTGCAGGGCTTCATTCGTTTTTTCGTAATTTGGCTTTGTAAACGTCACCATATCAGAACCATTGTGCCTGTGGTAATATCCGTCGGTAAATCCACAGCGGTTTCCCAGTGCAAGCACTGCCCGGTAATCTTCTTCCGAAATCTGTGTCTCCTGTCCCGATAAAAAGAGGTCGATATATTTGCGGTAATAAGAAACCACACCGGCAGCATACGGGATCTGTTTCATGCGTCCCTCAATTTTCAAGGAATAGACTCCTGCATCTGCCAGCCCACGCAGATCCTTTATTCCACACATATCCTTGAGGCTTAAGACATAAGCATCTTTTTTGTATTCCCTGTGCTTTTCATCCAGCACTGCGTAAGGAAGCCTGCATGGCTGTGCACATCTGCCGCGGTTTCCGCTTCTTCCTCCAAGCATACTGCTAAACAGACACTGTCCGGAATAACAGTAACACAGCGCCCCGTGTACAAATGCTTCCAGTTCCATACCGGTCTCTTCACGGATCCGTTTCATTTCATTCAGGGAAAGTTCCCGTGCCATGACCATACGGGTCACTCCGTATCCTGAAAAAAGCCGGGCCGCCTCCACACCGGTGACTGTCATCTGCGTACTTGTATGAATCGCAAGATCCGGAAATCTCTCGTGGATCGCTGTCAGGACTCCAAAATCCTGTACAAGTACCGCATCCAGTCCATGTTCATAAAACGGCTGCAGATACGCACAGACCTGTTCGATCTCACTGTTTTTTAAAAGCGTGTTGACCGTAAGATAGACCCTGCGTCCATACAAATGTGCATAGTCCAGTGCTTCTAGTAATTCTTCATCGGAAAAATTATCTGCATATGCGCGGGCTCCAAATTTGCTTCCCCCCACGTAAACGGCATCTGCGCCGGCCGCGACAACCGCCTTAAAAATGGCTAACGATCCAGCCGGTGCAAGCAATTCAAATGTATTTTGTTGTGTCGTATGATTGTTTTCTTTCATATTCTTTCCTTATGATGAAAAAACACAAAGGAATACCTTCCTTTGTGTTTCGAAACCTCTTATTTTTTCTTTGTGTTCTCTTTTTCAGACTCTTTCGGGCTGTCTTTTCCATCCAGAAGCTTGTCCTCAAGTGCTGCCTCTAACCGCGCCTTGTTCAGGAGAAGTTCTTTATTGTCCCGTTCCAGTTTCTTCAATGATTCTTCTGCCGTCTCCGTCTTTACCTGATTAGAGATCAGATCGTGCTTTAAATCGTAAATTTCTTTTTCTTTATTTTCAAGGTCCCGTTCTAATTTTTCCACCTGATCCTTTGCTTTAAAATAATCATCCGCAATATTCAGCTGGATCAGTGTATTTTTCATATTGAGAGGAATGTGCCGGTATTCTTCAATGGAAGTAAACTCATTGATCTTTCCGTTAATATAAGAAGCTACTTTCTGGAGATATTCCTCTCCTTCATAGCCGCTTAACGTATATACCTTTCCATCAATTACCACTTCCGCACTTGTCTTTGCTGACATAACCTATCCTCCCGTTTTGGACCATCCTCTTTGCTGTCATACTTTTTATTATAATATTCCGCAGTAGGAAAAGCAACCTCTTATTCGGATTTTGGTGTCCTCCCGAAATGTTCATAGGCAAATGCCGTTGCAACGCGCCCCTTCGGTGTCCGGTTGATGAAATCATTTTTGACCAGATACGGTTCATAAACATCTTCGATGGTTCCGGAATCCTCACCAAGCGAAGCTGCCAGCGTATCAAGTCCCACCGGACCGCCGTCAAACTTGTCGATAATTGTCAAGATAATGTTCCTATCGTTCTGATCCAGTCCCATCTTATCTACCTCAAGCAGATCCAGTGCAAACGCCGCCACCTCATAGGTAATCTTCCCGTCATACTTTACCTGGGCAAAATCACGCACCCGCTTGAGCAGACGGTTTGCCAGACGGGGAGTTCCCCTGGAACGGCGGGCAAGCTCGTAAGCGCCTTTTTCATCAATTTCCACATCCAGTACCTGTGCCGACTGCAAAATAATCGTGCGAAGTTCCTCCACCGTATAATATTCCATGTGGCTGACGACACCAAAACGGTCGCGAAGCGGTGCCGAAAGCATTCCGGCCCGTGTCGTAGCCCCGACAAGCGTAAACTTCGGAAGATTCAGCCGGATGGAACGGGCGGATTCTCCTTTTCCGATCATCACGTCAATCACATAATCTTCCATTGCCGGATACAGTACTTCCTCCACCTGACGGTTCAGCCGGTGAATTTCGTCCACAAACAAAATGTCACCTTCTGCAAGGTTATTCAGGATCGCCGCCATCTCTCCCGGTTTTGCAATTGCAGGTCCCGAGGTCACTTTCAGGTGGGTACCCATCTCATTTGCAATGATCCCTGCAAGCGTTGTCTTTCCAAGTCCCGGTGGTCCATAAAACAGTACATGGTCCAAAGACTCCTGCCGGGCTTTTGCCGCCTCAATGTAGACTTTCATATTTGATTTTATTTTTTCCTGTCCAATGTAATCCTCCAGCCTCTGCGGACGAAGGGACGATTCAATCTTATAATCTTCTTCCTGCAGCTGCGTGGAAATCACGCGTTTTTCCATACCAAATCTTCTTTCTCGAAACTACAACAACGACATATGTTTCAGTGCTGCCTTCAGCACTGCTTCCACATCCATTTCTTCTGTGATCTCCACCGCGGATACAGCCTTTAAACTTTCCGCCGAGGAATATCCCAGTGCCGTAAGTGCCATAACCGCATCATTTCTGACCTGTCCGTTTCCGGAAATCTTTAAATTCTGTACATGCTCACTCTTCTTTTCAAAAGCATCTTCCAAAGACATCTTATCTTTTAATTCCAAAATCACACGCTGGGCTGTCTTGGCTCCTACTCCCGGAGCTTTCGAGATTGCCTTGGAATCTCCCGACAATACCGCAAACCGCAGATCATCTGCACTGAGCGCAGAAAGAATTGCAAGTCCTCCCTTTGGACCAATTCCGCTGACAGAAATCAGAAGTTTGAAAAGCTCCAGATCGTCTTTGGTCAGAAATCCATAGAGAATCATGGCATCCTCGCGCAGATACAGATACGTATACACTTTAATCTCCTCACCGACTGCCGGAAGATACTCAAACGTCTGTCCGGAAATAAATACCTGATATCCGATTCCCCCGGTCTCTATCACAATATGATCCGGATTGGTTTCTGCAAGCTCACCTTTGATATATGCGTACATAAAACATTCTCCTCATTTTCGTTCGTTCACGGTATTTATCATAACACAGCAGATACAATTATGCAAACAGATGTTCTACTCGTGATATTTTTCGGTCAGAAAACGCAGACGCACGATCAGTTCCTGTGCAAGAAGCCCGATCAGAAATCCCGTAAGAAGTCCGGCAATCAGAAGTACCGGAAAATAATACAACACATAATGGCTGGACACAACAAGCGCCGCTATAAGGATCTGCCCGATGTTATGAGCAATTCCTCCGGCCACACTGACGGAAATACAGCCCAGGTGGTTTCCTTTTTTTAAGAGTGCCATCACAAGAAAACTGAGGATTCCCCCGCCTAAGGAATACAAAATTCCGATCAGATTGCCAAACAAAATGCCGACAAGGAAAATTCTTATGACAGAGACACAAAATGCCTCCTTCGTTCCAATCGAATACAGCATTAAAACAACCACAATATTCGTCAGTCCGAGTTTTACTCCCGGAATTCCAAAATCAAAGGGAATCAGCATCTCTATATAACTGCAGATCATGGCAAGTGCGAGAAACACTCCCATAAACGCCGGTTTTCTCCAAAGCTGTTTACTGTGCAAATCCATCCATCCCTTCTTTTTTCGAATTCGTTACGGTCACTACCACACGATTCGGCAGACAGACAATGCTTTCATTTTCCGCGGAAATCGCTTTCTGATGCACACACAGTTTGTCCGGACAGTCCGCTTCTTTCATATCTGCTTTTCCATCGCGGATCACCAGAACATTCGTGGTTTTTCCTTTGGAATTTTTAATTTTTACAGTCTGCGGCTGTGACAGGGAATAGGTTCCATACACTTCTCCCTCTCTCGTCACCACCACAGAAGCTCCCTGTTTCCCTCCGGCAAAATACCAGACGCCCAGTACAATAAGACAGATACCAAGAAGCGCACCGATAAAAATCACATCTTTTTTGCCAAATTTTCTATGCATTCTCTGCGATCTCTCCCAGATAATAAAAACCTTTACATTCCGTAAGTTTTACCATAAACAGTTTTCCAATCATATCCGGGGTCCCCGGAAAATGCACCACCGAATTGTTTGAAAGCCGTCCGGTAATCAGGGAAGCATCCTGCGTATTCTGTTCCTCTGCCAGCACTTCCATCACTTTTCCTTCCAGTGCCATGGCTTTCTTTGCGCTGATCTGCTGTACTTCCTTTAACAACAGATCAAAATGCCGTTTCACTTCGGCCGGATCGCACTGATCTTCCATGGCTGCGGCCGGTGTGCCGGTCCGCTTGGAATATATAAACGTAAACGCACTGTCATATTCCACCTGTTTTACCACTTCAAGCGTTTCCTGGAAATCTTCTTCTGTCTCTCCAGGGAATCCGACAATAATATCGGTCGTCAGCGCAATATCCGGAATTGCCTCCCGAAGTTTCTTTACAATCGTCAGATACTGTTCTTTATCATAATGCCGGTTCATGATTTTTAAAATCCGTGAGCTTCCGGACTGCAGCGGCAGATGCATATGCTTGCATACCTTATCACATTCCTTCATGGCAAGGATCAGATCATCCGACAGATCCTTCGGATGAGAAGTCATAAACCGGATTCTCTTTAATCCCTCGATCTTGTTTACTTCCCGGAGAAGCTCTGCAAACGTAACTGGCTGCTCTAAATTTTTCCCATAAGAATTAACATTCTGTCCAAGCAGCATGACTTCACACACACCATCTGCCACCAGTCCTTCAATCTCACGGATGATATCTTTTGGTTCGCGGCTGCGCTCGCGGCCCCTGACATAAGGAACGATACAGTAACTGCAGAAATTATTACATCCGAACATGATATTGACACCGGATTTAAAAGAAAACTTCCGCCGGATTGGAAGATCTTCCACGATTTTATCCGTATCCTTCCATATATCAATGATCATGGAATCCGATTCCATACGATTGCATAAAAGTTCCGCAAATTTATAAATATTATGTGTCCCAAATACCAGATCCACAAAACGGTAGGATTTGCGGATCTTCTCCACTACCGTCGGCTCCTGCATCATACAGCCACAGAGTGCTATCATCATATGCGGATTTTTCTTTTTAAAGTTTGACAGATACCCCAGGCGTCCATACACCTTATTGTTTGCATTTTCACGCACCGTACAGGTATTGTAAATCACAAAGTCCGCGTGCTCATCCTCTGTCTCCACATAACCGATGTCCGTCAGGATTCCTAAAAGTTTCTCCGAGTCCCTCGCATTCATCTGACACCCAAACGTATGGACACAGCAGGTCAGTTTGCGCCCCGCTTCTTTTTCCTTTTGTGCCACATACTGTCTGGCTTTTTCTATGTATTCGTACTGCCGTCTGGTTTCTTCTTCCCCGGTTAATCCATTTATTTCTAAATCTCTCATAAAATCCTCTTATTTTCCTGCTCTTCTTTTATGGACGAACCTGACCGTTTCCATAAATAATATATTTATAACTGGTAAGTGCCTCAAGCCCCATCGGACCTCTGGCATGTAATTTCTGTGTGCTGATTCCGATCTCTGCGCCAAGACCAAATTCATTTCCATCGGAAAAACGGGTGGATGCATTCACATAGACACAGGCGGAATCAATTTCATTTAAAAATCTCTGTGCCACATCATAATTTTTGGTTATAATCGCCTCGGAATGGGAGGTATTGTACTTATTGATATGCGCGATTGCCTCGTCCAGGCTGTCTACAATCTTTACCGACATAATATAATCCAGATACTCTGTTCCCCAGTCTTCTTCTGTCGCATCTTTTACCAGTGGCTGATCCGGTCCCAGACATTCGACGGCATAGGAATCACCGCGCATCTCCACATCATATTCTTTTAATGCTGCATACAGCTTTGGAAGAAACTCTTTTGCAATTGCCCGGTGCACCACAATGGATTCGCAGGCATTGCATACACCGATCCGCTGTGTCTTTGCATTTTTAATGATATTGACCGCCATCTCCTGATCCGCAAACTGATCCACATAAACATGACAGTTTCCGGTTCCGGTTTCAATAACCGGAATCGTCGCATTATTTACCACACTCTGGATCAGTCCCCTGCCGCCTCTTGGAATCAGCAGATCCACATAATCCTTCATTTTCATAAACGCATTGGTGGTTTCCCGATCTGTGCTCTCGATCAGACTGAGTGCCCCTTTTGGAATATTCATCCTGCGAAGTGCCTCCTGCATGGCAGAAACAATCGCAATGTTCGAATGGATGGCATCACTTCCACCCTTTAAAATTGCACAGTTTCCGGACTTAAAACACAGACCGAACGCATCGGAAGTAACATTCGGGCGGGCCTCAAAGATAATGCCAACGACACCGATGGCTACACGCACTTTTCCAATGATCAGTCCGTTCGGTCGTTTTCGCATGGACATCACTTCCCCGATGGGATCTTCCAGTTTCGCCACCTGCCGGAGTCCGTCTGCCATTCCCAGAAGACGGTCATGATCCAGCTTCAGGCGGTCTAAAAGTCCCTGTGGCATATTGCGCTCACGTCCCCGCTCCATATCTATTGCATTGGCCTCTAAAATTTCCTGCTCATGTGCCATAAGCGCGTCCGCAGCCAGTTCGAGTGTTCTGTTTTTTGTATCGGTATCCAGCATTCCAACCCTGATCCGGTCTTCATGTGCCTGCCGGCACAGTTCCTGCAGTTTTGCATCCATTGTCATTCTCCTCCTGTTGTCCGTTTCGGACGATACCATTGTTGTTCTGTGATCACATCATCCATAGGATGATCATGTATTTCCGTTGGAATTCTTTTGACGATCTGTTCTCCAAACGCAATTCCTGTCCTGTGCAGATTTTCTTTCTGCTTCAGGTAACGATCGTAAAATCCTCCTCCGTATCCGAGCCGCATCCCCTTTTCGTCGAATGCAACACCGGGGACAAGAATCCATGCCTCCCCATTCTCTGCAAAAGAAGAAAGCGGATATTGTTTGACATCCGGTTCCGGGACAGAAAACATTCCCTTTTTTAACTGTCCGGAATCCTCAATCCGGTAAAACTCCATTTCCTTCCCACACACCTTCGGGAAAAAAATATGTTTTCTGTCCCGAAGTGCCTGATCGCAGAAAAGCTGCAATTCGACTTCGCTTCTAATCGCGGCATAAACCAGAATTTTCTGAAATCTGGCATACTCCGGTGCCGACAGCAGCCGCTCACAGATTTTTGCGCTCTTCTGCCGCCTCTCCTGCGGAGAAATCCGGTCTCTCTTTTCCTTCATCCGTTTACGAAGTTCTTGTTTTTGATCCATATTTTTCTCCAAGATTTTCCACAGATCCATCTGCATTCATCATGTCAATATTGTTAAGCTGATTGCGCAGATTTGCCTTTACCGAAGCGACATATTCCTGACGCAGCAGTGCCTGTTCCTTCTTTTCTTCTTCGCTCAATCCTTCTGCTTTGGATTTTTTGTATAATTCATTGATGCGTGCAATTTTTTCGTTTGTCATCAGCCTATCGTCTCCATAATATAATTTGCAAGGTTAAAGTTTGCATTTTCATTAGCCGTAAATAACGTTCCCACATAATCATTTTCGAAAATATCCTGCAGGATGCGGACATCCCCGCCATTTGCAATGATCATATCCGTTCCGGATAATGTTGCAATCTTTGCTGCGGCAAGTTTTGTCGCCATCCCGCCGGTTCCGACATTGCTGCCGGTAGATTCTTTAGCCATTCCATAAATGTTTTCATCAATAGCATCTACGACTTTAAGCAGCCTTGCCTCCGGGTTTTTGTGCGGATCATCCGTATAAAGTCCGTCAATATCGGAAAGCAGGATCAAAAGATCTGCCCCCACCATGGAAGCGACCAGTGCCGACAGCGTATCATTGTCACCAAACTGCATCTCATAGGTACTGACCGTATCGTTCTCATTCACGACCGGAACCACCCCGAGATGGAACAGTTCGTCAAATGTATTCTTTGCATTCGCACGGGATACCGGATTTACCATTGTATTTTTTGTCAGCAGAATCTGCCCTGCGGTCTGTGAATATTCCGCAAACAGTTTCTGGTAAACCATCATCAGTTTTGCCTGTCCCACAGCCGCACATGCCTGCTTTACCGATGTCTCGGACGGACGTTCCTTCACGCCCATGGCAGCCCTTCCCACGGCAATCGCACCGGAACTTACCAGACAGACATCCATTCCCTGATTGTGCAGATCACTCAGCTGCCTGACCAGGTGTTCCATTTTGGCAAGATTTAAACGGCCGGTCTCTGCGTGCGTCAGAGAGGAAGAACCGATTTTGATCACGATACGTTTATAATTCAGTTTACTGTCCATTGTACTTTATTCCTCGATTTTCTTTACTTATGCATACCTTTAAATACTTTACCATATCTTCCGAAAAAAAACAACAAAGCTTGCCGCCTGCCATAAAATGGAGTATATTAATCTGTATAAAATTTTACGGAGAGGATTTTTATGAAACAACAAAAATACATCAGATACATTCTGTTGCCCACAACGCTTCTTTGCCTTATTGCATCACTTTTTTGTGGCTGCTCTGCCAATTCCGGGAAAATATCCAAAACGGGATTTTATTTTGATACGATGATCACGGTTACCCTCTATGGAACCCGTGATGAAAAGATATTGGATGATTGCTTTTCCCTGGCAGGAAACTACGAAAAGAAACTTTCAAACACCATCACAGACAGTGAAGTTTCAAAGATTAACGAGGCAAACGGCCAGTTTGTGACAGTCAGCAGCGATACCCTCTCCCTGATCAAAGATGGTATCCGGTATGGAAAAATCAGTGATGGAACATTTGATATTACCATCGGTACCCTCTCGGATCTGTGGAATTTTTCAGAGATTGCAGAAACCGCAAAATCCGATGAGAACGAAGTCGATGCATCGGTTGTCCCTTCCCCGGAAAAAATTGAAGCGGCACTGGCACATGTCAACTATAAAAATATTGAGATCAAAGGAAATCAGGTGCGGTTGAAAGATCCGCAGGCCAAAATTGACCTTGGCGGAATTGCGAAAGGTTTCATTGCGGATGAAATGCGAAGTTTCCTGAACAAAAAAGGAATCACCTCCGGCGTGATCAGCCTTGGGGGAAATGTCCTGACTCTTGGGAAAAAGGCAGATCACTCTTCCTATACCATTGGTATCCAGAAACCATTTTCCGAAACCGGTACGTCACTTGGCACCTTAAACGTATCCGATGCTTCGGTTGTTTCTTCCGGTATTTATGAGCGCTATTACCGGGTCAACGGCAAACTGTATCACCATATTTTAGACACCTCGACCGGATATCCGGTCGAGAACCATCTCTATCAGGTAACCATCATCAGTAACATCTCCATGGACGGGGATGCACTCAGCACAACCTGTTTTTCCCTCGGATTAAAAAAGGGAATGCAGCTGGTGGAACAGACCGATGGCGTGGAAGCCATCTTTGTCTCCGATGACGGAACAATTACATGCAGTTCCGGAATCAACCGGGATGATTCCATACAGTTTCATGCCTCCTGATTTTCGTGTTCTGAAAAACTCTGCATAAAAATACCCCATGCAGGCTGACCCTGCATGGGGTTATTTCTTGTTATAAAATAATCTTTTTCGGACACTTTTCTGCACAGATTCCGCAGCCTGTACATTTTTCCTGATCGATGTATGCAATGTTGTCTACCACATGAATCGCATCAGACGGACAGTTCTTCTCACAGAGATGACAGCCGATACATCCAACGGAACATGCACTCATGACATCCTTGCCCTTGTCTTTGGAACTGCACTGTACGAGGTGCATTGCCTCATATGGTACAAGTTCAATCAGATGCTTCGGACATGCAGCCACACATTTTCCGCAGGCCTTGCAGACCTTCGGATCGACTTTTGCAATACCATCTACGACATGGATCGCATCAAACGGACATGCTTTCACACAATTTCCAAATCCCAGACATCCATAATTGCAGGACTTTGGTCCGCCATTTGGAACAAATGCCATTGCCGCACAATCTTCCACTCCGGTATACTCGTAATCCTGTTTTGCTTTCTCACAGGTTCCGGCACACTTGACAAAAGCGACTTTTTTTACCGAAGCCCCGGCAGAAACACCCATGATCTCGCCAATCTTTGCGGCAACCGGCTCTCCACCGACCGGACACTGATTGACCGGTGCCTCTCCCTTTGCGATTGCCGCAGCAAGTCCGGAACATCCGGCATATCCACAGCCACCACAGTTATTTCCCGGGAGAACTTCTAAGATCGCATCCTCTCTCGGATCAGTCTCTACCTTGAACTTTTCTCCGGCGATTCCGAGGAAAAATCCAAGAATAATTCCTACGCAGCCGACAACAACAGCTGCGACAATAATTCCAGTTATCATACGTCTTTTCCCTCCTAAATCATTCCTGAGAATCCCATAAAGGCAATGGACATCAGGCAGGCAGTGATCAGAACAATCGCTGTACCCCTAAATGTCTTCGGGATATCATTGTACTCAATTTTTTCACGGATTCCCGCCATCAATACGATTGCGATAAAGAAACCAAATGCTGTGGAAAATCCGTAAACAACACCCTCTAAGAGATTGTAATCATAAGTAACACAGTTTAAGGCTACACCAAGTACCGCACAGTTTGTGGTAATCAGCGGCAGGTAAACACCCAGTGACTGATACAGTGATGGCATGCTCTTCTTTAAAAACATTTCTACAAACTGTACCAGTGCTGCAATAACCAGAATAAATACAATGGTCTTTAAATAGGTCAGATCAATTCCCTTTTTCACGAGAAACGGATTGGCCAGAATAAATTTATAGATCAGTCCGGTAATGAAAGAAGAGATCGTAATAACGAAAATTACGGCGCCTCCCATACCAGCAGCTGTCTCTGTTTTCTTGGATACACCAAGGAACGGACAGATACCAAGGAACTGACTCAATACTACGTTGTTTACGATCGCAGAACCTACCGCGATCAAAACCAGTTCAGCTAATGTACTCATCGTCTCTCTCCCTCCTTATGCCTGTTCCTGATCAGAAGCTCCTGCACTCTTTCCTGTACAAAGTGCGGACTGACCACAGTGTGCACAGTCTCCGGATAAACATCCTGCCGGCTCTGCAAGCGGTTTGCCCTTTGCTTCCATCTTTTTACGGATAATATTCATTCCGGCTACAAGGAATGCCAATACAAGGAATGCTCCCGGTGCCATGATGAAAATCGTGATCGGAGTAAATCCTTTGATTGCGGAAAGGAACGGAAGTCCGAAAAAGGTTCCGGCACCAAGGATCTCACGGATCAGTCCGATGATGGTCAGACCCATGGTAAATCCAAGTCCCATACCAATTCCATCAAAAATAGATTCGATTGGTCCATTCTTGGATGCATAGCTTTCTGCACGGCCAAGAATGATACAGTTTACAACGATCAGCGGAATATACACACCAAGTGCCTTAGAAAGGCTTGGAAGATATGCCTGCATCAGAAACTGTACGACCGTAACAAGTGATGCAACAATCACGATATAGGCCGGCATACGCACGCCGTTTGGAATCACCTTACGGAACAGTGAAATCAAAAGGTTGGAAAATACCAGTACCACAAGGGTAGAGAGTCCCATGCCAAGTCCGTTGATCGCTGAAGATGTAACCGCAAGTGTCGGACACATACCAAGCATCAGGACAAAGGTAGGATTCTCTTTGATCACACCATTATACAAACGTTCTACATACTTGTTCATTACTGAGCACCTCCTAACGCATTCTGGAAGTAATAGATGGCTGCATTACAGCCATTTGCCATTGCCTTTGAAGTAATGGTAGATCCGGTAATTGCCTCAATCTGATCATCCGATGCCGGTTTTTGTTTTACAACCGTAAACTTGTCTACCGTTTTGTTTTCAAACTGGCTGTAGAAATCTTCCTCTTCTGCTTTCATACCAAGTCCCGGTGTCTCGGAAATATCGGTAATCGAATATCCGTTGACGGTTCCATCATTTTTGATACCAACGGAAAATGTAATACTTCCCTGGCTTCCGTCTTTTGCGGTAACGGTAATGACATATCCCAGTGCATTGCCATCTTTATCTACGGCCTGCTCGACATCGTCAATCGTATCGTCATATCCTGCATCTGCAACCATTTTGTCTGCGGCATCCGCATCATACTCCTGCTGGTTGAACCCAGAGGCATCCGCAAACACTGCCTGATACGCTTCTTTTTTGGTCTGCTCGTTGGCTTTGTCAATCGGAGCCTTTGTAATTCCATATACCGCCCCTAAAATC
The DNA here is from genome assembly GCF_003462365.1 of Roseburia sp. TF10-5. Taxonomy (NCBI): domain Bacteria; kingdom Bacillati; phylum Bacillota; class Clostridia; order Lachnospirales; family Lachnospiraceae; genus Roseburia; species Roseburia sp. TF10-5. The sequence goes on along the minus strand of NZ_QTYW01000001.1, from coordinate 138,993 downwards.
ACGCCGATCACAAGGGTAAAGGCTGTCAAAACCAAAGCGTCATGTATAATCTGTTTATTCATTCTTCTTTGCCTCCTTTGCCAGTCCAAAAGCTCTCGGAATTGTAAACTTCTCAATAATCGGTACTAAAATATTGCTCAGGATGATTGCAAAAGAAACACCCTCTGCATTTGCTCCGAAACAGCGGAAAATACCGGTTAACAGGCCACAGCAGATACCGTAAATAATCTGACCGGCCGGTGTAATCGGTGAAGTCACATAATCGGTTGCCATAAAGAATGCACCAAGCATCAGACCACCACCGCACAGTTCTGCAACCAGATAATTGGCATTCATCGGTTCCTTGCCAAAGATCAGCATAAATACCGCAAATGTAATCAGGTAAGCAGCCGGAATCCGTAATGTGATAACGCCCAGAAGAATCAGGATAATCGCACCAATCAGGATTGCGATCACGGATGTCTCACCGATGGTTCCCGGAATCTTTCCGGTCAGCATATCCATGACATTGACGGAAGAAAGTCCTTCATTTCTGATCATGGCAAGCGGTGTTGCCCCGGAATATGCCTCAAACTTAGAATTCTTGAAATTTGTCATGTCTGCGGCAAAAGCAATCAGCAGAAAACATCTTCCACCCAGTGCCGGGTTCATGAAGTTTTGTCCCAGTCCGCCAAACATCATCTTTACAATGACAATGGCAAATACACTGCCAATCACAGCCTCCCACCATGGAAGTCCTGCCGGCAGGTTCAGTGCCAGAAGAAGTCCGGTGACAACCGCACTCAGATCCGGCAGGCTGTTTTTTTTATGTACGATCTTATCAAAAATCCATTCGGAAGCCAGACAGCTTGCGATGGTAACTAAAATCAAAAGTAATGCATGCATTCCAAAATTCCAGATACCAAACAGGGTTGCCGGCAGCAACGCGATGATCACATACAGCATAACTCTGCTTGTGGAGTCCTTGGCACGCACATGTGGTGAAGACGAAACCTGATATTTCTCACTCACAACAATCCACCTCTTTCTCTTATTTTTTCTTTCTCTTATCTGCTAATACGAGTTTCTTCATTGTCTTGACGGACTGTGCCACCTGTCTGCGGGAAGGACATACATAACTGCAGCTTCCGCACTCGATGCACTCTAGTCCATGCCAGCGTTCAAACTCATCCTTTTGTCCGTGTTCACTGAACTTTGCAAGCCTGCTTGGAATCAGTTTTTCCGGACACGCTTCCACACACCGGCCACAGCTGATGCATGCGAGCGGTTCAAACTCTGCCACCTCATCTTTTCCTAGACATAACAGAGAAGAAGTCGTCTTTGTGGTAGGAACATCCAGTCCAAAAATGGCAAATCCCATCATAGGACCGCCGGATACCAGTTTCTGTGGCTGTACTTTAAATCCTCCGGCAGCTTCCACCAGCTGCTCGTATGGTGTACCCATACTGTACAAAAAGTTTGACGGGGTGGTAATTGCGTCTCCGGTGATTGTAGCAATTCGCTTCATCACAGGAACTCCATCTTTTACTGCATGCTTGATTGCAATCATGGTTTCTACGTTGTCCACGATACAGCCTGCATCTGCAGGAAGCATTTTGGAATTGATTTCGCGTCCGGTCACTGCGTAGATCAGCTGACGCTCTCCTCCCTGCGGATACTTTGTCAGCAATTCACAGACCTCCATCCGGGGCTCATCCTTAATCAGTTCCTTCAGTTTTGCAATTGCATCCGGTTTGTTATTTTCGACGCCAAACACACCTTTTGCATGGTCAAACAGCTGCAGTATGATCTTCATACCTGCAACCAGATCTTCCGGATTTTCGATCATTCTGCGGTAATCTGCAGTCAGATATGGCTCGCATTCTGCGCAGTTTGCAATAATATACTCGATTTTTTCCGGCTCTTTCGGAGACAGTTTTACATGTGTCGGGAAACCTGCGCCTCCCATACCAACCACACCGGCCTCCTTAATTCGATCAATGATTTTCTCCCTGGATAAGGATGTCACATCATCCACCGGTGAATACTCACACTCCGTAAACTGATCGTCACTCTCGATTACAATGGAATTCACCATATCACCGACTGCCACACGCCGTGGTTCAATTTTCTTCACTGTACCGGATACCGAAGAATAAATCGGAGAAGATACAAAGCCGCCGGCTTCTGCAATCTTCTGCCCTTTCTTTACGCTATCCCCTACAGCGACAATTGGAGTGGCTGGTGCACCAATATGCTGTGACAATGGAAAAACCAGTTCTCCTTTGGGTAGAACTTCTTTGATTGGCGCATCCTTGGCAAGTTCTTTGCCTTCATAGGGATGTACGCCGCCTATAAATGTTTTCAAACCCATCCTTGTGCCCTCTTTCCTTATTTTTTTGTCTAAACCATATAGTTTATAACATAATTCACATTAAATTATAGCACTTTTTAACCATGTATGTAGTAAAATTTTTAATTTTTTCTGAATATTTTGTATTCTTTTTAATACAAAGAAACATGACGAAAAATGAGATTTATGGTATAATCCAGACACACAGACAAAATCCAAACGTTATATAAAGGAGAATTTATGAAAACGTTTCATGAAGAAATCCCCGATCTCTGTCAGGACGCTCTCACCGACCAGCTTTTTGATGAACACTCTATATTTTTTGACATAGAAACTACCGGGTTTTCACCTGCAAATTCCACACTCTATATGATTGGATGTGCCAGACGCAAAAGCAACCGGATCTGTATTGAACAGTTTTTTGCTGAAAAACCGGAAGAAGAAGCTGAAATCCTCGTCACATTTTTTCAGATGCTGTCACCATATACCACCATCATTACGTTTAACGGTGTGGGATTCGACATTCCTTACCTGAAGGCAAAAGCAGACCATTATAAGATTCCGGAACATTTTCGGGATTTTGAATACCTGGATATATTTAAATCGGTTTCTTCGATCAAATTTTTATTGAAACTGGAAAACTATAAGCAAAAAACCATAGAATCCTTTCTGGGTCTTAAAAGAGAAGACGAAAAGACGGGAGGGGATCTGATCCATGTATATTTCACGCATGTGAAACATCCGACAGAAGAAACGATGCATCTTCTTCATATTCATAATTACGAAGATGTTCTGCACATGATTGATCTGCTCTCTGTTTTATCTTATCTGGAAGTATTAAACGGTCAGTACACCATCCTCTCCCACCGGATCGACCATTACCACGCATATGACGGAACCGAAGGGGAGGAATGGATCATCACCATGCAAAACAACTATCCCGTTCCGCGTCAGCTTTCCTGTAAACAGGATTGTTTTTATCTGATGATCGGAAAAAACCGCACTTCTCTTCGTATTCCGGTCTACGAAGGTGAACTGCATTATTTTTATTCCAATTACAGGGATTACTATTATCTGAAAAAAGAAGATATGGCAATACACAAAAGTGTTGCCTCATTTGTAGACAAAGAATACCGGGAAAATGCCAAAGCAAGTAACTGTTATACGCGCAAATCCGGCAAATTTCTTCCGCAATACAACAATGTTATGCAACCGGAGTTCCGTAAAGAGTATAAGGATAAAATCAGTTATTTTGAGATGACGGATGATTTTTGTACCTCTGATATCATGTTGCGCCGCTATATTGATCACATCTTAAAAAATATGATGGGAAAAAAATAATAATTTAAGACTGCAAAAATGCATGTTCTTATGTTTTAGGCATAAAAACATGCATTTTTATTGGTTTAAACATTCTTTTCAAAATAAAAACTGCTGAGTCTGTCAAATCCAAGTTCTTTATAATTGGTAATTTGTTCTGTACTTCCGATAAATAAAACCCCATGACTCTTCAGTGACTGATGGAATTTTTGATAAATCATGTCTTTTGCATCATCTGTAAAATAGATAACCACATTTCTGCAGAGAATCATATCAAAATCCCTTGGATACGGATCTTTTAACAGATTGTGTTCTTTAAACGTCACGCAGCGCTTGATTTCATCCGAAATCTGAAATGATTTTCCGATCTGTTTAAAATACTTGCGTTTAAATTCCGGCGGCACATTTGCAATGCTCTTTTCATTGTACAGACCAACCTGCGCTTTCTGAAGAACCTGCTTGTCCAGATCGGTTGCCGTAATATGAATGTTGGAAAGCGGAATATGTTTGGATAATGCCATGACAAGAGAATACGGTTCATCTCCTGTCGAACAGGCTGCACTCCACACATGCAGATTTTTTCCATGCTGTTTGATAAGTTTCGGAATAACATTCTCATCCATCAGCTTCCACTGATCCGGATTACGGTAAAACTCAGAGACATTGATTGTAAGAAAATTGACAAATGCCTCAAATTTGTCCTTGTCTGTCTTCAGCACACGGATATACTCATCATAATTGCTGCAGCCATGCTTTGTCGCAATCGTATCAATTCGTCTGCGCATCTGTTTTTCTTTGTAATAATTCAAATCGATTTTTGTCAGAGCATAGACGTCTTTTTTGAATTTTTCATAATTGTCAAACATAGACTTTTACCCCCTATAAACAATAAGAAGCTGCCCGAAGGCAACTTCTTACCTATGAAAATTTACAGTGAATTATTCCTCTGTCTCAGCATCTTCAGCCGGAGCTGCAAGAGCCTTAATGCTTAAGCTGATCTTCTTTTCTTCTTCGTTGAAGTCTACGATCTTTGCTTCAACTTCCTGACCAATCTTTAATACATCAGAAGGCTTCTCTACATGTTCCTGGGAGATCTGTGATACATGAAGTAATGCATCAACACCAGGAGCAAGCTCTACGAATGCACCGAAATCTGTCATACGTGCAACTTTTCCTTTTACCACGTTGCCAACGGCATACTTCTCTGCAGCACCATTCCAAGGATTCTCATCCTCAAATTTCATGCTGAGTGCAATCTTGGTATCTGTAATATTCTTGATAAATACGCGAACTTTCTGTCCAACAGTAAATACTTTCTTAGGATTCTCAACTCTGCCCCATGACATCTCTGAGATATGAAGTAATCCGTCTACTCCGCCCAGGTCGATGAATGCACCGAAATCTGTAACATTCTTTACAGTTCCTTCGATTACATCGCCGACTTTGATCTTTGCAAACAGTTCTTTCTGAAGCTCTGCCTTCTTTGCAAGTAATAAGGTCTTGCGGTTACCAATGATTCTTCTCTTTCTAGGATCAAACTCTGTGATAACAAACTCGATTTCCTGATCCTTGAACTTGCTTAAGTCTTTCTCATATGTGTCAGATACAAGGCTTGCCGGGATAAATACTCTTGTCTCATCTACATTGACACATACACCACCGGTAAGTACCTGGCTGACTTTTGCCTTTAAAATTTCCTGATTTTCGAATGCTTCCTCTAATCTCTTGTTTCCCTTCTCTGCTGCGAGACGCTTGTAAGAAAGGAGAACCTGTCCCTCACCATCGTTTACTTTTACAACTTTGGCTTCTAAGGTATCGCCGGCTTTTACGACTGTAGTAAGGTCTACATTTGGCTCGTTTGTATATTCATTACGTGTAATGATTCCATCTGATTTGTAGCCGATATTCAGGATGATTTCATCTGGCTTAACATCAATAACGGTACCCTCTACCACTTCTCCATTTCTTATTGTTTTTAAAGATTCTTCCAACATTTGTTCAAAGCTCATTTCTGACATTCTTTGAAACCTCCTCGATGATATTGTTTGGGGTTGAAGCCCCTGCGGTAATACCTACGTTATTGATGGATTGTATCTGATGATAATCCATATCTTTACTCGTTTGTATATAGTAAGTATTTGCACATTCCTTTTTAGATATTTCATACAATTTTTGCGTATTGGAGCTATGCTTGTCACCAATGACAATCATGAGATCCGACTCCGCAGCAATTTTGCGTGCTTCCGTCTGTCTTTCCTCCGTTGCATTGCAGATTGTATCTAAAACACTTATATCATAACCTTTTTTCTTTATAATTTCAACTAATTCTTGAAATTTATTGTAGTTAAATGTCGTCTGTGCCACCAGACAGACTTTTTCTCCCTCTTTTAACGGTAATTTTTCAATATCTTCCTGACTTGTGACCGTATAGGCAGGCTGTCCTTCCACCCATCCGAGAATTCCTTCCACTTCCGGGTGATGTTCGTTTCCGGCAATCACAATCCGATACCCTTCTTTGCTGTACTTCTCCACAAGTCGGTGAATTTTCAGGACAAACGGACAGGTTGCATCCAGCACTTCAAATCCGCATGCCTTCATTGCTTCATGTTCTCTGCGGCTGATACCGTGTGAACGGATGATAATCTTTCCTTTTGGAAGATTCTCAAGTTCTTTGAGCTCCCTGACCACATGAACTCCACGCTGTTTAAGGTCCCTGACTACTTCTTCATTGTGAATGATCGGCCCATACGTATATACCGGAACTTTTGCCTCTTCTGCTTCCTGATATACCATATTTACTGCCCGTTTCACGCCGAAGCAATACCCGGCACTTTTTGCAATCGTCAGCTTCATTTTTGTCTATTCCGCCTTCTTGATTATTTTTTTCATTTCTTCAACAACGCCGTCAATATCCAGATCCGATGAATCTAAAAGGACAGCATCATCCGCCTGTTTTAACGGGGAAGTTTCCCGGTGCATATCCCGGTAATCGCGCTCAATAATATCTTTTTCTATCGCATCCATATCACAGGATACACCTTTTGCTGTCAGCTCATCAAAGCGGCGCTTTGCCCGCACTTTCGAGCTTGCAGTGAGATAAATTTTCACATTGGCATTCGGAAGGACAACCGTACCGATATCTCTTCCATCCATAATCACATTTTCCTTTGCAGCAAGCTGTCTCTGCAATTCTACCAGTTTTGTACGAACCACTGGATAAACACTGGTCGCGCTGGCCATGTTGCCGACTTCCTCTTTCCGGATAACGCCGTTTACGTTCTCTCCATTTAAGATCACCTGCTGTTCTCCGCCCATATACTGAATGGTCACGTCTACCTTCGGACAGGCAGCCGCAATCGCCTGCTCATCGGAAGCATCGATATGATTCTGTAAAAAATAATATGCCATCGCGCGGTACATTGCACCGGTATCCACATACACATACCCCAGATCCGCCGCAAGTTTTTTGGCGATTGTACTTTTTCCGGCTCCTGCCGGTCCATCAATTGCAATATTAAATGCCATTTTCTATTCTCCTTTGAAATAAATTATTTATCTTTGAAATTACAAAACGGATATTCCCGCCAGGTGTCCGGTGGACCAGGCAATCTGAAGATTATAGCCACCGGTAAGTGCATCCAGATCCAGCACCTCGCCGCAGAAATACAGCCCCTGCACAAGTTTTGACTCCATCGTGGAAGGATTGATATCTTTCACGGAAACACCGCCCTTTGTTATAATTGCCTCTTTAAAATCGCGAAGCCCTGTAATTGTAAGCGGCATATTTTTAAACAGATGTAACAGATTCTGTCTCTGTTCCCTGGATATTTCATTCACCTTTGTATCTGGATCAATGCCTGATAACGCAATCATAACGGGTATCATTTTTGCCGGGAGCAAATGCCCCAGAGAATTTTTAAACTGCTTATTTTTCATTTCATCAAATTCCCTTAAGATCCGGTGATCAAGCTGTTCCACATCCAGTGCCGGTTTCAGATCAATCGTCATGGAAAGCTCCTGGTCAAATGCTTTTGCCGGGATACATCCGCTTGCCGACAATACCAGCGGACCACTGACACCGAAATGCGTAAAAAGCATCTCTCCAAAATCCTCATACAGTTTTTTCTTTCCCCGGGTAACCGACATACGGACATTGCGCAGCGAAAGGCCCTGCAGATCCCTGACCCACGGTTCTTTCATTTCCATCGGAACCAGTGCCGGTGTCGGCGATACCATCTTATGTCCGCTCTCTTCTGCCATGCGGTAACCGTCCCCCGTTGCCCCTGTTGAAGGATAGGAAATTCCTCCAGTTGCAACAATCACTGCGTCCGCATGCATTTTTGTATGATCAGCCAGCTCAACACCGGTAACACGCTTTTCTTCATCCCTCTTTTCAAGCAGCAGACGATTTACCTTTGTATGCAGTAAAACTTCCACATGCTGCCCCCGCAATGCGGTGGATAACGCCGCAATCACATCGGAAGAATGATCCGACACAGGAAATACACGGTTCCCACGCTCTGTTTTTGTAGGCATTCCATGACTCTCAAAAAAAGAAATCACCTGCTCATTGTCATAGGAGTAAAAAGCACTGTATAAAAATTTACGGTTGCTGACTACATTGGCAAACAGCTGTTCCATATCACTGGCATTCGTCAGATTGCAGCGCCCTTTTCCCGTAATAAACAGCTTTTTTCCGAGTTTTTCATTCTGTTCTAAAAGCGTCACTGCATGTCCGCTCTCCGCTGCCGCATACGCAGCCATCATTCCCGCCGGTCCTCCACCGATCACGATTACTTTACTCATTATCGATATCCCCTAATTTTGCATAATGTACCTTAATCGAATCATCAATATAATTGATCTCATCGTTTTCATATACCTGATACTCATCCCAGATGTCTTCTAACATCGTCAGCGTTCCCGCCACTTCTTTCTGTTTCTTCATGCACAGAGCCACTACCAGCGCATTGATAACGGAAAGCGGTGCGACAAGGGAATCCACAATGGATGCCATATCACTGTCCGCAATGAGATTGCAGGAAGAATACAGATTCATCGGTGAATGTATGCTGTCAGTAATTGTAATTACTTTTGCACTCCGGTTATTTGCAAATTCCAATGCCTTTAATGTCCGCATGGAATATCGTGGGAAACTGATTCCGATAATAACGTCATTTTCCCCGATTCTTACCATCTGTTCAAACAGTTCACTCGAACTGTTTGTCGTAAGCAGACGCACATTATCAAACATCAGATTCAGATAAAATCCGAGAAAACTTGCAAGCGGCGCACAGCTTCTGATCCCGACAATATAAATATTTTTTGCCTCAAGGATTGTCGAGACGGCCACCTCAAACGCACTGTGATCAATTTTTTCCAGTGTCGTTTTGATCTTGTCCGCGTCTGCCGATAAAACTGTCTCTAAAATCTTCGACTGACTGATTCTTCCGTAGGTTACCTCCATGCGCTGTACGGAGTTTAATTTATTGCGCACCAGTTCTTCTAAGGCACGCTGAAATTCCGGATATCCTTTATATCCAAGATATGTTGCGAAACGTACAACGGTCGACTCACTGACACCGACCGTTTCCCCCATCTTTGCGGCTGTTAAAAATACCGCTTTATCATAATTATCTGTAATGTAAGTTGCAAGCAGTTTCTGTCCCTTGCTCATCGAACTGTAACAATTATTAATCCGGTTTAACAGATCATTGGTATTTGACATCATATTCTCCTCTTTATCCCATAAAAGCTGTGCCACAAACAGCACTTTTGATTGTATCACTTTAACCGGAAAATGCAAGATTTCATGCAAAAAGAATTTTTCCCATCAAAAAAGACGCACCAGATCTGATGCGTCTTTTTCGTAGAAACCGGATATGACTATACCGGATATGCTCCGTTCTTTGTATCAGCAGTCTTTGCGTCTACGCCAGTCTGCTGTGCCTCACGGTATTTGAAGAAATCAGTAGCAACCTGTGGGAACAATGCATAGGATAATACATCCTCATCCTGCTGCTTGTACTGTTTCATCTCAGCTTCAATCTTATCAAGCTCCGGCTCAAGAAGATCTGCCGGACGACAGGTGATTGCATTCTTTTTATCCTCTCCGAGAACCTTGTCAACAACTTCCGGATTGAATGGTTTAACGGTCTGGCCGTACTTACCAAGAAGAATATCCTTTGTCTCCTTTGTTGCGACTTTATAACGCTCTCCCATCAATACGTTAAATACAGCCTGTGTACCAACGATCTGGGAAGACGGAGTAACAAGCGGTGGCTCACCAAGGTCTTTACGTACACGCGGAACCTCTGCAAGCACTTCCTCGTACTTGTCCTCTTTTCCCTGCTCCTTGAGCTGGGAAATCAGGTTGGAAAGCATACCACCCGGTACCTGATAACGAAGAGTGTTGATGTTTACACCAAGTACCTTCGGGTTCATCAGACCGCTTGCAAGTGCCTCTTCACGTAACGGACGGAAGTAATCTGCGATCTCACTTAACAGATTCAGATCAAGACCGGTATCGTATGGTGTGTTCTTGAAAGCCTCTACCATAACCTCTGTTGCAGGCTGGCTGGTTCCAAGAGCAAATGGAGACATTGCAGTATCAATGATATCTACACCGGCCTCTACTGCCTTCATATATGTCATGGAAGCTACACCGGAAGTATAATGTGTATGAAGTTCTACCGGAAGAGAGGTAGAATCCTTCAGTGCCTGTACAAGCTCTGTAGCCTTAGCAGGAACTAAAAGACCTGCCATATCCTTGATACAGAGAGAATCAGCTCCCATATCCTCTACACGCTTTGCCATCTCCATCCAGTAATCCAGAGTATAAGCATCTCCAAGGGTGTAGGAAAGAGCTACCTGTGCATGACCTTTTTCCTTGTTACATGCAGTAACTGCTGTCTGCAGGTTACGGATATCATTTAAGCAGTCAAAAATACGGATGATGTCAATTCCGTTTGCAATTGACTTCTGTACAAAATACTCTACCACATCATCTGCATACGGACGATATCCTAAGATATTCTGTCCACGGAACAGCATCTGCAGTTTTGTATTTTTAAATCCGTCTCTTAATTTACGAAGACGATCCCATGGATCCTCTTTTAAGAATCTCAGGCAGGCATCAAATGTCGCACCACCCCAGCACTCTACAGCATTGAATCCAACCTTATCCATCTTTGGGATAATCGGAAGCATCTGCTCTGTTGTCATACGTGTAGCAATCAGTGACTGATGGGCATCACGCAAAACAGTTTCTGTTATTTTTAATGGTTTTTTTACCACTTCTGACATGACTTTTCCTCCTTATTAAATTCCAAATATAGCCATGAAACATCCCGCAGCTACCGCAGTACCGATAACGCCGGCAACGTTTGGTCCCATTGCATGCATGAGCAGGAAGTTTGTAGGATCCTCCTCTGCACCAACCTTCTGGGATACACGGGCTGCCATAGGCACGGCAGATACACCGGCAGAACCAATCAGAGGGTTAATCTTGCCCTTGGTAATCCAGCATAATAACTTACCAAATAAAACTCCGGCAGCAGTACCAACCATAAATGCAACAAGACCTAATACAACGATCTTTAAGGTGCTTGCATTTAAGAAAGCTTCTGCACTGGTAGTTGCACCAACAGAGGTACCCAGTAAGATAACGACAATGTACATCAGTGCGTTACTTGCAGTCTCCTGCAGCTGACGAACAACGCCAGACTCACGGAAGAGGTTTCCAAGCATCAGCATACCAACAAGTGGTGCTGTGGTAGGAAGCAGTACGCAGACAACAACGGTAACAACGATTGGGAAGAGGATCTTCTCCAGCTTGCTGACCGGACGAAGGTTCTGCATCTTGATCGCACGTTCCTTCTTTGTTGTAAATAACTTCATGATAGGTGGCTGAATGATCGGCACAAGTGCCATATAGGAATATGCAGCCACGGCGATCGGTCCCATCAGACCGGTCTGTCCCAACTTACCAGCCAGGAAAATGGAAGTAGGTCCATCTGCTCCACCGATGATAGATACGGCAGCGGCAGCCTTGTCATTAAATCCAAGTATAATTGCAAGGAAGTATGCGCTGAAGATACCAAACTGTGCGGCAGCTCCCATAAGGAAACTGATTGGGTTTGCAATCAGCGGACCAAAGTCTGTCATTGCACCTACACCCATAAAGATCAGAGATGGTAAAATAGACCACTCATCCAATGTGTAAAAATAATAAAGTAAACCGCCCACGCCGTTGCTGGTCTGTTCCGGGCTTGCGATGATATCCGGGTAAATATTTACCAGAAGCATACCAAATGCAATCGGAACTAACAGTAATGGCTCAAAACCTTTCTTAATCGCAAGATACAGGAAAATAAATGCCACTAAAATCATAACATAATTTCCCCAGGTCAGATTGAAAAAGGCTGTCTGATGCAGGAGGTTCGATAATGTTTCACCTACATAACTCACAGTGTTTTCCTCCTTGGATTAGTTTAATGTAGCGAGTAATGCACCAGATTCTACGGCATCACCAACTGCTACATCGATACTTGCAACAGTTCCGTCTTCCGGAGCAACGACTGGTGTCTCCATCTTCATGATCTCAAGAACCAGGACAGTGTCTCCCTTCTTTACAGCATCGCCGACTTTCTTCTCAATCTTGAATACCTTTCCGGCTGCTCCTGCTTCGATCTTAATGTTTCCGGCTCCTGCTGAAGCAGCTGGTGCTGCCGGTGCTGCAGCTGGCTTTGCAGCTGTACGTCTCGGTGTTGCTGCGCCGGATGTGCTTCCGGTCTCTTCTACTGTAACATCATAAACGTTACCATTTACGGTAATTGTATAATTCTTCATGAATATGTTCCTCCTAAATTTTCTTTCTATCCTATCTACGATTGATGGAACGAACTACGAAATCACTGGTAGAAGTTCCGGTGCTTGCAGCGATTGCCGCTGCAATAACTGCGATAAGTTCAGTGTCATCTGTCTGTGCTGCAACAGGGGCAGGTGCCGGTGCTGCGGCTGGTGTCTCTTCCTGCTGTGGAGCCTGTCCGGCTGCTTTGGCAGCTTTCTTTTTCTCCAGATAAGGGAAGATCTTAAAGCAGGAAATAAGAAGACTGATCAGAATCAATACAGCAAATACAACTGCCATAGAAATTACAGTATTCAGTCCTGCCTTTTCCATTTTCTCACCGAGTGTATAAATCGGATCTACCGAAATACCGGTAACATCCATGGAATAGTAATCATATACTACTTCGAAATTCACATCTTTCTTCGCGAACTTGATGGTCATATCTGTGGTAAGTGTCTTACCGGATTTGGTAACCTCAAAAGTATCGTCTTCGATCTTTTTCATTTCACCAAACTCATCCAAAGTATCCTGCCACTTTGCAGCTGCTTCAATCTGTGCCTCTGTGACACCGTAGCTTGAAGTAAGCTGATCCTTTACATCGTCCGGAAGAGTATCTGCTGTCAGTTTGTTTTCTTTGAACAACTGAGCCAGACTCTGTACCATGCCCGCATTGGTATCCATTTCAGACTGAAGATCTGAATAGGACTTTCCATTGTAATCCACGGTAGTCGGGTCTGTTCCACATGCACCAAGCATCAGAACCATCAGGATCATGCAAAGTGCAAAAGCAATTCTCTTTTTCATAAAACTTCACCTTTCTACTTGGTACCGTGTTTCTTTTCTGGCTCGCTTACATACTTTGTATAAAGCATTTCAAAAGCAGCTACAAGGTATTTTCTGGTATCTGCCGGATCAATCAGACGATCCACATATCCTCTTGCAGCAGCAGATGCGGCAGAATCCTGAAGTTTTTCATAATCAGCAGCTTTCTGCTTGATCTCATCTGCACCAGCTTCCGGATACATAATCTTTGCAGCCAGAGTAGAATCCATCGCACCGATCTTTGCTCCGCTCCATGCGTATACAAGATCTGCTCCGACAGACTTGGAATTCATAAATACATACGCACTTCCGTAAGCCTCTCCTGTGATCAGGTTTACCTTTGCACAGGTTGCATTGGAAAATGCGTAAGTCATTCTCGCAAGTGCCTTTGCAAGTTTCTTCTCAGAGCACATGCAGTTTTTCAATCCATTCACATTTGTAATGGTAAGTACCGGGATTGAGAATGCATCACAGAACTGAACAAATTCAGCTGCCTTGTTGCATCCCTGCGCGGTCAGGGACTTGTCAAAACTCTCTGCTTTCTTGCCTTCTGCATCATATACTTCGCTGCAGTTTGCCACAGCACCGACTGTCATTCCGTTTAACTTGATCAGTCCGGTTACCATATTCCTGGCATAATCTGCCTTTGTCTCGAAGAATACGTTATTATCTGAAATCTGGGATAACAGATATCTCGGATCTCCCTTCATATTCTCCATACTCTCGCAGGCACGATTTAAATCATCTTCACAGTCATCTGTGTACACATCTCCCTCATTGTTGCTTGGAAGCATACATACCAGCTGACGGATCTGTTCCATGATCTCATCTTCTGAACCAACGAAATCTACACATCCGTTATTTTCACTCTGGAATGCTGCGCTGGCTGTATCACATTTTTCTGTGTTATTGCCTTCGATTGCATCCGGAGCATTTACAAACATGCGTCCTTTCTTCTCTTCAATGAACGCGAAATCGCAAAGTGCCGGGACAACGGAAAGGCCGCCGCCACAATTGCCAAATACACCACAAATCTGAGGTACAAGACCGGAAGCTGCTACTTCCTTCGCATAAATAGTTCCAAACCCATCCAATGCATCAACCGACTCCTGAAGACGAATACCGCCACAGTCAATCAGACCGATGACAGGAGCTCCCATCTTCATTGCCATGTCATACACAGACGCAATCTTCTTTGCGTGCATCTCTCCGATGGTACCGTTTAATACGGATGCATCCTGGCTGTAAATAAATACCAGATTGCCGTCGATCAGTCCATGACCGATTACAACGCCATCTGAAGGGGTCTTTGCAGCGGTAAGATTAAAATCTGTGCTACGTGCTGTTACGAGAGAACCGATTTCCATAAAACTGTTCTCATCGACCAACTTAGCAATACGCTGAATTGCCAAGTTTTCATTGTTACTACTCATTTTATGCCCTCCATCTATAAAAAATAAAAATTTCCGCTAGTTTGTATTGTATCTCATTTCCCACTTCTTTTCAACATAATTTGTTAATTTTTTCACTAATTCTTTGTGACTAATTTCCTATTTGCCCAACAGTGCCTCTTTCCACATAATTTGAAAAAACTTTTCAGGAGACCATTTTTTTACGGAAACCTCTGCTTTGATTTTTCCGGAGTAAATTTCCCTGCCGTTCATACAGTAGGAAACACGTCCAAGCGTCTGCCCTTTTTTGACCGGAAGGCTTATCGGATCAGACAATACTTTCTTTATTTCAGCGGTATCCCCGTCTTTTTTCAAAAACGTCAGTTTTGTGATATCCGTATCAACATAAACCGGCAGTTTGGCATGGGTAGCCCATTCCTCGAGTGTTTCTTTCCGACAGCCCTGCGCAATCTCTATATCCGACAGCTCCATGGATGCTTCCGATCCCCGATACAGATGATAGGCATCCATTCCGTATTGAAACAGTGTCTTTGCATCGGACCACTTATAATTTTTGTGGTTCGGCCAGCCGCAGGCAAGAAGTGCGATTGCATAATGTCTCCCCCCTTCTTCAAGTGCAGCCACATAGCAATATCCGGCTTTGGACGTATATCCGGTTTTTCCGGTAATCACATGATCCATCATATCCAGCAGGGCATTTTTATTGGAAACAGCATATCCGGTTCCCTCCAGGCTCTGAAATGTATGTGACCGGGTCTGCGTCACTTCCAGAAACTGCTTGCTTACCGGAGACTTCCATGCGCAATAACTCATAATCCTGCACAGATCATATGCTGTGGTATGATGTTCCCCCTGCTCATCCTTTGCATCCAGACCGTTCGGTGTTACAAAATGGCTGTCGGTGCACCCGATCTTCTTTGCTTTTTCATTCATAAGTGCTGCAAATTTTTCTGCAGATCCCGCCACATGTTCTGCGATTGCATATGCACAGTCATTATAGGATTCCAGCATCAGCCCATACCACAGATCCTGCATATAGAACTGTTCTCCTTTTTTCGCCCCGAGATGTACCTTCGGCTGTGATGCCGCTTTTGTGCTGAATGTGACCACTTCATCGGGCTTACATTGTTCCATCGCCACGATACAGGTCAGAATTTTTGTGGTACTTGCATTCGGCAGTGCTGTCTGTGCCTCTTTTCCATACAAAAGGCGCCCACTGTCACCATCCACCATGGCGCAGGATTTTGAATACAGTGTCTGCGCTTCGGGTTCTTTTTGCTTTTCTGCCAAAACCGGTTCGCTCATCAGACATCCGATTACCAGCAACAGACTTACTATTTTTGTGCAGATTCTTTTTTGAAACATAAAAAAATAACCATATACATTTTTATTCTATGTATATGATTATTCCTGCTTCTTTTATACGTCCAGTTTCACATGCATCTCTTCTTCTGCTTCCTGCTTAAACTCTTCCACCTGTACCGGACTGAGTACCGGCAGATCATCGATTGAATGTACGCCGAAACTGCGTAAAAATTCTTCTGTTGTTCCGAAAAGTAACGGACGCCCCGGTGCATCAAGTCTTCCAAGTTCACACACCAGATGATATTCCACCAGTTTGTTTACCGCATGATCCGATGACACGCCACGTATTTTTTCTATTTCCATCTTTGTCACCGGCTGCTTATATGCAATAATGGAAAGCGTCTCCAAAAGAACATCGGTTAAAACCCGGCGTTTGGGCTGCTTTGCAATTTTAATCAGATATTCGTAAATTTCGGGTCTGGTGCACATCTGGTAGGCTCCATCCAGCTCCGTGATGGTAACGCCGCGTTTCTGTTCTTCCCACTCGTTTCTCATTTCATCGATCAGTTCCTTTGTTTTCTTCTGATCAAGTCCAAGAGCTCCTGCAATTTTTTCCAGTTCTACGGATTCTCCCATAGAAAACAGAATTCCTTCTATAATTGCCTTGTATTTTTTTTCTTCCATATTTTCCGTCCATCCTGCAATACATGATAATCTATGCTGCAACTTTCGAATCAATCTGGATATCATCAAAAATATGTTCCTGCGAAATCCGTATCGTTCCCATTTTCATCAGCTCCAGAATCGCAAGAAACGTAACGATCACTTCCACTTTCGATGACTGTGCCGTCAAAAGTCCCCGGAAACTGAAGTGCCTGTGTCCGGCCGCATATTTTTTCAGATCCTCCATCTTGTCTTCCAGTGATACCTCTTCTTTTTCAATCTTTCCGAACTTTGACCGCAGAGGATCAATTTTATCCTGCTGTTTTTTCATAATGCTCTCAAAAATTTCATGCAGACGTGAAAGCGTAATGTCCGACATCAGTTCGTGGATGTCAACCGGCGGCTCATACGCACGCACTTCCTCCGGAATCGTCGGCTTCTTATACATAACACGACCGGCATCCATCTGCCGGTCTTTTAGTTCATACGCCATACATTTGTACATCTTGTATTCCAGAAGCTGCTGTACCAGTTCCGCACGCGGATCTTCTTCTTCCTCTTCGCTGTCCGGATTCGATGGGAGAAGCATGCGTGATTTGATATCGATCAGCGTTGCAGCCATAACCAGGAACTCACTGAGTACCTCCAGATCCTGTCGTTTCATTTCCCGGATATACTCCATATACTGTTCCGTGATCTCCACAATCGGAATATCATAGATATTCACTTTATTCTTTTCGAGCAGATACAAAAGCAGATCCAGCGGTCCCTCAAATACCTGGAGTTTAACGGTCAGTTCCATTCCTCTCGTCCTTTCTGTCATAATCTATATTTTATCTTTATGTTGTAGAAAATGCAAGGACAAATTACTATATTTAGTGTTTTACAGAAGGGGTGCAAACAATTTTAATGCCCCCATAAATGTACGCACAAGAAACGATTTCTTTTGAAATTCCTCCAGAGTCACTTCGTGGCTTTCCGCAAATGTTTTTAACGCATCTTCTTTTACCTGCAAAACTGCCCGGGTACGATACATCCAGACGCCACATTCAAAATGCAGACACAGACTGCGGTAATCCATATTTACCGTTCCCACGGTTGCCTGTACATCATCTGACACAAAACATTTTGCATGGATAAAACCTGGCGTATATGTGTATATTTTCACTCCGTTTTTGATCAGATACGGGAAATTCGACTGTGTCAGGAAATACACCAGTTTCTTATCCGGAATTCCCGGTACAACCAGACGCACATCCACTCCGGATTTTGCCGCATTTACAAGTGCCGTGCGCATCTCGGACCCGATGATCAGATACGGAGTAAAGATGTAAAGATATTTTTTTGCCCTGCTGATCATATTCAGATATACATTTTCGCCGACATCTTCGTGATCCAGCGGAGAATCGGTATACGGCTGGACAAATCCTTTTTCATCTGCATGGATTTTTTCCTGCAGCCTGTGTTTTTCCATGGAGGTTGCACGATAAAATGTATAATCACTTTCTGTTTTCAAAATATAATCCCACAGTTCCAAGAACATGCTTGTAAAACTCCAGACACATTCTCCGGTCAGACGGATTGCCGCATCCTTCCAATACCCAAAACGCACTCTGGCATTGATATACTCATCCGCCAGGTTCATCCCCCCGGTATAGGCAACCCTTCCGTCAATCACCGTGATCTTCCGGTGATCCCGGTTATTCTGGATAATTGACATCAGCGGTCGAAATGGCTGGAAACATGCACATTTGATTCCTTTTTCCTGCAGATAACGATAATATTTATTTGGCAGTGTCTGGATACATCCGATTCCATCGTACATAAACCGTACATCCACACCCTCTTTTGCTTTCTGTGCCAGAATTTCAACAATTGCATCCAGCATCTTTCCAGGCTCTGCAATAAAATACTCCAGAAAGATATAAGATTTTGCTGTTTTTAAATCTTCCAGAAACTGCGGATACATCTCTTCTCCGCAGCAATAATACTGTGTATCCGCCTCCCTGTACACCGGATACCCCGCATAACGGGTGAGATACTGCGCCTGCTGTCCGACAGAATCATCCTCTGCCCTTAAGGCAGACATCACATCATCGGAAGGAGAACTGTATGCCCGTATCCTGCTGCTGACCACGTCCATCTTCATACGGGTCCGTTTTGTCAGTCCCGGACGGCCAAACAGATAGTATGCCGGAATTCCGAACAGAGGAAGTGCCAGTATCAGAAAAATCCAGGAAGTTTTATATGTGGAACGCATATCCCTGCTGGAGACAAACAATGCAAGCACAATGGATGCAATTTTAAACAATGCATCTACCATGGAACTGTATACGGTCGCACTGTACAACAGATAGACAAACCAGCTGAACTGCAATATAATAATTAATCCTCCAAGGACAAGTTTACTAAAGAGTTTATTTAATATTCGTTTCATCTGTCTCCTCCTTTGGTTCTCATAAAATGTCACCGACAGGCTTTTAGAGAGTATTTTATACCAATGCCAGCAAATTATCAACATCAAGAACGCCCCACGCCATGGACATTCCCGTTTCTTTCCGCGCCGATTCATATAATTTCAGTTTCAGTTCTTCCGGCCGCAGCTTTGGATTTTTCTGTAATGCAAGTGCCAGTGCCCCGCATACGACAGGGGTTGCCATAGAGGTACCACTTTTTCTGGAATATAGTGCTCCGTGATGATCCAGACTTACAATATTCGTCCCCGGTGCTAAAATTTCCGGCTTCATAATACAGCATCCGGTCGGGCCACTGCCACTGTAGCCACCACGCCTTTCCCCCGGAGAACTCCGGTCATCACTTGCCCCCACCGTAATCACTTTTCTCGAAATACCGGGAGCCGTGACTGTCCCGGCTCCCGGGCCATTATTTCCGGCCGCTGTGACGACCGTCACGCCATCATCCCACAGCTGTTCTAAAAGTTCCATAATCTGCTTCTGCTCACGGTCGAGTGCCCCCGGAAGAAATCCTACAGAAAAATTCAGAATCCGGATTCCCAGTTCTTTATGATGTGCAAGCACCCATTGCAGGCCACGAATCACCCGCTCCGTCTGTCCTCCTCCATCCTTCCCGAGGACTTTCAGCGCAATCAGCTGTGCCTGCGGTGCCATTCCTTTCATTCTGCCATTCGCACACAAAATTCCGCCAACATGTGTTCCGTGTCCATTGTCATCATAACAGGCTCGTTTCATTGCCACAAAATCCAGAAATCCAACCACATTCTGCCGCAGATCCGGATGCAGATAAACGCCTGTGTCCAGTGTCACCACCCGGATATTTTTCCCCGTGTAACCCATACGATATACATTCTCTGCATGTACAAGCTGTTTGACACGATTCATATTTCAACTCCGAACTTTTCGAATCATCGCCTTTTTCTTTCATGGTATGAAAAAAGGGCCGCATGGTGCGGCCCCTGAAGTACATCTTTCATGGATCTTAATTCTGTATGGTATTTTATTTCTGATCTGCCGGAACGTCCTTAATGGAAAAACTGATTCTTCCCATCTTGTCCTTTCCAAGACAGACAACTTTCACAACATCTCCAAGTGTCAGTACATCCTCGACATGCTCAATGCGTTCCTTGGCAATCTTTGAAATGTGAACCATTCCTTCCTTGCCCGGTGCAAACTCGATAAAAGCACCAAACTCTTTGATACTTACAACTGTACCGGTAAAGATCTGCCCTTCCTTAAAATCGGTTGTGATGATTTTTATCATATCAATGGCCTTTGCGATTGCCTCCTTGTCTGTTCCACAGACAGAAACCGCACCATCATCTGTAATATCAATCTTGACACCTGTACGGGCAATGATCTCATTGATTGTCTTACCCTTCTGTCCCACAACATCTCCAATTTTATTCGGATCAATGGTGATCTGTTCAATCTTCGGTGCCCACTGATTTACTTCTTTTCGTGGCTCTGCAATTGCCTTGCTCATAACTTCATCCATAATGTAGACGCGTGCCTCACGGGTACGGGCAATGGCTTCTTCTACGATTGGACGGGTTAGGCCATGGATCTTGATATCCATCTGGATTGCAGTGATACCATCATGTGTACCGGTTACCTTGAAATCCATATCTCCGAAGAAATCTTCAAGTCCCTGGATATCTGTCAGTACCAGATAATCATCATCCGTCTCTCCGGTCACAAGACCACAGGAAATACCTGCAACCATCTTTTTAATCGGAACACCTGCAGCCATCAGTGACATACAGGACGCACAGGTAGATGCCATGGAAGTAGATCCATTGGATTCAAATGTCTCGGAAACTGCACGGATTGCATACGGGAACTCCTCCACAGAAGGAAGAACCGGAAGTAATGCACGCTCTGCAAGCGCACCGTGTCCGATCTCACGACGTCCCGGACCTCTGCTTGGCTTTGTCTCTCCAACAGAATAGGACGGGAAATTGTACTGATGCATATAACGCTTGGTTGTCACGTTCTCATCAAGTCCGTCAATCTTCTGTACTTCCGAAAGCGGTGCAAGTGTAACAACATCGCAGATCTGTGTCTGTCCACGGGTAAACATGGCAGAACCATGTACACGAGGGATCAGATCTACTTCTGCAGCCAGCGGACGGATCTGATCGATCGCACGTCCGTCTGGACGCTTATGATCCTTTAAGATCATCTTACGAACAGTCTTCTTCTGATACTGGTAAACGGCCTCGTCAAGAACAGCAAGCCACTCCTCGTTCTCTGCAAAAGCCTCTGCAAATTTATCTGTGATTTCACGGATATTCTCTTCTCTCTGCTGCTTTTCATCGGTAAATACCGCTTCTTCCATCTGCTCCGGAGTGACGATTTCCCGCATAGCTGCAAACATTTCTTCCGGAATCGCACAGCTTGTATACGCATGCTTCGGTTTGCCAACCTCTTCCCGGATCTTATTGATAAATGCAATGACTGTCTGGTTGACATCATGGCACTTATAAATAGCCTCAATCATCTTTGCTTCCGGAATCTCATTGGCACCGGCCTCAATCATGATGACCTTTGTTGCTGTAGATGCAACCGTAAGCTTTAAATCTCCCTCGTCCCAATCTTTCTGGGATGGGTTTACAATAAATTCACCATTCTTCATTCCCATCTGGGTCATGGCACATGGGCCGTCAAACGGAATATCGGAAATGGTAGTAGAAAGTGCTGCACCGATCATGGCAACCAGCTCCGGACGGCACTCCGGATCTACAGACATAACCATATTATTTAAGGTTACATCATTGCGGTAATCTTTCGGAAACAGAGGTCTCATCGGACGGTCAATGACACGTGCGGTAAGAATAGAGTTCTCTGATGCCTTTCCTTCACGCTTGTTAAATCCGCCAGGAATTTTTCCAACCGAGTACATTTTTTCTTCAAATTCCACGCTCAGTGGGAAGAAATCAACGCCATCTCTCGGCTTGTCGGAAGCAGTAGCCGTAGATAATACGGTAGTCTCTCCATATTTTAATAATGCGGCACCATTTGCCTGTGCACATACTCTTCCGATATCAACGGTCAGTGTTCTGCCTGCCAGTTCCATTGAATAACTTTTGTACATGTATTCTCTCCTTCAAAATTTAATATGGTATGTCAAAACCCCGAAACTACTGAACAATACAAAACAGCGTTTTGTCCTCTTCAGTGGTCCCGGAAAAAAGTTCTGCCATACAACAAAAAGAAGAGCGGAATATAAAACTCCGCTCTTTGTTTACAATTATTTTCTGAGTCCTAAACGCTCAATTAAAGAACGATATCTTTCAATATCAATGCTCTTTAAGTATGATAATAATCCACGTCTCTGACCGATCATCTTAAGCATACCTCTTCTGGAATGATGATCCTTTGGATTCTGCTTTAAGTGCTCAGTAAGCTCCTGAATTCTTGCAGTAAGAACAGCTACCTGAACTTCTGGTGAACCAGTGTCGTTTGGTGTTCTTCCATACTCATTGATAATTGCCTGTTTCTTTTCTTTTGCGATCATTTTATGATCCTCCTTAAAATATTTTTGCACCCGATACTCAGCAAAAGGTCGGAGTGTCCATTCACCGAATATGGGTTAAACCATACTAATCTAATGTATCATAAATCCGTATCGTTGTAAACAGTTTTTTAATTTAAATACGATATGACACAGATTGGTGTCCGGTAATAGGCATTGGAAATTTTAATTCCGGTACGTGCATTGCTGGCATGCACAATCTGACCGTTTCCGATATAAATTCCCACATGGCTGATGCTGCTTCCGCTTCCATAGAAAAAGAGATCTCCCGGTTTTGCCTCAGATGCACTGATTCGTTTTCCGTATGCCGGCTGACTTGCCGCATGATGCGGGAGGCCGACTCCGTATCTCGCATATACCTGCATCGTAAATCCGGAACAATCAATTCCGTTTGTCAGGCTTGTTCCACCCCAAACATAACGGTTTCCTACAAACTGTAATGCAAACTGTACTAAAGAAACGCGGGAATCCGTGTATCCCTCTCCGTATTCCAGTTCTTTTACCGTCGATGCTGTCGGAAGTTTTTCTGTTACCTCTACATAATCTCCGGAAATATATCCCTTCTGATCATCCACTTCCACTTTATACCAGCCGTCTTTTGTATCTTCCACAACAAGATCCTCTCCCTCTCCAACCAGAGAAAGTATTGCAGAATCTTCAGAAGCCTTTTCTCTTACACGAAGGGTTGTGGTATTTACTGTAACAACTTTTGTAATTTCTTTCTTTGCTACATTTTTTGCCGCATCTCCTGTCAGAAGATACTCTGTCTTTACATAACCTTCCACCTTGCCGGAGGTGATCTTTGCCCAATCTCCCTTGACCGAGACAATCTCACAGGCATCTTTATCCGTCATTTTTCCAACAACTTTACTGTCTGTGGATGCCTTTTTTCGCACATTCAGGCTTCCCTGCACCTGCGCGATTCCAAGATTTTTATACCCACAAATGCTGGTATCCTCCGTGGTATTTTCCGAAACCGCTTCTTTTGTCTGCGTATCTTCGATTCCCTGTGCAACCATCTGCTTTTCATTCGCAGCCACCGCAACATCTGTTTTATCATACAGCTGACTGGTTACTCCTGCCGTCACATCCAGCGCCTCCACTTCGCTTGCATTCAAAGATGCGGAAACACCGGCTGTGAGCGATCCGGCCGCCTCTGTTTTATCTGTATTTCCCTGCTGTATCCCGATATAGGCTGCCGCACCGGTCAATGTCAGAGAAAAAGCAAGTACCATTCCAACTCTCTTTTTTGTCATACGATTCATTTCACAGATTCCTCCCTCATGTCTCATGAAATCTCATAACAAAACGAGTATAACAACAAATAATTACAATGTCAACATATTTTTGTAATATTTATGTAATATATTTACATGTCGCCGTTTATCGACATCATACGGCTGCGGCTCGTTTCAATGTCTCTTTCCATCTGTTCTTTTAACATCTCTACAGACGAGAATCTCTGTTCCGGACGTATAAAAGAATAAAAGCTGACCTTTAGTTCATATCCGTACAGATCACCGGAAAAATCCAGTATATGCGTCTCCACATTTACTTTATTGGAGTGATTAACGGTCGGTTTGCATCCGACATTTGTCACACCTGTGTAATATTTTCCACCAATCTCTACCGCAGTTGCATATACACCTTTCGGCGGAAGAAGTTTTTCGGCCACAAGTTCCATATTGATCGTCGGGATTCCGAGCGTTCTTCCAAGCTGCCTTCCATGAATCACTTCACTCTTTACAAAAAACGGATACCCAAGCAGATCATTTGCCTTTTCAATATTGCCTTTTATGATCTGTTCCCGCACAAACGTACTGCTGATGTCCCGTCCCTCATACTGGATCTTGTCTACCACCCTAAGGGTATAGCCATATGTCGCGGACAATTTTTCCAGCAGAATATGATCCCCTTTCCGGTTATGGCCAAACCGGAAATCCGATCCGACTACCATGCTCTTTACATGCAGACTTTTTACAATCCATGCAACAAAAGCCTCCGGCTCCATGCACATGACTTCTTTGGTAAACGGACATTCCAACAGGTAATCAATTCCACGTTCTTTGAGAATTTCCTGCTTTTCTTTATTGGTCGAAAGGACACGGTAATTATTATTCTCCGTAAGTTTTTTCGGTGGAATATCAAACGTAAAAACAACGGCCTTTAACCCTTCTTTTTTCTTTTCCAGAAGGTGTTCAATCAGTGCTTCGTGTCCACGGTGTACTCCGTCA
Source organism: Roseburia sp. TF10-5 (assembly GCF_003462365.1). Taxonomy (NCBI): domain Bacteria; kingdom Bacillati; phylum Bacillota; class Clostridia; order Lachnospirales; family Lachnospiraceae; genus Roseburia; species Roseburia sp. TF10-5. The sequence continues at coordinate 114,042 of NZ_QTYW01000001.1, read as the reverse complement.
AATTTTCCCAGCGACAATGCCGTTGGTTCTTCTATATGAAAATCTTCTATCTTATTCCAGCAAATCATATTTATGCACCAAACATTTTCCGGACTTTATAGTCCTTTGTTTCTCTCTCATACTGATATACAGCGTAAAAATGTCCCATCGGATCATAAACCAGTACCTGCTCACCATCCGCAATTTTTTCCGGAACATCCGTAAAATTTCCATCGTTTAAACGGTTTCCATTCTGAAGAAAACGAAACGCTTCCAGTACAACCGTCAGTTTCGTCTTTCCCTCAAACACGCGGTCCACCGGAAGAATCAGTTCTTCCAGCGTTCCTTCATCCCTTATCTTTTCAATTTCTGCCAACGTGTGTGCCTCTTCCAGAGGAAAAACACTCACTCTTGTCCGGACCAGGGATTCCATACACGCGCCTACGCCAAGCACCTCTCCGATATCCGCACACAGCGTACGGATATAAGTTCCCTTGGAACAGTGCACCTGCATCGTCACATAAGGAAGATTGATTTTTTCAATTTCTATGGAAAAAATTTTAACCGTGCGGGCTTTCCGTTCTACCTCAATTCCGGCGCGGGCCAGATCACATAACTTCTTTCCGTTGACTTTGAGTGCCGAGTACATTGGCGGAATCTGCTCATAATCTCCAACGAACTGCGAAATAGCCGCTTCCACGGTCTGTTCTTTCAGCAATGCAGCCTCTCTGGAACGATCTTCTTTCACCGTTCCGGTCATATCCTGTGTATCGGTTGTAATGCCAAGATGCATCACCGTACGATACACTTTATCCTTATCCGTCAGAAGTTCACATACCTTTGTTGCATTTCCGATGCATACGGGAAGTACTCCGGTCGCTTCCGGATCGAGCGTTCCGGTATGTCCAATTTTACGCTCATGTAAAATGCCGCGGAGCTTTGCTACCACGTCAAAGGAAGTAAAGCCCCGCTCTTTATAAACATTTATAATTCCGTTTATCATATTATAATCTCTTCTCAACCTCGGCAAGAATACTCTCAATTGCCTCTTCTGCCGGTCCTTCCACGGTACATCCGGCAGCCTTGACATGTCCGCCGCCGCCAAAATGCATCGCAAGCGATGCCGCATCAAACGCACCGTTTACACGAAAACTTACTTTAAACGTATGATCCTCATTCTCATAAAGGAATACTGCAAGTTCCACATCTTTGGTATTGCGCATCTGCTCCACGATTCCTTCCATATGTTTTGGAAGAACTTCCAGTGCATGCATCTCTTCGAGCGTCAGAAAAGAAGTCACTACTCTGCCACCCAGACGAAGTCTGCTGGAAAGCAGCGCCTGTCCCATGGCACGGTTCTGGTTGTATGTTTTCTGATTAAAAGCTTCATCCACAATTTTTGTGAAATCAATTCCTTTATCCATCAGCATGCCCGCCATATTCATCGTGGAGGAAGACGTGCAGGAATACTGAAACACTCCGGTATCGGTAACCATTCCGGTATACAGACATTCCGCGATTTCTTTTGTGATCTTCTCCGTATCTAACAGTTCACAGATCAGCTCACAAGTGGAACTTGCATCCGGGAAAATATAATTTTCCTCTGCAAAACTCTGGTTACTGACATGGTGGTCAATACAGGCTGTATGCTTTGCTTCCTGAAAATAACGTGCAGCATTCCCCAGACGTTTCTCATCCCCGCAGTCCATGGCGATAAACAAATCAAACACCACGGATTCCTCATAGTCACTGCGGATTTCCGATGAAAAATTCAGGAATTTAAAGATATTGGGAATCGGCTCAAGATACAATCGCACATCCACATCCGGATAATATTTCCGGATATAGTTGTAAACTCCGAGTGTGGAGCCCACACAATCCCCATCCGGACGTACATGTCCGGCAAGACCTACCGATTTTTTCCCTGCAAGAATCTCATCAAGCTTCTTCATCCGGTTTCTCCTTTATATCTTTGGTCACTTCATCAATCATTTTTGACATATGGATTCCATATTCAATGGACTGGTCCAATACAAATTTGATCTCCGGTGTATTGCGCAGATTTACGGACTTTGCCAGGCTCCTGCGAATAAATCCTTCTGCGGAGCGAAGTCCTGCAATCGTATCCTGCTGTGATTTTTCATCCCCAAGCACACTGATATAGGCCTTTGCCGTTTTCAGATCCGGAGCGACCTCCACTGCAACTACACTGGTCATCGGATTGATCCGCGGGTCTTTGATTTCCCCGCGGATAATATTGGAAAGCTCACGCATCACTTCCTCATTGATCCGAATATTTTTAATACTGTTTTTTCTCATATTCTATCCTATCTTGGTACTTCTACCATCTTATAAGCTTCTACCTGATCAAGTTCCTGAATGTCATTAAAGCCTTCGAATACAAGACCACATTCATATCCGGCCTTAACTTCCTTGACATCATCCTTGAAACGCTTCAGGGATGCTAAATCTCCCTCGAAGATCTGCTCGCCTTCTCTGGAAATACGAACTTTACATCCGCGTTCCATCACACCGTCAAGTACATAAGAACCGGCAATATTACCGACACCGGATGCCTTAAAGATCTGACGGATTTCTGCATGACCGATAACTTTCTCCTCAAATACAGGATCAAGCATACCCTTCATGGCAGCCTCTACATCCTCGATCGCATTGTAAATAACCTTGTACAGACGGATATCTACACCCTCATTGTCTGCGGTAACTTTTGCAATCGGGTCCGGACGGACATTAAATCCGATGATGATCGCATTGGATGCGGAAGCAAGAATAACATCAGATTCGTTGATTGCGCCGACACCACCATGGATCACTTTTACAACCACTTCTTCATTGGACAGTTTCACAAGTGACTGTTTCACTGCCTCAACAGAACCCTGTACATCCGCTTTTACAATAATATCAAGTTCCTTCATATTTCCGGACTGGATCTGGGAGAACAGATCATCCAGTGACATCTTTGCCTTGGTATCTTCGATCAGGCGGTTCTTTTCCTCTGAAATATAAGTATCTGCAAATGATTTTGCTTCCTTATCGGAATCGCAGACAACAAATGTCTCTCCGGCTGCCGGTACACTGTTTAATCCAAGGATCTCTACCGGTGTGGAAGGAGTTGCCTTCTTCACGCGCTGTCCCTTGTCGTCGATCATGGCACGGACTTTACCGTAGCTGCTTCCACAGGCAATGGAATCTCCGACATGAAGTGTTCCTTTCTGAACCAGAACCGTTGCTACCGCACCGCGTCCCTTATCCAGCTGTGCCTCAATGACCAGACCTCTTGCATTACGGTTTGGATTTGCTTTCAGTTCCATCACTTCTGCAGTCAGAAGGATCATTTCCAGAAGATTGTCGATACCTTCCTTAGTATGTGCAGAAACCGGACAGAAAATCGTACTTCCACCCCAGTCTTCCGGAATCAGTTCGTATTCGGAAAGCTCCTGCTTTACTTTTTCAATGTTTGCACTCGGCTTATCAATCTTGTTGACAGCAACGATGATTTCTACACCGGCAGCCTTTGCATGGTTGATTGCCTCGATGGTCTGTGGCATAACACCATCATCTGCAGCGACAACCAGGATTGCAATATCGGTAGAATTTGCACCACGCATACGCATTGCGGTAAATGCCTCATGACCAGGAGTATCCAAAAATGTGATCTTCTGTCCATTGATGGACACCACAGATGCACCGATATGCTGGGTAATACCACCGGCCTCGCGGTCTGTCACACGTGTGGAACGGATCGCATCCAGCAGGGATGTTTTACCATGATCGACATGACCCATAACACAGACAACCGGTGGACGTGGAACCAGATTCTTCGGATCTTCTTCATCCTCTTTTAAGAGTTCCGCGATGACATCAATCTTCTCCTCCGGCTCGCAGATAAAGTTAAACTCCAGTGCGATTTCTTCCGCTGTCTCAAAATCTACTTCCTGATTTACCGTTACCATTTCACCCTTCATAAAGAGTTTCTTTACAATGGCAGATGGCTGCAGTTTCATCTTGTCTGCCAGATCACGGATTGTCATCTTTTCCGGAAGTGTGATCGTCTTGATTACATTTTCATCTTCCTTCGGCTTCGGCTGCTGCTGTGGTTTCTTTCTGCCGCCGTGCTTCTCAAGGTTTACATAATTTTCCTGTTTCTTTCCGCCGAGTTTATCATGATCTTTCCGATGATTATTGTTGTTATTGCGGCGGTCATTATTTCCACGGGAGTCCTTTCCGCGGATTTCTTCCGGTGCTGCAACTGCTGCCGGCTCTTTACTGAAACGGTTCTTTCTGCCGTTATTGTTTCTGTCGTTTTGTGGACGGCTGTTGTTTCTGTCTCCGTTCGGACGATTGTTATTGTTTCTATCTCCCTGATGACGGTTATTATTTCTCTCCCCGCCTCTGTCATTGTTTCTGTCATTCTGCGGTCTGTTGTTTCTCTCGCCACCGGAATGATTGTTGTTTCCGCGGTTTTCCTGGCTGTTGCGGGTATTTGTGTTTTCTACCGGTTTATTGTTTGCCGGCTTACTTACTTCAAGATCCGCTGTCGGCGAAGGCGTACGCTCACTGATCGGACGCATAGCACGCTCCCCGACAGGACGCGGACGAATGATGCTGTGCTGTGCCGGACGCTTATTGTCCTCCCGTCTTCTGTTATTACCGTTTCCATTTCCGTTTCCACGGTTGTTGTTATTTCCGTTTGCCGGCTTTCTGGACTGTTTGCTGTACTGTGCATTAAATACGGCTGTGATGCTGGATTTCTTCTTTGGACGTTCCTTTCCATCCGCTGGTTTTCCTGCACCAGTCTTTGCAGCTTCCGGTTTTTTTGCATCTGCTGCCGATTTTGTCTCTTTTGCAAAAGCTCCGCGGATCAGTGCCTGTGCTTCATCTTCCATATTGCTGGATGCACTTTTTCCGTCAAACTTTGTATTTTTTAATTTATCCAAAATATCCTGTGATTTTATATTTAACTCTTTCGCGAGTTCATGAACTCTCATTTTTGCCATAAATGAATTTACCTCCGTTATTCAGTTTTATATTTTTATACGGTGTGCTCTTTGAGCTTCTTTTCTACGGCCTTCGCCAGATTTTCATCTGTCACGGCAAGTGATGCACGGAATTCTTTTCCGATGCAGCGTCCAAGTGCTTCCTTACTTCCGTAACAGTAGCATGGCACATGGTAAAAATCCGTCATATTACAAAAACTCTTTTTTGTGTTCCCGGATGCCTCCGCAGAGACAATCACGAGATATGCATGACCTGTTTTTACTGCTTTTTCTGTAGAAAACTCACCGCTTACAACATTTCCAGACTTTGCTGCTATTCCAAGCATGGATAATACGGGATCATTATGCAAGTGTACTCATCTCCTTTTCCAGACTTTCATACACATCCTGCGGAATTGCAGTCTTTAAGGAGCGCTCAAGTCCCTTGTTTTTTCTTGCCAGGCGAAGACACCCAGGATCTGCACAGATGTATGCTCCACGGCCGTTTTTGCGACCGGTGGCATCCAGCATAATCTCATTTTCCGGTGTTTTGATTACCCGGATCATTTCCTTCTTTTCTTTCATTTCATTACAGGCGACACACTTGCGCAATGGAATTTTTTTATTTGCCATAATTACTCCTCAGAGGAAGTTTCTTCTACCGGTATTTCTTCTACAGGTGCTTCTTCTGCCGGCTCTTCATCGGAAGAAGTCTCCTCTGCTGCATCCGGATCTTTGTAATAGCCTTCCTCATCATACTCATAATTATCGTCATATTCATCGTCTTCATAATCGTTCTCATAATCAAGGAAATCCCCGGACTCTCTTGCCTGTGTCTCACTCTTGATATCGATCTTGAATCCGGTCAGACGGGCAGCCAGACGGGCATTCTGTCCTTCTTTGCCGATTGCAAGAGATAACTGGTAGTCCGGAACAACAACCTTTGCTGCTTTTTCATCCGCATCTGCAATAACGGAAATCACCTTTGCAGGACTTAATGCATTCTGGATCAGGATGGCAGGATTCTCATCCCAGGTAATAATATCGATTTTCTCTCCGCGCAGCTCATTGACGATCGCGTTAACACGTGCACCGTTTAATCCGACACAGGCACCAACCGGATCAACATCCGGATCATTGGACCATACAGCAATCTTGGTACGGCTTCCTGCCTCACGTGAAATTGCCTTGATCTCAACAATGCCATCACGTACTTCGGAAACTTCGGACTCAAACAGTCTCTTGACCAATTCCGGATGGGTTCTTGATACAAGAATCTTCGGTCCCTTGGAAGTAGCCTTTACTTCCAGAATATACACTTTGATACGTTCGGTCGGCTGGAATGTTTCGCCCTTGATCTGCTCGCTTTCGGTCAGAAGTGCATCTGCTTTTCCCAGATTAATGCTGACATTGCGTCCGACATAACGCTGAACAACACCTGTTACGACTTCTTTTTCCATGCTGAAATACTCATCGTAAATCACTTTTCGTTCTTCTTCACGAATCTTCTGTAAGATCACGTTCTTAGCATTCTGTGTTGCAATACGGCCAAATTCCTTGGATTTTACTTCTACCTGAACGATATCGCCCAATGTATATTTTCCATTGATCATCTGGGCATTCTGCAAAGAGATCTGCTCAATCGGATCTTCCACGGTCTCTACCACTGTTTTTTCCTGATAACAATGATATTCGCAGGTATCCGGATCAATCACAACTTTTACGTTGTCAGCCTTTCCAAAGTGATTTTTGCAGGCAGTTAAAAGGGAATTTTCAATTGCCTCCAGCAGCGTTTCTTTACTGATGTTTTTCTCCTTCTCCAGTATCGTTAACGCATCCAATAACTCATTATTCATGATTTTTATCCTCCATATATATTTATCGTGTTTTCCACATATGAGGTATCGCATAAGCGATATCTCCTGCGCAGTTTACCTCCGCAAAACGGGCTTTTCTATAAACTGCTCTATAAGTCATTGTCCTAAAAATCAATTGCCTGTCGGATCAGTGCAATATCTGTCTTTAAAAAGGTGGTCTCTTTGTCGTTCTCATCTGCAATCGTCACAGATGTATCATCATACGCTTTTAAAATTCCTGTGAATTCCTTGCAGCGGTCGATTGCACGGTAGGTACGGATCTCAATTTCTTTGCCCATATTTCGGACATAATCTTTTTCTTTCTTTAAAGGTCTGCCAAGTCCCGGAGAACTTACCTCAAATGTATAGGAATCCGGAATAAAATCTTCACGGTCGAGCAGTTCATTCATCTCACGTGCCACCGCCTCACAATCGTTGATTGTAATGCCCCCTTCTTTGTCAATATACGCCCGCAGATAATACGTGCTGCCTTCCTTGACATATTCTACATCTACCAGTTCAAACTGCATACGCTCCAGAATCGGAAGAATCAGTTGTTCTGTCTTTGCCTCATAAGTACTTGCCTTTGACATATTACCACCTCTTTTCTTTGACATAAAACACATTTTCACAAAAATTTGAGAGAGGACATCTGCCCTCTCTCAACCTTAGTTTCTATGTTACTTTTGTTATCATATCACTCTTTTTCCCTGATTTCAAGGGATTTTGTGTATTTCTTTCATAAAACAAAAAGTTCTTACCCAATCAGGTAAGAACTTCAGCAGTCCGTACGGGAATCGAACCCGTGTTTCCGCCGTGAGAGGGCGGCGTCTTAACCGCTTGACCAACGAACCGTGTATTATACTATCATAGCACAGGCCATGCGTCAAGTACTTTTTTCAGAAGCCTGGTTATTGTTCCCCGGTTCCCCTGCAAGCAGTAACAAGACTTGTACTTTCTTTCCCATATGTATATAATTTGTATAAAAGCAACTCAGGAGGACATCAGAAATGAAACTTATCTCATGGAACGTTAACGGGCTGCGCGCCTGTGTACAAAAAGGATTTCTCGATTATTTTCATGCCGCAGATGCCGATTTTTTCTGCATCCAGGAATCCAAGCTGCAGGAAGGACAGATCGCACTTGATCTGCCGGGCTACCACCAGTACTGGAATTACGCCGAGAAAAAAGGCTACTCCGGCACGGCAATCTTTGCAAAACACGAACCTCTTCAGGTCACACGCGGCATCGGCACCGCAATCTGCGATACCGAAGGCCGGGTGATCACCCTCGAATATGACAGCTTCTACCTTGTCACCTGTTACACTCCAAACTCCCAGAACGAACTGGCGCGGCTTCCCTACCGCATGGAATGGGAAGATGCTTTCCGCGCTTATCTTCTTCAGCTCGACAGCAAAAAGCCGGTCATTCTCTGCGGCGATTTAAATGTTGCACACACGGAGATCGATCTGAAAAATCCAAAGACCAACCGCAAAAATGCCGGTTTTTCCGATGAAGAACGAGAAAAAATGACCGAACTTTTAAGCGCCGGTTTTACGGATACCTTCCGTTACTTTTATCCGGATGCCGAGGGCATTTATTCCTGGTGGTCCTACCGCTTTAAAGCCCGCGAGAAAAACGCCGGATGGCGGATCGATTATTTCATCACTTCAAAGCGGTTAGATTCCAGTCTCACCGGAGCAGCTATCCATACCGATGTGTTCGGTTCGGATCACTGTCCGGTAGAACTGACCATTGAATTGTAAAGAAGTTCATTTCGTAAAAAATCCAGTGTTTTCACGGACGATTCCATGAAAACACTGGATTTTTCATTATGCGTACATCAATTTTCCTTTTGGCACTAGAATTTCCCGCCCAATAGCCTTTGCCGTCTCTATCCATTCGGAAATAACTGTTTCCACATTTTCCAAAGCCTCTGCCGCCGTTTCTCCGTCCGCCATACAACCAGCCAACTCTGGTACTTCAACAATAAATTTTTGATCCTGTTCTGACCAGTATATTATCCTCTCATATTTATGCATTTATCTACACCTCCAATCCATATTTTAATATTAAATTTCTAATCTGTTTCACCTGATAAGGCTTAGCTTTACTTCCATCTGGCTGAATATTTATAATTTGTAAAAAAAAAATGTTGTCGTATGACAACATTTTCTCGGGTTGGGCTATTATATTTATAATAGAGCAGTCCGTACGGGAATCGAACCCGTGTTTCCGCCGTGAGAGGGCGGCGTCTTAACCGCTTGACCAACGAACCGTGTATTATATTATCATACGCAATACCCTTTGTCAAATACTTTTTTCATGTTTTTAACTTTATACTGTACATTAGTCAATGATGCAACTCCAACCCCGACTAACGTACACATATTGTATGATCGTATAAAAAACAAAAATCCAGTGTCTACAACAGTTTCGCAAGAATCTGTATAAACACTGGATTTATATCTCAGCAGTCCGTACGGGAATCGAACCCGTGTTTCCGCCGTGAGAGGGCGGCGTCTTAACCGCTTGACCAACGAACCGTGTATTATAATAGCATACACCCCACGCTTCGTCAAGCATATTTTTCATATTTTTCAAAAATATTCAAACAAATTCGAAAATAAGACTTTTCCCTCTTTTTTAATTAATCCTCATAACCGTTTGGATTGTTCTTCTGCCATCTCCAGGAATCCGCACACATTTCCTTAATTCCATACTGCGCTTTCCAGCCAAGTTCACGTTCTGCCTTACCCGGGTCACAGTAACAGGTTGCAATATCGCCAGGACGGCGAGGCTTGATGCTGTATGGAATCTTAATGCCGTTTGCTTCCTCAAAATTCTTTACGATATCAAGCACGCTGTAGCCGTGTCCGGTACCAAGGTTGTAAATGCAAAGTCCGGCGTTCTCTTCGATCTTCTTTAATGCCTTTACATGTCCGTTTGCCAGATCAACAACGTGGATATAATCGCGCACACCGGTTCCATCCGGAGTATCATAATCGTTTCCGAATACACCAAGTTCTTTTAACTTGCCAACTGCAACCTGTGTAATGTAAGGCATCAGGTTGTTCGGGATGCCGTTTGGATTCTCCCCCATGGTTCCGCTTGGATGTGCTCCGATTGGATTGAAGTAGCGAAGCAGGATCACATTCCACTCATTATCTGCCTTGTAGATATCTGATAAAATCTGCTCCAGCATGGACTTTGTCCATCCGTAAGGATTGGTACACTGTCCCTTCGGGCAGTTCTCGGTAATCGGAATTTCTGCCGGATCGCCGTATACGGTTGCAGATGAAGAGAAAATGATGTTCTTGCATCCGTTCTGACGCATAACATCAACCAGTGTTAAAGTTCCTGCAATGTTGTTGTTGTAATACTCCCAAGGCTTTGCCACAGACTCTCCGACAGCCTTCAGTCCTGCAAAATGAATACAGCTGTCAATCTTCTGCTCTGCAAAAATTTTATTTAAGATGTCACGATCAAGGATATCTCCTTTATAAAATGTAACTTTCTTTCCGGTCAGTGCCTCCACACGATCCAGTGACTTTTCTGAAGCGTTTGACAGATTATCCAGAACAACGACATCATATCCCGCATTCTGCAGTTCCACACAGGTATGACTTCCGATATAGCCTGCTCCACCAGTAACTAAAATTGCCATAATTCCACTCTCCCTTTCTGTGCTTTTGTTTTCTTCTGATACCCCTATTCTATCGCTCCCGGCTCTTAATGTACAGAACCAAATGTAGAAAAAACATGTAAAAATGTTGCATGTGCATAAAAAAACGTATAAACTCAATACTAGAATCGTGTAAGGAGCATTTCCAATGAATGATCAATATAAAAATTCCTACAAAGCAACTGCAAAAGAACTTGTTTCCCTGTCTGTCTATAATGTCGGATACCAGCTATGCGATGCCGGCTATCAGTGGGGACCCGGAATCCGCGACCACTACCTGATTCACTATGTGATCTCGGGAAAAGGCACATACGAAGTCAACAACGAAACCCATTTTCTTTCTGCCGAAGATGCCTTTCTTGTGTATCCGAATACGGAGATCATCTACCGTGCCGATGCAAAAACGCCATGGGAATATGCATGGGTCGGATTTACCGGAAGTGACGCTGCCACAATTCTGCAGGCAACCGATTTTTCCCGCAAACATCCATGTATTCATGCAGTTCCCAACGGCGAAGAAGTCAAACGTCAGCTTCTGCATATCTATGATGCCAGAGGAAACGGATTTGAACATGCCGTTGAAATGACCGGCCGGCTCTATACCACGCTGGCGCTCTTTCTAAAATCTTCCACCCAAAAAGAAACGCAGCTGACAGCCGCAACCTACGTCCAGAAAAGTATCGAATATATCAGCGCCAATTACTCCTACCCGATCACAGTGGAAGATATTGCCGCCTACGTCGGTTTAAGCCGCAGCCATCTGTTCCGTTCCTTTGAACTGGTGCTGCAGCAGTCCCCAAAAGAATACCTCACGGATTTTCGCATGAAACAGGCATGCTATCTGTTGGAACACTCAAATCTTTCGATCACCGCCATTGCAAATTCCGTCGGATTTGATAATGGGCTGTATTTTTCAAAAACCTTTCATAAGAAAAAAGGGGCCTCTCCCAAAGCTTATCGCATAAAAATAAGAGGGACAGAATAATTTTTGCCCCTCTTTTCTTCTAATGCCACGGAAACGTGAACATTCCATAAATATAAATAAATAAAATCCCTACAGGCACAAAATAACAGAACAGCGGTTTCATCCATGCCTTGATTTTTAAGCCTTTTCCCGCATTGGCCTCCTGCAGGAAATTGTTCCACCCCCATCCCCGGCGTGTACAGCAAAACAGCGCCAGTATCAGTGAGCCGAGCGGCATCGCATTGTTAGACACAATAAAATCCCACAAATCCAGCCATGCCGTGCCTTTTGCAAACGGCTGAAAACGAATCAGACTGTACCCCAGCGCCGTTGGCAATGCCACAAGAAACGTCCCAATCCCGCAGACAATACATCCCACCGGACGTGACCAGCCCGTCAGTTCCCGGATCATGGCAAGCAGATTCTCACATACTCCAAATACCGTTGACATGGCGGCAAACACCATGAACAGGAAAAACAGCGCACCCCACCAGCGTCCGCCCTGCATATGGTTAAACACACTCGCCATCGTATCAAACAAAAGGCTTGGTCCCGCAGTCACTTCAAGATTATAGGTATCGCAGGCAGGAAACATAATCATGCCTGCAACAACTGCTACAAACGTATCTAAAACAATGATATTTACGGATTCTCCCAAAAGGGAACGCTCTTTCCCGATGTAGCTTCCAAAGATCGCCATGCCACCCATACCGACCGACAACGTGAAAAACGCCTGATTCATTGCTTTTACAATCATTGTACCTGATATTTTGGAAAGGTCCGGAATCAGATAAAAAGCCAGCCCATCCTTTGCGCCGGAAAGCGTAAAACTGTGGATCGCCAACACCAGCATCAGCACCAGAAGCGCCGACATCATATATTTGGTAATGCGTTCAAGGCCTCCCTGCAGCCGGAAACTCAAAATCACAAATGTAATCACAACCGTGATCAACAGGTAACCAACATTTACGGATGGTGTTGTGATCATTTTTTCAAATCCCAAATCCGCATTCTGACCGGTAAGAAACTTCACAAAATAATAAATAATCCAGCCTGCAACAACGGAATAAAACGCGATCAGTGCAATATTTCCAATCAGACACACAATCCCCGGAATTTTCCATTTGCGTTTTCCGGAAAGTTTCTCATACATATACAAGGGACTTGTCTGTGCCGCACGTCCTACGGAAAGTTCCATCACCATTGCCGGAAGCCCTAAAATGAGCAGACAGATCACATAGACAAGCATGAAACTGCCACCGCCGTTTTGTCCGCACATCCAGGGAAACTTCCATACATTTCCGCATCCGATTGCACATCCTGCCGAGAGCATAATAAACCCAAGTCTGCTTCCGAGCTGTTCTCTTTTTTCCATTGTTTCCAATACCTTTCCCCGTATATTTTTCAAAAAACTCCGGACAAACAACTTGTCCGGAGTTTTCTACCCAACATTTTTCCGATGACTAAGCTAATGCTTTCTTTGCAACTTCTGCAAGCTTTGCAAAACCTGCTGCATCTGTAACAGCCATGTCAGCTAATACCTTACGGTTTAAATCAGCTCCAGCTACCTTTAATCCGTGCATGAACTGGCTGTAAGAAAGTCCGTTCATACGAGCTGCTGCGTTGATACGAGCAATCCATAACTGACGGAACTGTCTCTTTCTCTCTTTACGTCCAGAATAAGAACTTGTTAAGGCTCTCATTACGGACTGCTTAGCTACACGATACTGCTTGGAACGAGCTCCTCTGTATCCCTTTGCTAACTTTAAAGTTCTGTTATGTCTTTTCTTAGCGCCTAATCCGCCTTTAACTCTTGCCATTTCCTATATCCTCCTTAACAAATCTTAGATGTATGGTAAAATCTTCTTCATGTTCTTGATGTTTGTCTGATCCATCATTGCTGCTTTTCTGAGATTTCTCTTATTCTTTGTTGTTTTCTTTGTTAAGATATGTCTTCTGTAAGCCTTGTTTCTCTTTAACTTTCCGGTTCCGGTTGCTTTGAAACGCTTTGCTGCTGCTCTGTTTGTCTTAATTTTTGGCATTGTGTATTCCTCCTTAATAAATGTTATCTTTTCTCTGCCAACACCATACCGATGCTTCTTCCCTCGATCTTCGGTGCTTTTTCCACTACTGCAATATCGGAAAGCTGCTCAGCAAGATCATCTAAGATGTGCTTACTGCTGTTCATATGTGCCATCTCGCGACCACGGAAACGAAGTGTGATCTTGACTTTATTGCCTTTTGCGAGGAACTTCTTTGCAGCGTTCATCTTGGTGTTCAAATCATTGGTGTCAATGTTTGGTGACAGGCGGATTTCTTTTAATTCCACTGTCTTCTGCTTCTTCTTTGCATCCTTTTCCTTACGTGCAAGATCATAACGATACTTACCGTAATCAATTACCTTGCATACAGGCGGCTTTGCATTCGGAGCAATCTTGACAAGGTCAAGACCGGCTTCATCTGCAATTTTCTGTGCCTCTCTGGATGAGACAACACCAATCTGCTCGCCATCCGGTCCGATCAGACGAACCTCTCTGTCTCTGATCTGTTCGTTAATCATTAATTCGCTAATGGTTTTGTACCTCCAATAAAAAATAGTGGATAGGCAGACTATCCACTATTACATCTAACATTCATATAACATGCTAAAAGTATGAACACTAAGTCGCCCGATTGCGCTTAGGTGAGAGTGGATACTCTACTTGTTTCTTAACAACCATTTGACTATACCACCTGATTACGGTATTGTCAACTGTTTTCTGTAAATTTATTCCGCCGGTTCTGCCGGAATAAACAGCCGCTGGTTGTTTCCCGGATTCTGATCCGGCACTGCTGCTTTTGCCTCCGCACAAAACTGCTCCTGTGAGTTTATCAGGACCTTGCCCCGCTTGTCAAGTTTTTCATACGTACCATCCGGCTGCATCACACGCGCTTTCACATTATCTTCCAGTTCCACATGCAGAATATGCAGTGCTTTTTCTTTGAGTTCCTCCTCAATCACCGGGAAAACAATCTCTACACGCCGGTCAAGATTTCGCGGCATCCAGTCCGCACTTCCCATAAATACTTCCGGATTGCCGTCATTATAAAAATAGAAAATACGGCTGTGCTCCAGAAAATTTCCCACAATGGAACGCACGGAAATATTCTCACTCACTTCTGGAATTCCAACGCGCAGACAGCAGATTCCGCGCACGATCAGATCAATCTTTACACCGCTTGCAGATGCCTCATACAGTGCCGCAATAATGCCCGGATCACAGAGGGAATTCATTTTTGCCACGATACGGGCTTCCCTTCCCTGCTGCGCGTTTTTTGTTTCCCTTCCAATCAGCCGCAAAAACTTATCCCGCAGCCAGTATGGTGCCAGCACCAGCTCATTCCATGCCAGCGGCTCGGAATATCCGGATAACATATTAAACACCGCTGTGGCATCCTCCCCGATCGACTCTTTGCAGGTAAAGATTCCGCAGTCCGTATATAACTTTGCCGTCGAATCGTTATAATTTCCGGTTCCCAGATGAACATAGCGGCGGATTCCGTCCTCCTCCCGGCGGACCACCAGTGCGATCTTGCTGTGTGTTTTAAGGCCAACGAGACCATAGATCACATGACAGCCTGCCTGTTCCAGTTTTTTCGCCCATACAATGTTGTGCTCCTCATCGAAACGGGCTTTCAGCTCAACCAGAACCGACACCTGCTTGCCGTTTTCCGCTGCCTGTGCCAGACTGCTGATAATCGGGGAATTTCCACTGACTCGATACAGTGTCTGTTTAATCGCCAGGACATCCGGATCTTTGGATGCCTGCCGGATGAAATCCACAACCGGATCAAAGGTTTCGTATGGATGATGCAGAAAAATATCCCCTTTGCGGATTGCGGCAAAAATGTCACTTCCCGGTGTAATTTCCGGCACCTGCTGCGGCGTATACGGTTTATAGCGGAGATGGTCATATCCGTCAATCCCATACATTTTCATTAAAAAAGTCAGATCAATCGGTCCTGCAATCTGAAAAATATCCTCATCCGATACTTTCAGCTCCGTCTTTAAAAATTTCAGAAGTTTTTTGTCTACCTTCTCTTCAATTTCCAGACGGATAACTTCTCCCCACTGACGCATCTTTAATTTGTTTTCAATCTCTTTCAGCAAATCTGATGCCTCATCCTCATCAATTGTCAGATCTGCGTTTCGCATGATCCGGTACGGATATGCACACAATACGTTGTAATTGGAAAACAATATGCCGATGTTGCGTTCTATGATCTGCTCAAGGAGAATAAACGATTTTGTCTCCCCTTCGCTTGGAATCTGTACCAGACGCGGCAGAACACTTGGCACCTGCACGGTCGCAAACACGGTCTCATCCTCCGTTTTCTTTCCGGTCAAAAGTGCTGCAATATTCAGTGTTTTATTGCGGATCAGCGGGAACGGACGCGATGCATCCACCGCCATCGGGGTGAGTACCGGATATACATTTTCCATAAAATAGCGATCCACAAAACGCGCCTGTTCCTCATTCAGATCCTCATGTGCATCCAGAAGATATATTCCTTCTTTGCGCAGAAGCGGCATCAGGGAACGACTGAATGTACTGTACTGGATATTGACCAGTTCCCGCGCCTGTTTATTGATGGCGGAAAGCTGCTCCGTTGCGGTCATTCCGGCGATATCACGCTTTTTATATTTTGCATGTACCATATCCTTTAAGGATGCCACCCTTACCATAAAAAATTCATCCAGATTGGAAGAAGTAATACTGACAAATTTCAACCGCTCCAAAAGCGGAATGGATTTATCTCTTGCTTCACTTAATACACGCTGGTCAAACTTAATCCAGCTGAGCTCACGGTTTTCATAATATGCCGGATCTTTAAAATCTATTTTTGTGTCCATAAAAGCCCTCCGATCTAATAGTTATAAATACGCTTCTCTTTTAAAACAGGTTTCATGCTGTATACATTTTCAAAATAAGAGGTCTTTGCGTCAAACAATGCCTGTTCCAGTGCAATATCCTCAAATGCCTCGACCGTAATCACGAGTTTTCTCTCCCTTACCGCGATCCGGATATTTTTAAACTTCTGTTTATGACTCTGATCCAGCGCATTTGCCACACGAAGAATTGCCGAAAGTTTTGCCACGCAAAGATACTCTTCCTGACTCAGCACATCGGCGACTTCCTCATACGGGTCCAGAGGAAGGGTATTGTAACGCACGATCTGTGCAACAATCTCCCGCTCCTGATGGGTCAGACCGATAATCTCTGAGGACATGATAATATGATACGTACTCTCCGACGCTTCCGCAAAGCTGACATACTTTCCACAGTCATGCAGGATTGTAGCCACCTGAAGCAGCAGACGCGCTCGCTTTCCAAGTCCGTGTTCCTGTTTCATCGCATCAAAAATCTTAATGGATAGCTTGGAAAGTGTCTGAATGTGTGGAGAAAAACTGTGGTAATGCTCCGATAAAAATGTGGCCGCCGAAATGACATCCGCATCAAAATCATGTGTCGATGCCAGCAGTTTATTGTGCTGTGCATAATCAAATGCCATACCATCCTGAATATTTGCGCCCGGAACCCATACCTCTTTCGGATTCACATTCTGTGCCATCATTTTATACAGCACAAGTGCCGGAATAATTAACGGTTCCCTCTCATCCGAAAGATTCAGTTCCGCTGTAATTTCCTCCAGTGTTTTTTTGAGCAGTTTATCGATAAATTTAGAGAATTTATCCAGCTTTACCTGCCGGCTTTTTCCGCCTTTTTCCTCAATCTTTTTGACCAGGCCGTCGGCATAGTCACTGATCAGGATCAGATAATCCACCGGCGTATTCATATACATGGCACGGAATCCCTCGAGTTTTTTATTGACATATTCCTCAATCTGGTTTTCATACATTTTCAGGGAATATCCGCGGTCTCCAAGCAGATTCCGCAAGCGCATGATGCCCGCTTCCATGTGCTGTGTCGTGATCATCTTTCCGTTGCGGAATAACGTAATCTGTACGCTCGCTCCGCCGACATCCACGACTGCTGCACTCGTCTTTATCATCTCCTCAAACACCGGACTTCCCGCCACCGCTTTATAACTGATAAAACGGTGTTCCGAATTGCTGAGCACCTTTACCCGGAATCCGGTTCTAAGATAAATCTGGTCGAGAACAAATATCTCATTCGTGGTATCCCGGAGTGCGGCTGCGGCACAGACTTCATAAATGTCTACCTTGTAGCTTTCCATAATCTCTTTAAACTGCGCCAGTGTTTCACAGAGTTCTTCCACCTGCTCATATCCGATTGTCCCGGTGCCGTAAGCACCTTTCCCCAGTTCCTGCCGGGACCGGATGTGATCCACCTCATGAAACTTTTTTCTGTTTGTAAACTCAAATACCTTCAGGCTCACATCGTATGTGCCAATATAAATTGCTGCAAATGTGTGAATTGCCATACGCCCACCTTCTTTCACCAATTCTGACTAATACGTACCAAGAATCCGGAATGCAATTGTTTCCTCCCGAAGTCCGCGCAGCGCATTCTGCACTGCATGATCCTCAAATCTTCCCTCAAAATCAACAAAGAAACGATATTCCCAGTTTTTATTTTGTAACGGACGTGACTGGATATTTGTCATATTCAGTCCATTATAAATAAAATGCGACAGTGCATGATATAAAGCACCGCTTTCGTGATTGATCTCAAAACAGATGCTGATCCGGTCTGCCTGATCGGTATATACTTTTTTCCCTGTCACAACAATAAACCGGGTCGAATTATTTTTATTATTCTGAATGGAATTGCGTAATACTTTCAACCCATAAATCTGGGCATTTTTTGCACTGGCAATCGCCGCATGGGAAATCTCCCCATCCTCTTTGACCTTCTTGGCTGCAACGGCATTATTGCTGACACTGAATTTTTCCCAGTCCGCATGACTGTCCAGAAATTCACTGCACTGCATCAGTGACTGTTTGTGCGAATACACGGTACGGATATCTCTCTCATCCGCATCTTCCAGTCCTAAAAGTGCATGATCAATACGGATGATCTGCTCCCCGACAATATAATTATCATATTCCACCAGAAGATCATAATTTTCCGAGACAATTCCTGCCGAAGAATTCTCGATCGGGAGTACCGCATAATCCGCTTCCCCGTTCTTAATGGCCTCCATGGCATCTTTCCAGCTCTCCACATGGAAATTATTGCAGTTTTCTCCAAAAAACTGTTCCATGGCAAGCTGGCTGTAGGCACCTTCGAGTCCCTGAAAAACAATCCTTGCATTGGAATAATCCAGCGTGTGAATCGGCTCAAACTCCTGCGGAGGCATAATTCCATGCTCCGTCAGCAGTTTATACTGTTTCTTACGGCTCATTGCCATGATCTGCTCAAAAAGTTCACGGATTCCGTGTCTGGTAAAATCACTTTCCGCTTTTTTCTGCAGCGTTGCCAGCTTGGATTCCTCCCTCTCTTTGTCAAAAACCTGCTTGCCGGTATTTATTTTGTATTCAGCCACATCCGAGGTCAGTTTCATCCGTTCCTCATAGAGTTTTACGATCTGTTCGTCAATTTTATCAATATCTTTTCGGATATCTAGTAAATCTTTCATATAGCGCTCCTTCATGATTTATGATAAAATTTTATAACACAAAGGTATAAAAGGCAAGATACAACTTACCAAGGAGGACTCGATATTATGAAAAAACGTTTGCCCATAATTATAATTGCTGTTCTGGTCGTAGTATTTGCAGGACTTGGCTTTTACAGCCATCAGAAA
This sequence comes from Roseburia sp. TF10-5, assembly GCF_003462365.1. Lineage (NCBI taxonomy): Bacteria > Bacillati > Bacillota > Clostridia > Lachnospirales > Lachnospiraceae > Roseburia > Roseburia sp. TF10-5. The sequence goes on along the minus strand of NZ_QTYW01000001.1, from coordinate 94,788 downwards.
AGTAAGATCAAATACAACACAAGCTATGTCAACGGAAATACTGCCGGAAACCTTTACAATGCCGGCTTGTTTTGTGAGAAAAACGGAACCGTTTATTTTGCCAATCCGGATGACGATTACCGGCTGTATTCCATGGATACAAACGGCAATCATCTGAAAAAACTCAGTTATGACCGTGTCATGTATATCAACGCCGATGACCATTATGTATACTATGTACGCAATAATGAAAATAATGGAACCGGATTTGATTTCTTCTCCTACGCAAGAAACAGTCTGTGCAGAATTGACCAGAATGGAGAAAACACTAAAATTTTAGACAAAGATCCCTGCCTGTATGCCTCGCTTGTCGGAAACTACATTTATTATCTGCACTATGATGACAAGGATGCTACAACGCTTTACAAGATCGGAATCGATGGCGAAGGACGCAAAAAAGTATATTCGCCTTACATTTTTACATGCAGCACGCTGGGTCAGTATATTTATACCAGCGGAACCGAAAGTGACGGTGCCATCTATCAGCTGGATACCGCCAGTGACAGTTTAAGCAAAGTCTATGAATGTAATTCTTTCAAACCGATCGTAACCAGTGATGACAATGTTTATTATATGGATGTGGATCAGAACAACGCCCTGGTACATACCAATATGAAATCCGGTCATCCGGTTACACTTACCAAGGACAGTCTGGATCTCTACAATGTATACGGAAGCAGTATTTTTTATCAGCGCTATTCCGAAGACCATCCGGCCCTTTGTATGATCAAAAATGACGGCAGTGGATATCAGGAACTGGCACAGGGCAATTACTCCAATATCAACGTCACTTCCAGTTACATCTATTTTACCGATTTTAAGACAAAAGAAATGTTCTGTACACCGACCGATCATCCGGGAACACTCACCGCTTTCCATCCCGGCGTTATCAAAAAATAAATGTATAAGACTGTAAAAGAGGAGGAACCCAAACATGCGGTTCCTCCTCTTTTGTTTTTCAAAACTTCCATAACATTACGCGCCAAAATCAAACAGGGAAAGCTGATTGGATTCCGGCATATCGCCAAACAATCCCAGATCACTCATCAGTTCTATGGTTGTCTTTGATACTTTTGTCCGTTCCCTAAAATCATCCTTGGAAAGAAAAATTCCGTCTTTTGCCGCTTCTGCAATCGCAACTGCCGCATTATCGCCAAGTCCGTCAATCGTATTGAGCGCCGGCAGCAGTTTTCCATCCACAATCTGAAAATGATGCGGTTCTGACTTATAGATATCCAGCGGAAGAAATTCAAATCCTCTGGCATACATTTCCTGTACCAGACGCATATCTTTGTAGGTATCCTGCTCTTTTTTGGAGAGCTCGTCCTTGCGCTTTTCGTACTCATGCATATATCCTTCCAGTTTTTCTTTTCCCTGACACATCAGCTCATAACTGAACGCGGTCGCACGGATAGAAAAATATGCTGCATAGTAAGCCAGCGGATAAAACACTTTACAGTAGGCAATGCGCCATGCCATCATAACATACGCGGCTGCATGGGCTTTCGGGAACATGTACTTAATCTTCTCACAGGACCAGATATACCAGTCCGGTACATTGTGATCGATCATATCCTGCTTCCATTCCGGCCATTTGTCACATTTTCCTTTTGCCACAATTCCCTTCCGGACATTCTCCATAATCTTAAACGATTCCTCGGAATCCAGTCCCATACTGATCAGATAGATCATGATATCATCCCTTGTACAGATGGCGGTAGAAATCGTTGCCTTCTTTTCCTGAATCAGTGTCTGTGCATTGCCAAGCCATACGTCCGTACCATGGGACAGCCCTGCAATACGCACCAGATCCGAAAATTCTTTTGGCTGTGTGTCTATTAACATGCCCATGGCAAAGTCTGTACCAAACTCCGGGATACCCAATGCCCCCAGCTGGCAGTTCACCAGATCGTCCGGCGTGATGCCAAGTGCGGAAGTATCCTGAAACAGCGACATGACAGCCTTATCATCCAGTGGAATCTGCGTCGGATCTACGCCCGTCAGATCCTGCAGCATACGGATCATGGTAGGATCATCGTGCCCGAGAATGTCAAGTTTTAAAAGATTATGGTCAATCGAGTGATAATCAAAATGTGTGGTCGTAATATCGACCGTCATATCATTTGCTGGATGCTGAACCGGGGTAAATGTATAAATCTGTTCCCCCATCGGAAGAACAACGATACCACCCGGATGCTGTCCCGTAGTACGACGCACCCCGACACATCCAAGCACGATCCGGTCAATTTCACAGTTTCTCTTATGTACGCCGCGCTCTTCATAATAATTTTTGACATAACCGAATGCCGTCTTATCCGCCAGCGTACCGATCGTTCCTGCCTTAAAGGTCTGTCCCTCCCCGAAGATAACTTCGGTGTATTTATGTGCCTTACTCTGGTACTCTCCGGAAAAGTTCAAGTCGATATCCGGCTCTTTATTTCCCTTAAATCCCAGGAACGTCTCAAACGGAATATCAAACCCTTCTTTGGAAAGCGGTTTTCCGCAGCGCGGACAGAGCTTATCCGGCATATCACATCCGCTTCGGCCGGAAAAAGATTTTACCAGATCCGAATCAAAATCGCTGTACTGGCAATGTTTGCACAGATAATGCGCATGCAGCGGGTTCACCTCCGTAATACCGGACATTGTCGCAACGAAAGAACTTCCGACCGATCCACGCGATCCGACCAGGTAGCCGTCTTCGTTGGATTTCCAAACCAGCTTCTGCGCAATGATATACATCACAGCATACCCATTGCTGATAATGGAATTTAATTCCCGGTCTAAACGTTCCTGCACAATTTCCGGCAGTGGATCTCCATACATTTTATGTGCTTTGTTGTAACAGATGTCACGCAGCATCTGGTCCGAATTTTCAATGACCGGCGGACACTTATCCGGACGAACGGGAGAAATTTTTTCGCACATATCCGCAATCCGGTTTGTATTTGTAATAACAACCTCTTCTGCTTTTTCACTTCCAAGATAGGCAAATTCTTTCAGCATCTCTTCCGTCGTCCGCAGAAAAAGGGGAGCCTGCTCATCCGCATCTTTAAATCCCTGCCCTGCCATGATAATTCTCCGGTAAATTTCATCCTCCGGATCTAAAAAATGCACATCACAGGTTGCCACCACCGGCTTATGGAACTGTTCCCCGAGCCGGACAATCTTTTTATTGATCTCAATCAGATCGTCATTGGACGCAACCGGAGAATCTTCATCTCTTACAAGGAATGCATTGTTTCCGAGCGGCTGGATTTCCAGATAATCATAAAAGTTTACCAGTCTAGAAATTTCTTCCTCCGGACGGCCATTTAAAATTGCCCGGTACAACTCTCCCGCTTCGCAGGCAGACCCGATCAGAAGTCCATCCCGGTACCTGATAAATTCACTCTTCGGAATCCTCGGACGCCGGTGATAATATTTGATATGCGCCAGCGAAATCAGCTTATAGAGGTTTGTCCGCCCCTGATCGCAGGTGGCAAGAATGATCGCATGATAAGTCGGCATCTTTTGTACATTCTGCACCGATGAGGTTCCCATTGCATTCACTTCGTCTAAGGTAGACATACCGCGCTCCCGGAGCATCTCAATAAACTTCACAAAAATCTCTGCCGTACATCCGGCATCATCCACTGCACGATGGTGATTTTCCAGGGATACTCCCAGCGCTTTTGCAACCGTATCCAGCTTAAAACGGTTCAGATTCGGAAGCAGGACACGCGCCAGGGCAACCGTATCCACAATCGTCGGCTTGCATGGAATATCCAGCCTCTGGCAGTTTTTCTTGATAAAACTCATATCGAAATCGGCATTATGGGCAACCATAACACATCCCTCGCAGAATTTCATAAATTCCGGAAGAATGTCTGCAATGACAGGTGCATCAATCACCATGGAATCATTGATCGACGTCAGCTGCTCAATCCGAAACGGAATCGGCACTTGTGGATTGACAAACGTTGAGAATTTGTCCACGATCTTTCCGTTCTGCACCTTCACCGCCCCGATCTCTATAATGCGGTTGGTCTCCGGACTAAATCCGGTTGTCTCCAAATCAAATACCACATAATCTGCATCCAGATCCTGGTTCTGGCTGTCCGTCACCATCCCCTTTAAATCATCGACCAGATATGCCTCCACGCCGTAAATGACTTTAAAATCCGAATCGGACGGTACGGTATGATTGGCATCCGGGAACGCCTGCACATCCCCGTGATCGGTAATGGCAATCGCCTTATGCCCCCATTTCATTGCACGCTTGACAATATCCTTGACATCTGAAACGCCATCCATATCACTCATTTTGGTATGGCAGTGCAGCTCTACGCGTTTTTCTACGCTGGTATCCATACGGACCGTTGTAAAATCGGCGCATTTCTTGATTCCGACGATAGAACCGATGGTAAGTTCACTGTCGAACTTATCAATGGTTGCAACACCTTTGACACGCACAAACTTTCCCCCGCTGATTTCTTTTAACAGCTCCGGTACATCATCATTTCTCGCAAAAATTTTAAGAACAATCGTATCGGTAAAATCCGTCACGGAAAAAATAATGATGGTCTTTTCATTGCGGATCTCACGGGTATCTACCGACAGAATCTTTCCGCGGATCACAACCTCTCCGATCGGTCCGTCAATCTTCTCAATCTCCATGCTCTCTTCTTCGAAGTCTCTTCCGTATATTACATCCGGATTCATGGATTTTTTGCCGTTATCCGACTCGAATTTCCGGCGGAACTCTCCCCGCTTTTCAAACTTCTGCTTTGGTTTTGCATAATTTGTACCATTTTTTGAAGTGTCTGCACGATTTCCTGCCGTTTTTGCAATTGTCTTTGTTTTTTCTTCTGTTTCGACAGTTTTCTCTTTTTCTTCCGTTTCCTGGGATTTTCCTTCCATAACCAGCTTCGTCCGCGCAACAATTCCTGCCACTTCCTGCCGGATCTGTTCTTCGGAATTTTTCCGGTATTTGCTCTCCTGCGGTTTCCGGTATTGTGGAAATATTTTCAGATTCATTCCACAGCGCTCACAGATCACTTTCTCTAAAAATTCGATAATCTCATCCGTACGGGTTTTGGCAATAATAGTCTCATCCATCGTCAGAATCAGACGGTCCTCTTCCGGAAATTCCATGTCCGCCGTCCGCAACAGATTGTATTCGAGCACACTGTAGGCATTCAGTTCATCTAAAATACTGTCCTTATACACCTCTATCAGAGACTTCGGGGTATACTGTTCGGAAAGCTCATAAGACTCTATGATCTTTACCTGTATGGCCCGGTTCTGAAAAATCTGTTCGGTAATCGCTTTTTCAAGTTTCCATATGTTTTTTTTGAAAATAAGTCTTTTTGCACGCAAATAAATGCGAATATGAGTATGTTCATGATTCGCACTTATTTTTGTCACTTCAGTTGTATCTAACAGCCCTTCGAGTTCTTCCTCCAGTTTCAGTGTCGGAAAGGCTTCACGAAATGCTTTTGACATCAGTCTTCACTCCAATGTTCCAATTCATAACGCAGTGCCGGCAGAAGTTCTGCTTCCGGTACCTTTTTGTAAATTTCTCCATGTTTGATAATCAGACCCTCGCCGACACCTCCGGCAATCCCGATATCGGCTTCCTTTGCCTCTCCCGGTCCGTTTACCACACATCCCATTACCGCCACTTTGATATCAAGCGGAAATTCCGAAACCATCGTTTCTACCTGATTGGCAAGCCCGATCAGATCAATGCGGGTTCTTCCGCAGGTCGGACAGGAAACCACTTCCACGCCCCCTTTGCGAAGTCCGAGGGTACGAAGAATCAGTTTTGCGGATTTAATCTCTTCCAACGGGTCCCCGGTCAGAGAAACACGGATGGTATCCCCGATTCCCTGGTTTAAAATCAGTCCCAGACCGATTGCGGATTTGATATTCCCGCTGATCAGTGTTCCCGCCTCTGTGATTCCCACATGCAGCGGATGATCCGTCTGTTTTGCGATCAGCTCATGTGCTTTGACACACATCATGACATCCGAGGATTTGATACTGATCACAAGATTATCATAGCCCATATCTTCGATCAGTTTCACTTTATCCATTGCGCTCTCCACAATTCCCTCTGCGGTCACACCATGGTATTTTTCCACGAGACCCTTCTCTAAAGATCCGCTGTTGACGCCCACACGGATAGGAATCCGGCGCTCTTTTGCCACATCCACAACCGCTTTTACACGCTCACGACTTCCAATGTTTCCGGGATTGATACGAATTTTATCCGCACCGTGCTCCATGGCTGCAATCGCAAGCCGGTAATCAAAATGGATATCCGCAACCAGCGGGATGGTAATCTGTTTTTTGATTTCCGTCAGCGCCGCAGCTGCCTCCTGGGTGGGAACCGCGCAGCGGATAATTTCACAACCGACTTTTGTCAGCTGCTTAATCTGTGCCACCGTTGCCGCAACATCCTCTGTCTTTGTATTTGTCATAGACTGAATCGCAATCGGATGATTTCCGCCAATCCATCTGTTTCCAATCTGTACTTCCTTTGTGATATGTCTCTCCATCATAACGCCTCTAGCCTCTTAGATAAATAGTTTTCGAATGTCATTGAACATAACAATAAACATCAGTCCAAACAACAATACAATACCAACCAGATTTACCATGCCTTCTTTGTTTGGATCAATCCGCTTTCTGCGGATCGCCTCAATAATCAGAAATAACAGCCGGCCTCCGTCTAGTGCCGGAAGCGGCAGCAGATTCATAACGCCCAGATTCGCAGATAAAAGAATCGTCCAGTTGAGCATATTCAAAAGTGCATAGTAATACCCGTCATTTTTTACAGACTGCTGATAGGTGTCTCCGATTGATTTTACGATACCGACCGGTCCGCTCAGTTCGTTTGGAGATACCTGACGTGTCACAAGCATTTTCAGACTCTGGATAGTGGTATAAATCCAGTATCGCACCTCATAAAAACTGTTTTTTAGGTTTGTGAGCACGTTTCCCTTTACCCGGACATTTCCCATGGTCTGAAATCCGTACAGATATCTTCCGGTCTCTTTATCCAGTTTCGGAACCAGTGTTGTCGTATGTTTCTGCCCATCCCTTGCATAAGTGACTTTAATGGTTTCCCCGGAATGAAATGTTCCGTATGCAGTGATTTCTCTGCTGAAATGAACCGAAAAATGATTCATCCGGATAATCTCATCCCCTTCCTGAAGACCTGCCTCTTCTGCGGCATATCCTTCCATTACCCCGGAAAGAACCGGCTTATCATATCCCACACAGCTCATCAGGATAAACGCGAAAATAAATGCAAGAATAAAATTAAAAAAAGGTCCTGCAAATACGACGCTCATACGTCCCCATACCGGCTTTTTACCAAATGCACGATTGTCCGTCGAATCTTCGTCTTCCCCTTCCATCATGCAGGCTCCTCCAAACGGAAATGCCTTAATGCAGTATTTGGTTTCGCCTTTTTGTATCCCACAGATAGTCGGTCCAAGGCCGAAACAAAATTCATTTACCCGGATTCCGTTTGCCTTTGCAAGCAAAAAATGCCCCAGTTCATGAAATAAAATTACAATACTAAATATTACAAATGCGATAAGAAATGATACAATTTTCATTTTTTTTACCACCTGCCCCCTATATATTCATATGTTGCCTGCTCTGTCTCTAAGATCTGCTCTAAATCCGGATGTGCGATATAGCTGACTTCTTCCATTGCAGCTTCAATCATTTCCGTAATTTCCGGATAAGCGATTTTTCTGTCCAGAAACATTGCCACTGCCTTTTCATTTGCGGCATTAAAAACCGTTGGGATATTTCCTCCCCGTCTGGCAGCATCATATGCCAGGGAAAGCCCACGGAAGGTATCCGTATCCGGGCGCTCAAACGTAAGGTCACGAAGAGCAAAAAGATCCAGACGCTTCCCGGATAAATGTTTCCGCTTTGGGTAATACAGTGCATACTGAATCGGCAGACGCATATCCGGCGTTCCAAGCTGCGCAATCACTGCACCATCCTCATATTCTACAGCAGAATGAATGACACTCTGCGGATGCACGACAACTTCAATCTGTTCGAGTTCCACACCAAACAGCCATTTTGCTTCCATAACCTCAAGCCCTTTGTTCACAAGTGTCGAAGAATCAATGGTCACCTTGTGTCCCATGGACCAATTCGGATGCTTTAATGCATCTTCCACCTGTATATGGAGCAGATCCTGCTTCTTTCTGCCCCGGAACGGTCCTCCGGATGCGGTAAGAAGGATTTTACTGATCGGATTTTCTTCGTTTCCCTGCAAAGACTGGAAAATGGCACTATGTTCACTGTCTACCGGAAGAATAGACACTCCATACTCCGCTGCAAGCGGAATAATGAGATGTCCTGCCGTAACTAACGTTTCTTTGTTTGCCAGGGCAATCGTTTTCTTTGCCTTTATGGCTGCAATGGTCGGCCGGATTCCGAGCATCCCGACAATCGCCGTTACCAAAATTTCCGACTCTTCATAAGTTGCAACCGCAAGTAATCCATCCATTCCGGTTTCCACAGGAATGCCCAGATCCGCCGTGCGGACCCGAAGGGAAGCTGCTGCCTCTTTGCTCCACACAGCAACAAGCTTTGGGCGAAATTTCCGCATTTGTTCTTCCAGCAGACGGATATTGTTTCCACAGGCAAGTGCGGTCACTTCAAAATCATCTGCATGTTCTTCAATCACAGAAAGTGTCTGTGTTCCAATGGACCCTGTCGATCCCAAAATTGCTATCTTTTTCATCGTTCACCTCTTACAGCATATGAAGCGCCAGGAAATAAATGATTGGTGCAGTAATAATCATGCTGTCAAACCGGTCGAGAATTCCTCCATGACCGGGAATCAGCTTTCCGTAATCCTTGATATCATAATTTCTTTTGATGGCAGAAGCTGTCAGATCCCCTACCATGGAAATCAGTCCGGCAATTGCCGCAATCACAGCAAGAATTACAATTTCTCCACGTTCCAGATGCATCGGGCTACGGAAAATAAAACAATATAAAGCGGTCAGAAGCGCAGCACCTGCCACCCCTCCCACTGCACCCTCTACCGATTTTTTCGGACTGAGTTTCGGCGACATCTTGTGCTTTCCGATCAGCATTCCGACGCAATATGCACAGGTATCGCATCCCCACGAACATAAAAATACAAGAAAGGCAAGATATAACCCTCTCTCCAGCGTACGGATCTGATATACATAAGAAAGCATGACCGCTACATAGAAGAATCCAAAAAATGCTGCCATCACCTGATCTGCATGAAATTTCGGATATGCAAATACAAATACAAACATTAACAGAATCAAAAATGCCATAAATAAAATCATAAGATCCGGCAGAAACTTCCACTGTAAATTACAGTAATAAACGATTGCCGCCAGATATCCAACGCCTGCCAGAACGGTCTTTTCCATCTTGAACACTCGATATAATTCAAACATTCCGATACAGGAAATGGCAAGTGTTGCAAATAATAAAATTTCATGGCCTGAAATAATCAAAAACAGAGCCAGAATTACCAGCACGATTCCGCTTAACAGTCTCGTTTTAAACATCCTATTCTTCCTCCTTAAGTCCGCCAAAGCGTCTGTCTCGTTTATTATACGCTTCCACAGCTAATTCCAATTCTTTTTTATGAAAATCCGGCCACGGAACATCCGTAAAATAAAATTCGCTATACGCAAGCTGCCACAGCAGATAATTGGAAAGCCGCTGCTCTCCACTTGTACGAATCAGTAAATCCGGGTCTGGAAGTTCCCTTGTATCCAGATATCCGGAAAAGGTTTTCTCATTGATTTCCTCCTCCGTGATTCTGCCATTCTTTATATCAGTAAACATATGCTTCATGGCCCGAAGCATCTCATCCCGGCTTCCATAATTGATGGCAATGGTCAGATTCAGTCCCGTATTTGCCGCGGAAACTTCTTCCAGTTCCTGAATCTTTTTCTGAAAACTTTCGGATAATCTGGAAAGTTCCCCAATCACACGTACCCGCATATTATTTTTATTTGCCGTGCGGATACAGTTTTTCAAATAACTCTCCAGCAGTTTCATCAGTGCAGCCACTTCGCTGTCCGGACGATTCCAGTTTTCCGTGGAAAATGCATACAGTGTCAGGTACTCAATTCCAAGCTCATCTGCAGCCTGACAAACCGTTTCTACATTCTTTGCGCCAACGGTATGTCCGTAATTGCGTGGCATACCCTTGCTTTTTGCCCATCTTCCATTCCCATCGAGTATAATCGCCACATGTTTTGGAATTTTCATCAATCTTGTTCCCCTCTTTCCTGCAAGTGAAAAAGGGACATAGCCACAGGCTTATGTCCCTTAAACATCTTATACTGTAAGAATTTCATCCGACTTGGCATCCACAGCCTTGTCAATCTGTGCAACATACTGATCGGTCAGTTTCTGGATTCCGTCTTCGAGATCCTTGATCTCGTCCTCGGAAATATCCTCCGCCTTGCCTACTTTTTTGAAATGATCCATCGCATCTCTGCGGATATTTCTCACAGCGACCTTGGCACCCTCACCTTTTTTCTTAATATCTTTTGCCAGCTCTTTTCTTCGCTCTTCGGTCAGTTCCGGAAATACCAGACGAATCAGTTTTCCGTCATTCGTCGGGTTAATTCCCAGATCCGAACTGAGAATGGCTTTTTCAATTTCTTTTACCATAGATGCTTCCCATGGCTGAATCTGAATCATTCTCGGCTCCGGAACACTGACATTTGCAACGCTCTGAATCGGAGACGGTGTTCCGTAATAATCAACACGAAGTTTGTCCAACACATGCGGATTCGCACGTCCTGCACGGATTCCCGCGAACTCCTCATTTAAATTGGCAAGGGATTTCTCCATTTTATCCTGAAAAATCTGTAATCTCTCGTCCATATACTATATCCTCCTAGTCCACAGTAACGACGGTTCCGTTGAACTGGCCGTTTACCGCGTTTACAATGCTGTTCGTTTCACCAAGTCCGAATACATACATTGGAATGTGGTTTTCCATGCACATTACGGATGCTGTCAGATCAACGACCGCAAGTTTTTTATCAATGACTTCCTGAATGGAAACCTGATCATATTTTTTAGCGGATGGATTTACTTTCGGATCGCTGTCATATACACCATCGATTGCCTTGGCAAGATAAATTCCATCTGCTTCAATCTCTACCGCACGAAGTACCGTTGCCGTATCTGTTGAGAAATATGGATGTCCGGTACCACCTGCAAAAAATACAACCATGTTATGTGCAAAATATTTATTTGCACGATCCTTGGAATATAACTTTGTGATAGATCCGCACTCAAACGGAGTAAGCACGGAAGTCATCATTCCAACGGAACGGAAAATTTCTGACACATAAATACAGTTCATAACCGTAGCAAGCATACCGATCTGATCGGCTTTTGTACGGTCGATCGTCTCACTGGTACGTCCTCTCCAGAAGTTGCCTCCTCCGATGACAATACCAACCTGTACACCTGCATCTACCAATTGCTTTACCTGCTTTGCAACAACCGTAACTGTCGGCTCATCAAATCCATGATGCTTGTCCCCGGCCAATGCCTCTCCACTGAGTTTTAATAAAATACGTTTCATCGTATCTGTCTCCTATGATTGATTTTACTTTCCGTCAAAAAGTCCCTGCACATCAATATCAGCATAGCACTGAGAGCAGAAACCTTCGATTACTGCACCGTTATTAATCTGTACGGAACGGGATTTGATATTTCCCATTACCACTGCAGATGTATCAACAACAACAGGTCCCTGTACATCAATATCACCCTTGATCGCACCAGCAATAACTGCAGAAGCTGCTGAAATATTACCAATGATCACAGAACCGGCTCCGATCTTAACCGTACCGGAACTTACAACTTCTCCCTCTACTTTTGCCACATCAGCAAAAAACTCTGAAGCTGCACTATTTCCGTTAATCGTTCCGGTTACAACCAGCTTACCATTGCAGGTTACATTTCCATTGATGGTTCCCTGAATATCAAATGATCCGTCAGACGCGATATCACCGGTCAGAACGGTTCCTGCTGTTATAACAGATGTCTCATCTGAGATTGCATCCGGATTCACTTTGCTTTCCATTACTGGTGCTACTGGTGCTGTTGGCTTTGGGGTTTCCATTGTTGTGTCGCTCATAATTTTTTTCTCCTCATTAAATGTATTGATTACCGGATCCACAGTTGGTGTGATCACCGGTTTTTTATCCTCTTTGTGAATTGGTGGAAGCTCCGACTCTAACTTTTGTGTATCAGACCCGTCATCCTTTTGTACCTGCTCCAGTAAACCATCCAGTTTGGATAATTCGGATTTTACATCCACATCTTCTCCCAGAGTGTTAACTACCAGATCTTCTGTCTTGTTTTCTTTTCCCGGAACGTCTGCTCCCGGCATCATTTCATTGACTGCCTGGGAAAAATCATCCTTAAAATCTTTAAATAATCCCATCGTGCTTCCTCCACTCATATTTATTCAACACTATCTGCCTTGATATATTGAATGACTTTTGTATTTTCATCAATCGGCAGAATTTCTGTTTTCATCTGCTGCAGTTTCTGAATCAAAGGTTCCAGAGCCTCTACCGTTGTTGACTTGTCATCCCCGTCGTGCAATAACACGACTGAGGTTTTGTATCTTTTTACTCCTTCTGTCACATTTGTCACAACATCATCCACCGTATAATCCGATGAAGAATCTCCTGCAGAAACATTCCAGTCAAAGTATGTAATTCCCTTTTCATTTAAGACACGAACGAATTCAGCCATATTTACATTGCTGATCTCATTGCTGCTTCCTCCTGGAAAACGATAATAGAGACTATTGACTCCCGTAACGTCTTTCAGATATGAGGAAATCTTATCAAAATCCTGTTCAAATGCCTCTGTGGAGGCATATATTGTACTGTATTTGTTGGAAAAGGAATGCATTCCAAGTGTATGTCCGTCTTTTACAATCCTCTTATAGACCTCCTGCATATCCTTGGAATCATCCCCTACTACGAAAAAAGTTGCTTTTACTCCGTATTTACCCAATACGTCGAGAATCTTGTCCGTATTTTCATCCGGTCCGCCGTCAAAAGTAAGATATACTTTATGTGCATCTCCCTCTTTTGCCATATTGTCCTCGGAATCAATCCCCGTCACAACTTTATCGTAAGCAGATTTCTGTGTCTCCTGCCCACTGCTTTCTGTATCCGCAGCCTGCACATTTTCAGAATCCGGAATATTTTGCGAAACGGTTGTCTGTCCCGCTTTCTCCAGTCTCTTTACATGGCTGCTCAAACGTGCTACCTGCACCGTCAGAAGGATAATTGCCAACAGTGAGACAAGCATCCATACCGTAATCGTCACAATGATTCCCGTTTTCATACGGTTGATGCGATTTCTCCTCTGGCGCTGCTGCTCCAGAGCTTCTGAATCTTTTGTACTCATCCTGTTCCTCCACCGGGAAATATCCTTTTCTATTTTAACATATTTTGAAAACTTGTAAAGATTTAATTCCCTGTTGTTGTAAAATTGTTATAAAAAAGGAGCCACGGTTTCTTTATTTTTCCAAAACCACGACTCCTTTTGTGTTTTCACACAGCTTGACTCTGTGAACGGATTATGCGTTCATCTGTGCAGCAACTTCTGCTGCGAAATCTTCCTGTTTCTTTTCCATACCCTCGCCAACTTCGAAACGAATCATCTTGGTGATTTTAAGATCCTTGGAAACAGACTCAAGATACTTAGCTACGGACTGCTTGCCATCTTCCGCCTTAACGTATGTCTGATCAAGAAGGCAGATCTCCTTTAACTGCTTAGATACACGACCTTCTACAAGACCGCCGAACATCTTCTCAGCAGTGATAGATGCCTTATCTGCCATAGCCAGCTCACCCAGCTGAACCTTTGCAGCATCGGAAAGGAAATTCCAGACATAATTCATATTGCTCTTATGCTCTTCGAAGTTATTGATATCCTCATCACTCCATACCTTCTCGCCGATTGCCTTGTCCAGTAATTTGTTTAAGATAGGCTTTGGAAGAGTTGTTGCATCATTTAATGCGCTGTCAATTGTGATCTCTTTGATCTTTGCAAGTTCCTCAGCGGAAATATCGTTTCTGCTGATATACTGTGGGTTCATTGCAGCAACCTGCATAGCAATGTTTGTAAGAGCCTCTTTTGCAGCATCATCAGATGCACCGTCTGCAGCGATAACAACACCGATTCTTCCGCCACCGTGAATATAAGAAGCAACAGCATCACCGGTTACCTTTGCGAATCTGCGCACAGATAACTTCTCTCCGATTGTTGCTGTCTTCTCAACAAGCAGATCACTGAGTCCGTTTGTTGCAAGAAGTGCCTCGATATCTTCGCCGTTTGCTCCACCGTTTAAATCAGAAGCAAGTGCTGTATCTGCAACTGTCTGAACAAACTCCTGGAATGTTTCATTTTTAGCAACGAAATCTGTCTCTGAGTTAACCTCAGCTACAACAGCAACATTTCCGTTTACTGCAACTCTTGCGATACCTTCCGCAGCGATTCTGCTCTGCTTCTTTTCCATCTTGGCTGCACCGCTTTTTTTCAAAACGTCAACAGCGGCATCCATATCTCCGTTTGTCTCTGTCAGAGCTTTCTTACAATCCATCATGCCTGCGCCTGTCATCTCACGCAGTTCCTTAACCATAGCAGCAGTAATTGCCATCTTTTTTTCCTCCAATTCTCGAATGATTATGCAAAAATTATTCTTCTACTGTCTCCTCAGCAGCTTCTGCAGCAACTTCCTCAGTTCCCTGCTTTGCCTCGATAACAGCATCTGCCATCTTGGAAACGATAAGCTTAACGGCTCTGATTGCATCATCATTACCTGGGATTACATAATCTAACTCGTCCGGATCACAGTTTGTATCAGCGATACCGATCAGTGTGATTCCTAAAGACTGTGCTTCCTGTACGCAGATTCTCTCCTTCTTAGGATCTACGATAAAGATAGCGTCAGGAATTCTCTTCATATCCTTGATTCCGCCAAGGTTCTTCTCTAACTTATCCCACTCTTTTTTCAGTGCAATAACTTCCTTCTTTGGCAGAACATCAAATGTTCCATCTTCAGACATGGTCTCGATTTCTTTCAGACGTGCAATACGGCTCTGGATGGTTCTGAAGTTTGTAAGCATTCCACCTAACCATCTCTCATTTACATAGTACATTCCGCAACGCTCTGCCTCAGTCTTAATAGCATCCTGTGCCTGCTTCTTTGTACCAACGAAAAGAATGGTACCTCCCTGAGCAGCGATATCGGAAATTGCATCATATGCCTCATCTACCTTGCCAACAGACTTCTGTAAGTCAATGATGTAGATACCGTTACGCTCTGTGTAGATGTATGGAGCCATTTTAGGGTTCCATCTTCTTGTCTGATGTCCGAAATGAACACCTGCCTCAAGTAACTGTTTCATAGAAATTACGCTCATTTTAATTACCTCCGTTTGGTTGATTTCTTCCATGTACTTCCTATTAGTCTGCCACCGGAAAAGCGTAGATCCGGCACCGGCAGCTTCCATACATGTGTTTAATAAAATTTAAAGCCTTTGGCATTATATCATACCAAAGGCTTTCATGCAAGCTTTATTATACTATTTTTTTGTCAGTACTTTCGCAATCTCGCTATAGTTCATTCCCTTTTCCAGCGTAAATGTCCCCACACGGATATATCTTGCATAATTGTGATCCTGCATATATTTGCGGAAATCTTCCGCATCCTTGACAAGTCCTTTCTCCTGCAGATCCTGTGCAATCTCCCTGCACACTTCTCCGCCTTTTATTGTAATGGAGACTTTTTCCTTTTTTGTTTCTTCCTTCTCGGTCTCCTGCGCTTTTTTCTTCTCTTCTTCTTTCTTTTGAGAGTCCTGTGTTTTTTTCTTTTCTTCCGCCTTTTTCTCCGACTCTTTTGGTGTGTCATTCTGTTCCGAAGAAGTATCACGCTCCGTCTGTTTTTGTGTATCGTTCTGCGGAACCTTCTGTGTCACTGCCTGTGTCGTTCTTTGTGTATCCGGAAGATTCGTTTCCTTTACCGGAAGTTCTGTTGTCTGCGTTTCTGCTTCCTGCGTCTGTGTGTCATCCGGCATGATCATTCCAAGTTCCGAAGCTCTCTGCATAGCTTTTTCATCCGACATTGCTCCGCCGTGTGCATGTAACGATACAATAAATACCAGCGAGGCAACCAGAATTCCAAGTCCGCAGCCACGTAAATAATATTTAAATCTCACTGACATCTTCCCCTTTGTATAATCCGATCACCAGCTTCACTTCTCCAAGCCCCCGTCCCAGCTTACGGGCAATTTCCACATCAGACACTCCGTTTTGATGAAGTGCAAGTACCTGATCGTTGAAGCTTCCGTTATCGGTTTCCTCTGCCACAGATGCTTTTGGTGAAATCTGCTGCGGCTGTTCCTCCACAGGCTCTGACACTTCCGTTCTTGCCGGTTCAGGCTCTTTTACTGTTTCCGTCAGATGTGTCATCATTTCATCCTGTGTATGTTTTACCTGCTCCGAAAACTGTTGTAGCTGCGATGCAAGCCCGGTCAGTTCCGTATGCTTGTCATTGAGCATATTATATAAAAAGAGAATTTCATTATGCGTTTTATTCATTGATTCAATCACCGTATTGGAATATTCGTTGATTGCCATAATTTTCTCATTCGTTTCTTTTTCCATCAGACGCTTGGCATTCTCCTGGGACTGTTCTACCACTGCATCGATTGCATCTTCTACCTTGTCATTTGCATTTTTCAGTTCCCGCTCGACAATAATCTTTAATTCCTTCTCACTTAATCTGGTTATCTCCTGTACATCTTTCGGGGTAAGTTTTTCCTGAACAAAAAAGCTTACGAGAACAAAAATGATTCCAACCAGAATCAGTGTAATTTCCACACCCGTCATATATTTTCCCTCAGATTTTCATATCAAAACTGCCGCCAACCGGATTGCCACCCGTCCGCTTCGTTTCTTTGTTTGTTTTTTTTCTCACAGATCCCTGTTTTTTATATTTGTTTTTTCCTTCTTCCCTGGCATCTGTGTGATTATCCAGCTGCTCATTTTCTTCCGGATGGATGACCTGATGATGCAGAACATCCTCCCTGTGATCCACCTGCACCTGAATATTCTGCTGATCCACCATCGGTTTTGTATCCTGCTGGTTTTTAAATGTCTCGATGTCTGCGGTACGCTGTATCGTAGCATAATTGATTGGTGCAATTGCCATAGATCCGCTCCTACTCCGTCAGAATATTCATATAAACACCCATTTTTTTACGCATCTTGTTTAATGCTTTGGTATGTAACTGGGAAATACGTGATTCTGACACTTCCAATATTTTACTGATTTCTTTTAGGGTCATATCTTCATAATAATAAAGTTCAATAACGCGCCGCTCTTTCTCCGTCAGAAGTTCCAGGGATTCCGCCAGTTTTTCTTTTAATTCTGCTTCCTCCACCACTTCTTCCGGCTGTGAAAACCGGACCGGATGCGCCGAATCAATCATTGGCTCCGGACCGTTTTCTTCAAATTCATTCAAAGACACAACATTGGTCACCTTAAGCTGTGTCTGCCAGCTGCACAGTTCCTCATCCGTCAGCCCCAGCTGCTTTGCAAGTTCTTCATCCGAAGCTGTTTTACCGGTCCTCATCTCGATCTGTTTCATCGCTTCATCAATTTTGCGCTGTCGCTGTCTTACGCTTCTTGGAATCCAGTCCATTTTACGAATCTGGTCTAAAATAGCACCACGAATCCGCAAACTCGCATATGTTTCAAATTTTACATTTTTTTCCAGATCAAATTTATCAATTGCGTCAATCAGTCCGAAAATCCCATAACTGACCAAATCATCATATTCCACATTGTGTCCAAGATACATGCTGAGTCTTCCCGCTACGAGTTTTACAAGCTGCGCATATTCAATTATCAGCTGTTCTCTAGTCTCCTGCGTTTTCTTCTGACGATACGCATCCCAGAGTTTTTCTTTATCCGCAGTTTTCATCTACATCATTCCGCCCCGGTTAATTACTTTGTTTGTTGTTCCTCCTGAACCTCCGGCTGCTCCTGCGACTGCTCCTGTGCATCTTGGGCCTGTTCAGTATTTTCCTGTTCCTCAGAGCCTTCCGCTTCCTGCTCCTCTTTAGACTCTTCCGTTTCTTCCCCGTTCTGGTCATCTTCCATATCCTTGAAGTTTCGGTCAATGATCATTTTTACCACACAACCGATCACATAAAACAGGACAAGTACCAGTAACAGCTGTCTTGTAAAATTCCAAAGTGACATGTGCGTAAGAATTGCAATCACACAGTCAATAAACCCTGCCGCCAACATAATAATAGCCGGTACACCATTGGTTTTCATCTTCTGCCCCTCTATATTACTTTAATTTCTTTTCCCACCGATTTAATTCTGAAATCTCCGGTCTCACAATCCAGTTCTACCGTACGTCCGTAATTTAAACCGGTATCCTCCGCGATCAGCGGGATCCTTAATTCTTTCAAAATAATTTTTGCTTCTTCCGCATTGCGTGCGCCTACATTTCCCACAGACGAAAGTCCGCTCATTTCAAACATGCATGCGCCCCCCGCGATCTTTGCCACAAGTCTTCTCTGATTTGCTCCCAAAGCCAGAACCTGTCTTAAAAGTTCACGGATTCCGGTATCCCCGAATTTTGCAATATTGGTATTATTTTTTAATTTTGTGCTGTCTGGCAGCATATAATGTACCAATCCACCGATTTTCGTCACCGGATCATAAAGTGTTAATCCGATACAAGAGCCCAACCCCAGTGTCGTGAGTGTATTCGGAGCTTTTGCGGTTTTCAGGTCTGCCATTCCAACCTTGATCACTTCTCCCATATTCTACGATCTCCTCTATAGCTGAATTCCAAGAGAGGATAAAATCTTTGCATAGGACTCTTCCTCAGGCATCAGGATAAAATATCCATTAATCATACGTTCATCGCCAAATTCTGTTTCAATCAGCAGCGCATTATTTCCGTACTGTCCAAACTGAATTGCCGGAACACTAAGAATCGCTCCCGCCATATCCACCGCAATATATGGAACGGATGGTAAAATCGTAAGATTTGTCATACTTGAAAGTGCAGACAGATACGAAGCCGTAATAATATTTCCGATTTCCTTCATGGCAGATAAATCCATCTCATCAAAAGGTGCATCGTTTTCCGGGTCTCTTCCCATCAGTTTGTTCACAAGATAATGGGCGGAATCCATGCGCATTAAAAACATCATGCTTCCTGTAATATCATGTGTTACTTCCAGAAAAATTCCGACAATAATCTCGTCTTCCGGACAAATTGCGGAACTCAGCTTAGAAGCTTCCATCAATTCTACTTTCGGAACATTCATATCAATCTGTTCATTGATCATGCTTGCCAGAGAAGTTGTTGCATTTCCCGCTCCGATATTTCCAATTTCGCGCAGTACGTCAATATACATTTCATTTACATTATCCAATGTAAAATCGTTCATCTTTTTCCTCCAATAACCATGTATAGTGAGGCATAGCCTCACTATACTCAGTTGTCTTATGTGTTATCTTTTTCGTCTACAATCGCATTGATTTCAAACAGGGAAATCAGCTGATCTCCGCTTGTTCCAATACCATTGATAAAAGTATCTTTTACATGATTTGAATTGATATTGTTATTTTCGATCTGATCCTCAGAAAGATTTACAACCTCACAAACCTCATCTACAATCACACCTAAAGACCCTTTATCTTCGATCTTTAAAATAATGATCCGGGATGCCGAAGTAAAGGTATCATCCTCAAGTCCCATTTTCAGACGGATACTCATAACCGGCACAATTTCGCCTCGAAGATTGATGATTCCCTTGAAATACTCCTGTGCCTTTGGCACACGGGTAATTTTCTGCATACGCACAATATTATCGACATAGCTGATATCAATTCCGTACTTTTCAGAACCGATCTGAACTACGATATACTGCTTTACTTCTTTTTCTTTATTTTTATTCTCATTTGTTTCAATCTGATTGTTTGCAATAGCCATCGTCATTCACCCCCATTACATCAGTGTGTTTGCATCCAGAATCAACGCAACTTCACCATCACCGAGGATTGTTGCACCGCTGATCAGCTTATTTCCATTGATATACTTGCCTAAAGACTTAATAACGATCTCCTGCTGTCCCATCAGATCGTCAACAACAAGTCCTACCTGACTGTCGCCTTTCTTTACAATAACAACGGTAAGGCTTTCCGGTTCTTCTTCTCTTGGTTCAATATCCAGAAGTTTGTCCAGACGAACAAGCGGAATAACGCTTCCACGCAGATGAATAACCTCTTTTGCTTCCACATACTTGATGCTGCTGACCGGTACACTCTCAATATTTGCAATGGACCCAAGGGCAATGGCATATTTTTCATCGCGGACTTCAACCATCAATGCCTGAATAATGGCAAGTGTCAGAGGAAGACGAACGGTAAATGTTGTTCCTTCCCCAAGTTTTGTCTTAACTTCCACATCACCGCCAAGCTGCTCAATGTTAGATTTTACAACGTCAAGGCCAACGCCTCTTCCGGAAATATCCGTAATCTTCTTTGCCATGGAAAAACTTGGCATAAACAGGAGATTTATGATCTCTTTCTGTGTCATGACTTCGGCCTGTTCCGGTGTAATAATATTTCGCTCGATTGCCTTTGCTTTTACCGCTTCGGTATCAATTCCGTTACCGTCATCACCCACCTGGATAATAACGTTATTTCCTTCCTGATATGCATTCAGGAAAATATTTCCGACTTCCGGCTTTCCTCTCTGGATACGAAGCTCGGTGTCTTCCAGACCATGATCCGCAGAATTACGAAGCAAATGCTGTAATGGATCACCGATCTGATCCACTACGGTACGATCCAGCTCGGTATCTTCACCGGTCATAACCAGTTCCATCTTCTTATTCAATGTACGGGACAGATCACGAATCATACGTGGGAATTTATTTACAACGCTCTCAATTGGCACCATCCGGACTTTCATAACAGATTCATGAAGGCTTGTGGTGATTCGCTCCAGATATTCAATCTGTTCATGGAATCCCTGATTGGTAAATCCTCCCTCTTCCGTTGAGCTGATGGATACCAGACTGTTCTTTGCAATGATAAGCTCGGATACCTGGTTCATAAGAGCATCCAGCTTTTCAATATCCACACGGACCGTACGGCTTGTCGCCGGTTTTCCTACACCGTTTTTCTTTGCCGGAGCCTTTTTCTTTTCCGGCGCTTTCTTTGGTGCAGCCTGTACTTCCGGTTTTGTCTCTGCCGGTTTTTCTTCTTTCTTTTCTTCCGTCTCAGTTTCTGTTACGCGTGGTGAAAAATCAGTCAGTTCTTCTCCAACGGCATCTTCAATCTCGGAAACATTCTTTGCAGCGTTCTGGATCTTGTCAAAGCTTTCCGGTGATGCGACATAAAAGCTGAATTCCTGTTCAAACTTTTCATCTTCAATATCCTGAGAGCTCGGACGATATACAAGAATCTCTCCAAAAGCCTCCACTTCGCGGAATACCAAAAAAGCTCTGGCCGCTTTTAAAAGGCACTCTTTCTGGATCATAACCGTCATGCCGTAAATATGCATTCCACTGTCTTTTGCAGTCATAACGGCATCCCGCTCCTGATCCGTCAGATCAATCTGAAGATACAGTTTGTGGTCTCCATTGTCTGTCGGCGCCGCTGCTTCTTTTTCTGTTTCTGCAGGTGCTGCCTCTGCGGCAGCAGCCTCTCCGTTTGCTTTTGCGAGGAAATTGTTCAGTTCCTTGATAATGACTTCATTGTCTTCCTCACCTTCATCAGAGGTTGCCTTAATATTTTCAAGATATCCGTCAATTGCATCCAGACACTTGAACAGCAGATCAATCATCTGACTGTCTACCTGGATTTTCTCGCTGCGGACTTCCTGGAACACATTTTCCATATCATGTGTCAGGTGCTGCATTCTCTTAAATCCCATTGTACCGGCCATTCCTTTTAAAGAATGGGCTGCACGGAAGATTTCATTGATAACGTCCTTGTTATCCGGTTCTTTTTCCAGTTCCATGATGCAGTCACTTAACGTCTGTAAATGTTCTGCACTTTCATCGATAAAGATTTCAAGGTATTGGCTTACATCCATGTTATTTTACCCCCACATTTTTTGTGATTGTCTGTGCAACTTCATCCAGTGGTACAACTTCATCTACCACACCTGCTTCATAGATTGCCTTCGGCATTCCGTATACCACACAGGTTTCTTCGTTTTGTGCAATTACGCGAATCGGTTTTGATCTTCCCAGCGAAAGAATTCCATTGGTTCCATCCGCTCCCATTCCTGTCAGGACAACACATACGATTTCATCATAGCTGCTTCCCGTCAGTGAATCATACATAAGATTTGCACACGGCTTCAGTCCTCCGATTGCCGGTGTTGCATCATCGAGTACAATGCTGTTGTTTCCGTCTGCGGTTTTTGCAACTTTCAAATGTTTTCCGCCCGGAGCAATATAAACACATCCCTTTTGCAGCCGCTCTCCATGTTCTGCTTCCTTCACCCTGATTTTGCTCAGATCATCAAGTCTGTCAGCCATGGATTTGGTAAATCCCGGCGGCATATGCTGTACAAGTACAACCGGGGCATCCAGTTCTTTCGGAAGAAACGGAATCACACTCTGTAACGCTTTCGGTCCGCCTGTGGAACAAGCCAGTGCAACCAGTTTGTTCTTTCCGCCTGTCGCTTTGCGCATCATCGGTGCTTTTGCAGCCGGTTTTACTGCCGGACGGACACTTTCTGCTGCCTTTTGTGTTGCAAGAACAGCATTCAATACGCCAAGAAGCTGTCTTTTGAATGCCTCTCCTTTTGCCTCTATGATGTTTGTCGGTTTCGCCACAAAATCAATTGCTCCGCGCTCCATGGCTAAAATGGTAACATCTGCTTCCCTGCTGTCGGTAAGTGTACTTACCATAACCACATTTGCACGTATGCCTTCTTTTTGTAACTTTTCGAGTAACTGCAGTCCATCCATGCGTGGCATATTCACATCCAGAACCACACCGTCATAGCTGGTATGCTTCAGTTTCTCATATGCCTCAAGACCATCTCTGCAATAGTCCGTTGCCTGAAATTTACTGTCTGAATTGATTATATCACACATGACCCTTCTCATGAGTGCAGAATCATCAACTACTAAAATGTTTTTTTTCATATGAGTCACCCAACTTCTTTCCTGCGAATTCTTCTCTCTTCCTCAAAAACGAAGCGTACGATTTTTTCACGGTCCCGGAGATCCCGGAACAGAAATTTTACCCGGTGAATGTACATTTCCTCTATCGCTGGATGTTTTTCTGTTGCAATCACCTGTCCCGGAAGATAAAAAGTTTCATCCGAATATTCATTTGTCAGTCTGATCACCAGAAGAATATTTTGGTTCTGTTTTATCCATTGTCCAGAGACAAAGCGGATTCCACCGCCACTGATATTCTGAATCGTTCCCTCACGTACCTGATCAATATATTCCGGCTTTTGAATTTCCGTAAACAATTCTTCCGTTGTCTGCATCTGTGCCGTCTGTTCCGATATTTCGTAATATTTTAACGGTGTCGTATAAGGAATCCGGAAAAATTCCCGGCGCTGAAATTTCTGTAATCCGGAAGTAATCACAATTTTGAGCAGATACAGATTTTCTTTGCGATAACGTTTCTTCACAACTGCTGTGCAGTTATACATACCGCCTTTTGTATAAAAAACAATGCTGCACTCCCTCTCCAGTTGAAATAACACCATTCTTCCACCACTTGTCGGCATAGAAATTTCCAATTCCTGATCCGAAAAAATGTCGCTGACCGCACTTTGATAGATTTTCGCGATCTCTCCTCCATTATCTTCCTGGTTCGCTTCATGCAGCATTTTAATATCAATTTTGTCTCCCGGAGTAATCACATCTGAAAGTTTCATAATTATTCATCTCCCTATTTTCGGTTTGATAAAAAACTGGAAAACATCTGTGCTATTCCCCACCGTACCGGTGTCTTCTGCCGGGTGCCGTTTAACAGATGATCTGCAAGTTCTGAAATCGCCCTGGCAGATTTTGCATTCGGGTCACTCATGGTAACTGTCTTTTGCTGCCTTACCGCCCGTTCCAAAGCAGCATCCTGTGGAATCATCCCCAGATAATTCAGACTTCCATGTAAAAACTTAGACACTACGGAATTCACTTTCTCATAAATTGCCTGTCCCTCGTCCCGGGAATTTACCCGGTTGGTTACTATGTGGATGGTTGTCTCTTCCTCCACAAAATCGGGATTGCGGTACAATGCTTTCAAAAGCGAATACGCATCCGTCAGGGAACTTGGTTCCGGTGTGGATACCAGTAATACCTCCGGACTTGCCATGACAAATTCCAGAACCTGATCCGAGATTCCTGCCCCCGTATCAATCAGGATAAAATCTGCCAGTTCATTCAATGTGTCAATCGAATTTACGATATATAAAATCTGTTCTTTTGTAAGATTGTTCAATCCGATAATTCCTGAGCCACCGGATATAAACCCGATATCCATGGGTCCAGGTGTGATTATTTCACGAATTGACTTTCCACGGTATATAAAATCAGACAAATTATACTGTGGGATTGCACCAAACATTACCTCAACGTTTGCGAGACCAAAATCAGCATCAAAAATAATCACCCTCTTGCCTGCTTTTCTGAGACATACCGCAAGATTTACTGCGAGATTCGACTTTCCGACCCCGCCTTTTCCGCTGGTAATCGTCACCACCCGTGCATTATTCTGATTATTCTGATTGTGCAGTTTTATTACATTTCGCAATTGTTCTGCCTGATCCATTACGAATTGCCCCCTAATAATTGTTTCACGATCTTTTGTGTATCAAATAATTCAATATCATCCGGTACATTCTGTCCATTTGTCGTATAAGACAGTTCCGCATCTGAATACAGCTTAATATTGAGCAAATTTCCATACGTTGATGTCTCATCCAGTTTTGTAAAAATCAGTTTAAACTCAGATATTGTGTGATAGGTATCTACAA
This sequence comes from Roseburia sp. TF10-5, assembly GCF_003462365.1. Taxonomy (NCBI): domain Bacteria; kingdom Bacillati; phylum Bacillota; class Clostridia; order Lachnospirales; family Lachnospiraceae; genus Roseburia; species Roseburia sp. TF10-5. The sequence goes on along the minus strand of NZ_QTYW01000001.1, from coordinate 69,628 downwards.
TATCAAGCAAATCTCTGTATTTCGTTGTAGCGCTGAGAACTAAATATACTTCACTTGTATATTCAGGGTCAACTCCCTGAATCAGGTTTCTGATATCCTCTTTCTGTTCCTCATTTTTATGGGAAAATCCGGCAGTATCAACGAAAACAAGATCGTATTCCGCATATTTTCCAATTGCTTCATTCAGTTCCTCTTTAGAATACACGATAGACATAGGTGCGTCAAGAATATTTGCATACACCTGTAGCTGTTCTGTTGCTGCGATCCGGTAGGTATCTGCAGTAATAAACGCTACTTTTTTTTCATAATCCACCTTATATTTGGACGCAATTTTAGCGATTGTTGTGGTTTTGCCAACACCGGTAGGTCCGATAAAAAATACAACATGCGGTTTTGCCCCACTTAAATCCAGTGATTTTGGCTGACCGAAACGCAAAATCAGCTTCTGGTAAACATTGGAAAGAATTGTATCCACACTGTGTCCCGGACGGATAAATTTTTCAATTTCACCAAGAATCTGATTGACATACTGTTCGCTCACCTCGTTTTTTAACAGCGTACTGTAGAGAATCCGGACAAAATTAAGTTCTTCCGAAGACGGTCCCTTTGGTGCTTCCGGCTCCTTTGGATTTTTCCCACCAAGGGATTTTTCCAGACGGTCAGATAAAACCTCAAGCCTTTCTTCTAATTTTTTTTCATCATTATCCTGTGTCATGTTCTGTGATTGTGGCATACGTGCTGGCTCCTGTCTGGTCGCTTGTGCGTTACCTTCCTGTTCCTGCAGTTTCGGAATGGTAATCGGTTCATCCGCCGCAAGATTGATCATGTCGTGCAGTTTTCCTTCTTTTGCCATACTCTGTGTCATCTGTGCTGCCTGCATGGCATTGGAAAAATGTTCTTTTTCCTCCATTGCCGCAGTCACTTCAAATGTTGAATTCTTAAACGCACGAAACAGCCCCTTCGGTTTTACCTCACGGATGTTCATAATGACCGCACGTTCTCCAAATTCTTCTTTTGCCTTTGCAATGGCTTCTTCCTGTGTTTTTCCCTGAAATTTATTAATTGTCATTTATGCTGTCACCATCCCTACCGATTGCAGCTCCACATCAGATTCTACTTCATTATAAGAGACAACAATCAGATCTTTGAAATAATCTTCTGTAAGTTTTTTAAAATACATACGCACAATTGGCGATGTAATAATGATCGGATTCTTTCCGAGGCTTTCGAGTTTCTCGGTTTCTGTCCGCACGGAATCCATAATTGCTTTTGTTTTCTCCGGGTCCATCGTCAGATATGCACCCTGCTCTGTCTGCTTGACCGAAGACATGATTTCCTGTTCCACTTTCGGATCAAGCGTAATGACACTGGTCGTTTCGTTCGACGGGAAATATTTGCTCGAAATTGCACGCTTCAGGCTCTGCCTTACATATTCCGTCAGCACATCCGTATCCCTCGATGTCTGTGCATGGTCTGCCAGCGATTCGAAAATAGACAAAAGATCCCGGATCGAAATGCCTTCCCGCAAAAGATTCTGCAGTACTTTCTGAATCTCTCCAAGGCCAAGAAGTTTCGGCGTGAGTTCGTCCACAAGAACCGGATTGGATTCTTTTAAGTTGTTGACCAGGTTTTGTACATCCTGTCTGGTCAGAAGCTCTGCGATGTGGCTTCGGATTACTTCTGTCAAATGCGTCGCAATGATAGACGGTGCATCAACTACCGTATATCCAAGACTCTCTGCACGTTCCCTCTGTGCTTCCGTAATCCAGATGGCCGGAAGATGGAAAGACGGTTCAAATGTAGGAATACCCGTAATTTCTTCCTCCACATATCCCGGATTCATTGCCATATAATGGTCAAAAAGGATTTCTCCTTCCGTTACCTGTACGCCTTTGATCTTGATAATATACTGATTCGGATTTAACTGGATATTATCCCTCAGACGGATAATCGGAACAACCGTACCAAGTTCCAGTGCAATCTGCCGCCGGATCATTACCACACGATCCAGAAGATCTCCACCCTGGTTTACATCTGCCAGCGGAATAATACCATATCCGAATTCGAGTTCGATCGGATCGACCTGAAGCAGGGAAACCACATTCTCCGGTTTCCGGATCTCTTCCGCCTCCGTCTCCGCCTGCTGTACTTCTTCCTCAATATTTTCTTCGCCGATATTCTTGCTGATATTTTTGCCGGCGATGATAAACACCAGACCAAGTGCAATAAATAAAACCGGATTTAACGGAGTAAAAATTCCGAGGAAAACCAGCACGGAACCTACAATATAAAGTACCCTCGGAATTCCAAAAAGCTGCTTGACCAGAATTCCGGAAAAGTCTGCCTCGTTTGATCCCTTGGTAACAAGTATACCGGTTGCAAGAGAAATCAGAAGAGACGGAATCTGGGACACCAGACCATCACCGATTGTCAGCAGACCATACTGCTGGATGGCATCTGCAAATCCAAGTCCCTGATTCATAACTCCCATAATGGTTCCGCCGATCAGGTTAATAAAGGTGATGATCAGACCTGCCGTAGCATCTCCCTTTACATACTTTGTGGCACCATCCATCGCGCCGAAGAAACTGGATTCTCTCTGAATCTTTTCCCGTCGTTCCTTTGCCTCCGCATCGGTGATCGCACCGGTATTTAAGTCCGCATCAATCGCCATCTGTTTACCAGGCATGGCATCGAGTGTAAATCTGGCGGTTACTTCGGATACACGTTCCGAACCTTTATTGATAACAATAAACTGAATCAATACGAGGACAATAAATACAATGGAACCGACCACCATATTTCCTCCGCCGACGAACGAACCGAATGTCTTAACAACGTTACCAGGATCTCCCGTCAGAAGAATCAGACGGGTGGAAGATACGTTCAGAGAAATTCGAAAAATAGTCGTAAACAAAAGTAATGTCGGGAAGAAAGACATATCCAGTACTTCCCGAACAAACAATACATTAAATACAATGATTAAGGCGATGGAAATGTTAAATGCAAGCATCACATCCAGCAATACAGATGGAATTGGAACAATGAAGAAAACTACTGCCGCCAAAAGATATAAACCTACACCGATATCCGCTTTCTTCAGCATCCTGCACAACCTCCTTTCGCACCTGTTTGTTGTATAACTGCACTACTGTATATTTTTGGCCTTGTATACGGCAGCAAGAACTTCTGCCACAGCCTGGTAAAGCTCCGGCGGAATTTCTGCTCCCACATCAACATTGTGATAGAGCATACGTGCCAGAGGCTTATTTTCAACAATTTCAATTTTATTCTCCCTCGCCACTTCCTTAATCTTTTGCGCAAGGTAATCTTCTCCTTTTGCAAGGACAACCGGGGCAGAACTGACTTTTGCCTCATATTTCAATGCTACGGCAAAATGCGTCGGGTTTGTGATGACCACATCCGCCTTGGGCACATCCTGCATCATTCGCTTCTGGGATACCTCCTGCATTTTACGGCGCTGCCGTCCTTTGATCTGCGGATCTCCCTCTGTATTTTTGTATTCATCTTTTACTTCCTGCTTGGTCATCTTCATATCTTCATTAAACTTATGTTTCTGATATATAAAGTCAGCCAGACCAATCACAAGATAAACAATACTGATTTTTATTCCCGTATTGATAATCAGAGTCCCCACAAGCGCAACCGCCTGATTCAGTCCCAGATCATACAACGCAAACAGATCATTTGCATTATCTTTTATGGAAGTATACGCGATATATATGATGATCACAATCTTTAAAATGGATTTCACCAATTCAAAGAGCGAATCTTTCGAAAAGATACGTTTGAATCCGTTCAATGGATTCAGCTTGGAAAGTTCCGGTTTCATGGGTTTTGTGGAAACTTTCCATCCTACCTGCACAATGCTGACCAGAAGCGTAACAACAAATCCAAACGCCATAAACGGAAGCATAATGAGCAGGCTTTTCAAGGTGACGGAGGCAATCAGGCCTGCCACAGCCTGTACCGACAATCCGCCCTCATTTATTTTAACAAAATCCGGCATATTTTCATAGATATAAGAAAAAATATCTATGAATTTCCCTCCCACAAAGGAAACAAAAATTTTCAGGCATAGAAACAAAACGATCAGGTCAAATGCCGAATTCAGTTCGCGGCTTTTTGCAACCTTACCTTCATCTCTGGCATCTTTTAATTTCTTGGCGGTTGCAGGTTCTGTCTTCTCGCCGCCTTCGCCGTCTTTTGCAAACCATTGCAGATTATAATGCAATATTCGATTCTGATTTTTTTCGTCAATACAAACCTTCTGCAACAAGCTTCACCATCGTCTTTATTTCATCAAAAATATAATTTGCCACATTCGGCAACAGGAACACGATCAGATACAAAACAACAAATCCAACCAGAATCTTCAGCTGCATACCGATCGAAAACATATTCATCTGCGGTGCCACACGTGCCATAATTCCAAGTACACAGTTCAAAACCATAATGCAGGCAAAAAACGGAAGAAAAATCCGAAACCCTATGATGAATGAATCTCCCATATAGCGTGTGATTGCAGATAACAGATGATCCCATGCAAATTTCTGGTGGGCAATCGGAATTACGGAAAAAGAATCCGTAACCGCACGTACCAGATAGGTATAAAAATCAGATGTAATCAAAAGAAGCAGAACCAGATAATAATACAGATTTCCTGTCAGTGTGGTTTCTGTTCCCATGTCCTGATTAAATTCGGTAGACATGGACAGACCAATATCCATATCTATAATATTTCCTGCAAACAAAACAATGGAATTACAGATGCTTGCCGCATACCCAATCAGCAGTCCCGTAATTCCCTCTTTGATCACAACTACCGCATACCCGACAACACTTGCGTATGTCAGCTCCGGCCGATCTACTACATTGTATAAAAGCAATGAGACAAAAAATGAAAATCCGATTTTAATCTGATTGGGAATTCCCTGCTGCCCCAATAACGGGGCCACATACACAAAACAGGTAACTCTTACCAGAATCAGCAGAAAATATTCAAAATTTTCAAGTGTAAATACATAATTAACCATATCTTTTTATCAAATCACATACTCAGATAGGTACTGAAATTCGACCACAGACGCTCCACCAGTTCGGTCATGTTATTTAACATCCAGGAGCCGCAAAGGATCATTGCAGCAAATACCGCAATAATCTTTGGAACAAACGTAAGTGTCTGCTCCTGAATGGATGTAACCGTCTGAAAAATACTGATAATCAGACCAACCACCAGGGAAACCAGAAGCAGCGGTGCCGACGTGATCAGAATGGTATAAATTGCATCTCTTGCAATATCAAGAACTGCACCCTGTGAAATCATACGGTATCCTCCTAATAAAATGTCTGGACGAGGGATTTTATGACAAGATCCCATCCATCCGCCAGAACAAACAACAAAATCTTAAACGGCAACGAAATGGTTGTCGGAGGAAGCATCATCATACCCATGGACATCAGTACGGATGACACCACCATATCAATTACAATAAACGGAATATAAATCAAAAATCCCATAATGAATGCTTTCCGAAGCTCGCTCAGAATGAATGCCGGAACCAGTGTGGTAAACGGAACATCCGACAATTCCTTTGTATCTTTATACGTTTCTCCGGAAATCTCCGCAAAAAGATTCACATCCCTTATCTGGATCTTTGCATCTTTGATCATAAATTCACGAATCGGTCCTTCTGCTTTTTCAAAAAATTCCGACTGTGTGATTTCTCCCTTATCGAGCGGCTGAATTGCCTCTTTGTTGATCTGCTGGAACGTTGGCCACATGATAAAAAATGTCAGAAACAATGCCAGACCGATCAAAACCTGGTTGGGTGGTGTCGTCTGCGTTCCGATCGCAGTCCTAAGGAAATGAAGTACAATGATAATTCGTGTAAACGAAGTCATCATAATCAGAATCGATGGTGCAAGTGATAGAATTGTCAACACCAGAAGCATCTTGATCGGTGTGGAAACCGATCCGGAATCATTGTTATATGTAATTGACAATCCATTGGCATTGTCTGTATTATGATCTGCTCCCTGTGTATCTTTCTGTGTAATCTTTGTAATACTGTCCGGGTCCATGGAACTTGCATAGACACGTCCCGGATGCATCATGCATAATGTAATTGTAAGTATTAAAACCGCACACGCAAACGCAAAACTTGCAATGCAGTATATCTTTTTCCCTTTGCTCATCTTTATCCTTGCTTCTTTGGTAACTTGTCTTTTAACTGGTTGAGAATTTCCGCAAAAGAATCCTGCTTTTTCCCACTCTGTTCCAGCTCAAAAGAGAAATCTTTTAATTGATCCCTCGTAAGCTGTGCCAGAAGATGTACTTCCTCTTTTCCAACAGAAACAACCAGATAGACACTGCCGGCTTCCACAATACTGATCGTCTTGTTATTGCCGACACTGATTGTCTCTATCACATGCAGATTCTTATTATTCTGGCGTCCACGCTGCATACCTCCCATCCATCTGGTGGTAAGATATGTAGCAGCCAGAACAACAGCAAAAATAAACAGTGCACCCAAAAGTTGTATAAAGCTTTCCAGAGAACCTGTCAGTAACACATTTGTCATGTCTGTTTCTACTTTCCGCCTGTTCTTGAAGCATTGACAATTTCCGTGATTCGAACACCGAAACTTTCTTCAATGACAACAACTTCGCCCTTTGCGACATATTTTCCATTGACAAGCACATCAATCGGCTCGCCTGCCAGTTTATTCAACTCAATAATTTTTCCCGGTCCCAGATCCAGAATATCTGAAATGGATTTTGTTGTCCTTCCAAGCTCAACTGTCACCTGAAGCGGAACATCCATAATCAGATCAATATTTTCCGGCTGGTAATTTCCAAGATTTCCACCCGCAAATGCGCTAAATTGTGCCGGCTGAACATTAACCGGCTGTCCCATGTTCTGATTCATCATAGTATTTCCCATCATCGCCTGTCCCATTGGCTGCCCCATTGGCTGCCCCATTTGTGCTGTATTCTGTGAAGCCATCTGCTGTGACTGCTGTGCTGCGGCAGCTGCTGCTGGCTGTGCCCCTGCCGGATTGCCGGAATTTGCTGCTGAGGAATCGGCCGTCACACTCTGACTGTCCATTTCCATCGTTTTTGCCACTCCATCACACATATCCTTTGCAAATGAAATCGGATACAGCTGCATAATTGTACTGTCAACCAGATCCCCGATTTCCATACGGAAAGAGATCTTAACAAACTTTCCGGTAAGGAAGGAATCAATCTCCGCTTCATCGATGTCTTCCTGCAGATTGATCACCGTTGCATTTGGCGGACTGATATCAATCTTGCGGTTTAACATGGAAGAAAGAGAAGTTGCCGCGGAACCCATCATCTGATTCATGGCTTCACTGATTGCGGACAAATGCAGTTCTCCAAGTTCGCCATCTGTATTGGTTCCGTCTCCTCCCATCATCAGATCCGTGATGACTTTTACATCATGTTCTCTTAAGACAAGAATATTGCTTCCATCCAGTCCTACGGTATATGCAATCCGGATAAACACACAGGGTTTTTCATACTCCTGTACAATGTCATCCCATGTGCCGTAAGAAACAACCGGAGTTGAAATTTCCACCTTATGATTAACGAGCGAAAACAACGTTGTCGCCGCAGTTCCCATACTTATATTGGCAATCTCTCCGATCGCGTCTTTTTGTGCATCAGACAGTTCATTTTCCGCAGAATCACTCGCTTCTGCTCCAGGTTCATTCAGCAGTGCGTTAATTTCTTCCTGCGATAATACTCCATCCATAGTTTATTGCTCCTCTCTGATCACCGAAGTGACCCTGACTGCATATTTATCCCCCGATGATCCGGGAAGTGCAGTAAATTTACGAATATTTCCAACATAAATATCCAATTCATCTTCTACCTTGCGATTCAGCCGGATAATATCTCCCGGTTGCAGCATGGCAAAATCATTTACCGATATCATACTGTTTCCAAGAACAGCTTTGATCGGTATCTGTGCGCGCCGAATCAAGGTCTCAATGGATTCCGTGTAATCGGTATTGTCCTGATTCTGCAAATTTGAATACCAGTATTTCGTATTCAGTTTATCAATCACATCCTCAAGAGTCAGGTACGGAAGACAGACATTCATCAGGCCTTCCACTTCCCCGATCTTAAGGTTAATTGTCACAATCGCAATCATTTCACTCGGAGAAATAATCTGTGCATACTGGGAATTGGTTTCAATTCTCTCTAACCGGGGATGAATATCCGCCACGTTTTCCCATGGTTCCCGTAAAAGGTTGACGCACACAATCATTATCCGCTCGATAATCAGAAGTTCAATTTCTGAGAACTCACGAACCTTGTCCATAGGATCTCCTCTGCCACCGAGCATACGGTCAACAATCGTATACCCCAGATTTGATGCCATTTCCAAAATAATATTTCCCTTGAGGGGTGCAAAATTCACAATTCCCAAAAGAACCGGATTCGACAGCGCATTGGAAAATTCAGAATACGTAACCGCTTCTGAATTCACCACCTCTACCTGAACATTTTTCCGTAAATACACGGGCAGGTTCGTAGATAAAAGTCTGCCATAATGTTCGAATATCATTTCCATGGTACGCAGATGTTCCTTGGAAAATTTGGAAGGACGGGCAAAATCGTACTCTTTTACCTTTTTTTCATTATTGTCTTTTATTTCATCCACATCCAGCTCACCGGTACTAAGTGCTGCCAGCAAGTTGTCTATCTCATTTTGGGATAATACGTCACCCATCAGTCTTTCACCACCTGTAAAAATCCTATTGTGCTGTCAGTTTGGAGAAGTTTACTCCGATCACATAATCTTTGCCGAATAAATTCTGCATATCTTCAAGGATCGTGTCCTTAATTACATCTGAATTCTGGTTAAACTGCTCAAATGTATATCCGCTTACCACTTTGATAATATCATCTTTGATTGTATCATCCTGATTTGTCAGGAAATCCTGTGTGTATTTCTTGTAATTATCGCTCTTCTTGTTCAGAACAAGTGATACATTCAGTACTGCATAATGAGTCTTTCCATCTTTTCCTTCTGCAAGGTTTGTTGTCAGGTCTTCCCCTGTGCTGACTTTATAAATTTCCTGATCATCAATGGAAACATTGCTGGTTCCGGTAGCCGCACCACTGTTTAAATCCAGATCAATTGCGGAACACACTTTTTCGATCAGGGTGTTCGCTTTTTTTGTCTCCGGTAATACCGAAAACATCAAAAGTGCTGTCAAAACAAAATTTGCAAATACAAGTGCCAGAATGACAACTGAAATTAAATTCTTCTTCATTGCTTACTCCTCTTAGTTATTTTCTTTCACATCTGAATTGAATGAGTTATAAATTTTTATCTCTACGCGTCGGTTTTGTGCACGCCCCTCTGCCGTACTGTTGTCAGCAACCGGTATGTAATCTCCTCTTCCCGCAAACTTAATGTACTTGGGATTTAAGTTTTTATTTTTTCTGAGCTGATCCGTGACAGCAAGTGCACGGTACACCGAAAGAACCTCGTTATTTTCATATTTTGCAGAATAGCGGATCGGAACATTATCGGTATGTCCTTCTACCTCTATCACATTCTTGTTATATTTTTCAAGAATCTTTCCAAGCTTGTTTACAATCGGGACTGCCTGTTTAACGAGATCAGCCTTACCGGATGCAAACAAAATAGAACCATTCAGATTCAGTTTTACATACTCTGCATTGAAATCCACATCCACCTTTCCGGACAGCTGTGAATTATCAAGTTCCTGTTGGATTTCATCTGCCATCTTTTCAGATTCCGCAAGTTCCTGCTGTTCGTACTGTTCCTGTGCAGACAGTTTGCCATCTGTCTGCTCATCGGTATTCTCTGCTTTGGAATTTGCCATCTCATTGTAGTAGGAATCCAGAAATTCCAGCTGGCGGACACCGGCAGAAATCATCTCTCCCTCTCCAATGCTTGTGCCGCCGGTCGGAAGGATGCTGATGGCGTTCTGCAGTGATGCAACAACCGCCTCTAACTTGTCAGTATCTACTGTCGACATGGAAAACAATAGTACGAAGAAGCAGAGCAAAAGATTCATCAGATCCGAGAAAGTATTCATCCATGCCGGCGCTCCTTTTGGCGGATCTTCCTGTTTCTTTTTTGCCACTACTCTTCACCTCCTCCGCCGTTTTCAAGAACACCCTCTCTTACAGACGGTGAAAGGAATGACTTTAATTTTTCCTCAATAACGCGTGGATTTTCTCCTGCCTGAATGGACAACAAACCTTCAATGGTGATCTGACGGTTTACCACTTCCATATCATTGTTTACGGAAAGTTTTCCGGCAATCGGGGTACATAACCAGTTTGCAATCAGAGAACCGTACAGTGTCGTAACCAGTGCTACAGACATCTGTGGTCCGATCGCAGACGGATCGGAAAGTTTATTTAACATGGCGATCAGTCCGAGCAGGGTACCAATCATACCCCAGGCAGGACCCATCTCGCCCCATTTTTCCCAAAACTTAATCACATCCTTGTGACGGGTTTCCAGACACATCATATCCGTTTCCAGAATCCCACGGACCAGCTCCGGATCGGTACCATCTACTACAAGCATGATTCCTTTTTTCAGGAATTCGTCTTCAATTCCGTTTGCAGCTTCTTCAAGTGCAAGCAGACCTTCTTTTCTTCCGACATTTGACATGTCAATAATTGTCCGGATGGTCTGTGACGGATCATATGTTTTATCCTTGAACGGGAGTGAAATTGACTTGAATCCGTTGATTCCATCTGCAAGTTTGAAACACCCGAGTGTACTGCAGATTGATCCGCCAAACGTGATAACAACCGACGCTGGATCAATGTACATCTGCATCGCAGTGATGTCAAAACTGTTACTACTGAGGACGCCAAAGATAACCATGGCAATTCCGCCGATAATTGAAAGCAGTGATGCTATATCCATGAACTACACCTTCCATTTTCTAAAATTAGGAATTCCGATGGATCTTCCGACAAAATCCATCAAAATACCCTTTTATATGATTTTACTAAACTTTCTCTCTCTTGTCTACTTCCTTTTTGTTAAAAAGGGTGTAAAATCACAAAAAAATGTTGGGAAACAGTCAAAAAACCATTTCCCAACTATTTTTCAAACTATCTCTTTAAGTTGATTAATTCTTCCAATAATGTGTCGGAAACTGTGATAACACGCGAATTTGCCTGAAATCCACGCTGCGTAATGATCATATCGGTAAACTGTCCAGAAAGGTCAACGTTTGACATTTCCAGCTGTCCGGAATTGATCTTGCTTCCATCCGCATCCACAGCTACACCCACACCATCAAACTCGCCGGAGTTTAAGGTTGTCTGATAGCAGTTATCACCAATTTTTTCAAGACCGGAAGCATTGGCAAACTGTGCCACTGCGATCTGTCCGAGAAGTTCGGTGTTACCATTGTCATAGCTTGCATAAATCTTACCGCTCTGGTCTACGGCAAGTCCGATCATTGCACCATTCTTCTTACCGGTTTCTTTTCCGACAGAAGTTCCTTTTTCTACTTTCAGTGTTGACTTTCCGCCATGGCCTACATTGGTGGAAGTAGAAAAATCTACATTGATGTCCTTAAAATTGGATGTCTGTTTTGTACCATCTGCATTATTTGTTGTAAACTTTGTTCCAAGAGCAGAAAGTTTTAAGGACTGCGCTGTTACTGCATTCGCACCAGCTGCTGGCACTGCTCCGTCTGCGCTGATATTTACAAATGTACCTTTATTGGCATCGTATTTCATATAATAGCCCTTTGGTGCATTTGTCGCCGTATCATCTGCCTTTCCGTCAGCCCCCCAGATTTCATCTAACTTTTTTCGTTTTGCATCATCTGACAGTGCTTTCCCGGCATCATCCGTAATAATGGACTTACCATCGGAATCAAGAATATCCGTCAGGCTGATAAAATAGTTATTTCCAGCACCAAGCCCGTTCGCTTTCGGTGTCGATACCGCAAACTTTGCTGTATAAGAATATCCCAGATCATCATAAAATCCAAGAGTCATAACATAGCCGTCTTTTCCGGTGACATCGGTATCTTGCTTATCCAGAATTCCATGCACATGAGCCTTTGTCGTTGCCTCCGGAGCGGATGTCGTGTTGGACGGTGACATCACCTGCAAGGGAGAAACCGTATCTTTGTGGATCTCACCTGTCGTTTTGTCTACCTGCCATCCCTGTACCGTATATCCGGTAGAACTCATACACAGATAGCCGTTTCCATCTACATAGAACGAACCTGCACGGGTAAACATGGTATTTGTTCCATCGCTGACAATAAAGAAGTTTGTGGTCTGGCTGTCGCTGAGTTTTAAATCAAACGGGTTTCCGGTTGTCTCGGAAGAACCTGCCCCGGTAATATTGATCATGGTAGATGCCGTGCTTACACCAAGACCAACCTGCTTGGCATTGACACCACCCGTTCCGGTTGACGCATCCCCACCGGATGCGGTGGACATGGTCTGGTACATCAGTTCACTGAATCTTACGTTGGAAGCTTTGAACGCTTCGGTATTTACATTGGCAATATTGTTACCAATTACATCCATTCTCGTCTGGTGTGTCTTAAGACCTGACACAGCAGAGAATAATGATCTCATCATAGTACATTGACCTCCTTAGATGGCAATATGGTTTTGAAATCCTTCTGTCATTCGGGATTCCTGTAACCTCCATAAGGTCCGGTTACATAATAACTGCGCCATCTATATTTGTAAAAGTATTTGATTGTGTTTCCGTCTGATCCATTGCGGTAACAACGGTTTTGCTTGGCACATTCACAATAAAAGCAAGCGAATCTACCAAAACAAGGGTATCCTTAATCCCCTTGGCATGTGCCTGTTCCACTCCGTCTTCGAGTCTGGCATTCTGTTCCTCGGATAGGCTGATATTTCTGCTTTCTAACCGCTGCGAGGCATGCTTTGAAAACTTTAACTGTTGCTGTTGCCGTAAGACATCTTCGAATGAAACATCCGACGTCTTTGACGGACTGGTTACATTTTTCTGTTTTAAATACTGACCGGTTACCTGTTCGATCGACGAAAACTGTTTGCTGATCGGGTTCATCTCTTTTCTCCCCTTTCCTATGCACCTGTTGTCTCGTCACTCTTCTGACCGGAACCATTCTCTGTCTTCGAGTCATCCGTTTTTGTGTCATCGGTCTTGGTATCCGTATCCGTCTTGGTATCATCGGTTTTTGTATCCGTATCTGTTTTGGTATCATCCGTCTTTTTATCGTCTGCGGCATCTTTACCCAGATCTTTGATCTTCTGCTCATACTTTTTAAGTTTTGCAAGATCGTCCTCGCTCACAAAGCGCTTCTGATAATCCGTCATTCCATCATATACCTTGCGGATCTCGCCTATGGCACCGGAAAACTTGGTCGTAATATTTTCAATATCCGGAAGCTGATCCAACATATTTGTGATGGTTTTTGCATATCCTATTGCTTCGTAATATGCACTGTCAGCCACCGTATCGAGTGTATCAATGGAATACAGTTTATTGTTTACACTAAGCATCTGTGATCCGTCTTCCTGATACATGACATAATCTACTTTACCATCTACATAAGAAGTTTTTCCGGTTGTTTCATCCGAAACCTTTAAGATTACATACTTTCCAACCAGATTGTTTGCCATCTCATTTTTCTGTGTATCCTGCATGCCAAGCATTGCCTCTAACTGTGAGAACGTTGCAAGCTGTGCCACATATTCGGTATTGCTGGTAGGTTCAAGTGGATCCTGGTACTGCATTTCCGCACAAAGTAATGTAAGGAACTGGTCGTATCCCATGGTTCCGTTGTTGGACTCATCGCTTTTTTTCGATGTTGTTGTTTTTACTTTTCCGTTTTCCACACTCGCCCAATTCAGTGCGGAAGTTGTCGTATCTGCCATTTTTTCTCCTTTCTATGCGGTTACATCCATGGAGTTTCCATTCTCCCGCATCATCTGTGCCGCAAGAGTTTCTTCTTCTGTCATCAATCCTGACACTCCATCCAGTGAGGAAAGATTTAAATTTCTTCTTCTGCCTCCGGACTGCTCCTGCTGCCGTTCTCCCTGCTGCTTTTCATTCTCCTGGTTCTGTTCCAGATTCTTTTCGAATTCATGGGAAGCAACGGTTACTTCTATGGCGTCAACTTTGACACCTGCCTGATTTAAATTCTGCCGCAGATCTGCCACCTGCGTTTCAAGGGCTGCGCGGACTGCTTCATTAGAAGCTGCCAGCTGTGCATGGATCATGCCTTCTTTCGAAGAAATATTTACATACACTTTCCCGAGATTTTCCGGATTCAGCTGCATCTCCATCGATGAAGTTCCTTGCGAAACATTCACACGGATCTGCTCTGCCACCTGTTCCAGCAACTCCATGGTATCCACAGAAATATACGATGTCTCGGATGTTACATCCGCCGCATGCGCCATCGTCTGTACCCCGGCGGTATCCTGCATCTGCACGGCAGTCTGTGTCTTTGCCACATCAGAGTTGTTCCGGTCTGCCGTCATTTTTTCCGGCTGCGCCGACTTCACCTGATCCCCTGTCTGCGAATCTGCATCTGCATCTCCGGCATCCGTCTGCTGTTCCATCGTCTGTTGTTCTGCTGTCTGCTTTGTCTCCTTTGTCTGTGGCTGCTGTGTGCGTACTTCATCCGATTTTGGTTCTTTCTGAAATACATCCGCCTGTTCATCCATCGGCTGTACCTCATCGGTCTGTGCAAGCTCCGGCATCACATCTGCCGAAACAGTATCTGCTGTTGTCTGCTGTCCTGCCACATCGGTCAATACCTGCATTTCTTCATCGGTCAGAGTTTCCGGTGTCTGCAGAATATCCATCTGCGCAATCAGTTCCTCCATCTGTGCCGGCTGAAGATTTAGTTCATTTGCAAGCTGCCCTCCCAGCTGGTCCATTTGCTGCATCAGCCCCTGAAACTGGTCATTCATCAGTAAATCCATTGGAGAAGTTTCTCCTGTCAGCTGCATTGCAAGCTGTGCAAGTTTTTCCGGATTCAGGAGATCAAAAGCTGTAAGTCCCAGCGACTCCATCATATCTTTTACAGAATCTTCCGAAACACCCAATTGTTCGGCCACCGTCCTGACAACATCGCCCTGGAACTGATCCAGAGTATCTGTCGAATTGTCGATCACGTCTGTGACAACATCTCTGGCTGCCTGACGGATGGTATTATCCTGATACTGATACCGGTCGTAATTATCTGCCGCATTTGTCTGCTGTAATACATTGTTGTTTATTTTTGTATTCACGGACGGCATATTAAA
This sequence comes from Roseburia sp. TF10-5, assembly GCF_003462365.1. Taxonomy (NCBI): domain Bacteria; kingdom Bacillati; phylum Bacillota; class Clostridia; order Lachnospirales; family Lachnospiraceae; genus Roseburia; species Roseburia sp. TF10-5. The sequence continues at coordinate 54,289 of NZ_QTYW01000001.1, read as the reverse complement.
ATTTGTAGAGTAGTTACTGCCCATCAGTGAAGCAAACACGCCTGCCGCATCCGGATTTTCAGCTTTTGATCTGCCTTTTGCAGCATTTGCATTTAATACCTGACCCTGCTTTACAGAATTCAAATTAAATACATTTGCACTTGTCAAACACGTTCCTCCTTTCTGTTATTTACAGATTTCCTACTTTTTCTTGGTAGGTTCCATGATCTCTGTCAGCTTCGCCGCAGTCGTTGCATCCATCTTGCCAAGAATATCCGCCCTCTGCTGTGTTCCCATATTCATGAGAATGTCAGCCACAAGCCCCAGATTGTCCGTCATCGTATCAAAGATGCTGGCCGCCTCCTGAGGCTTCATGTTGGAATATGTCTTTGCGTAATCTTCAACCTGACTATCGTAGGTAATCTGTTCAACCACTTGTTTGTATAAGACTTCGGCATTTTCTGGATCAATGCTCTCATAATATGTCTTATACTGCTGTATATCGGGTGCCTGATCGGAAAAAACAACCTCCTCGTAGTATTTTTCCTTCTCCTTTTCAAAGGCAGCCTCATCCTCTTTGTATTTTGAAAGATCCTTGATCTGTGCCTTCAGATCCTTGATCTTTTTTTTGTCATTTTTATTTGTACTGCTGGCTTCATCGAGTTCTTTTTCCAGTTCTTTAATCTGGCTGATGGCCTCGCTTAAAGACCCATACTGATGCTCTGTGCCCTCGGTCTGCTCCACCGTTTCTTCCGGCTGTGGGAGGATTTTATTAACATAAGGGACATCTTTCAAAAGCGGATATAACACCGTTGATCCAAATCCTCCGACATCGGTTTTAATCAAAATTCCTATAATTCCCATCCATATCGCAATGATTAAAATGGTTGTAAGGACAAGAATCAGCCTGCCGCCTCCCTTTTCATCCTCATCTTCTTCCGGTTCCGATGCGTTTCCTTTGGCATTCTTTTTTTCTTTTTTTTCTTTCTTTTCCCGTTTTTTCTTTTCTCTTTGATTTTTTGTGCTGTTTTCCTTTACCGCGTCTTCCTCGTCGACAAGGTTTCTTTCGTCTGCCATATCATTCTCCCTGTTCACCCTTGTTATAGGTATAACTTACAAGTTCATCGATTTCTTTCGTTTCTGCTTCTGCAAGTTCCTGCTTAAATTCTTCAAATGCCTTTTCCCTCAATTTTTCCTGAACCTTTCGTTCCTGCATCACGGTTTTTAAGCGGTTTCTGGCATCTTCCAGTTCTTTTTCCGCCTTGTGGACTTCTACCATCTGTCGTCTGACAATCGTTTTCATGGCATTTACATCTGCCCGCGCATGTTCGACTTCCTGCAGATTTAAATTTCCCTGCATCAGTTTCTTCCAGTGCTGCTCATATCCGACTCTGCGCACCATATATTCCTGCAGAATCTTCTGCTGCTCCAGATATTTCTGGTTTGCCAGGCTGTATGTCATTTTCGCCTGTGTCTCCAGTTTCTGTTTAATGTTCAGTATGTTCTGCATACGATAAACAAATTTTGCCATTTAAAACCTCTGTCCATTGATCAGTCGTCAAACACCTTTTTTAAGAGTTCCACTTCTTCATCAAAAGCAAACTTTTCTTCCGTATCCTGACACAGAAATTCATTTACTTCTTTATTCTTTCGGATTGCATAATCGATATCCGGATTCGATCCGTTTTTGTAGGCTCCGATATTAATCAGATCCTCTGCTTCACTGTATGTGGCAAGCACCTGTTTTAATTTTCCAGCAAGTGCCTTATGTTCCTTTGTTACGATGGAATTCATAACACGGGAAATACTCTGTAAAATATCAATTGCCGGATAATGATTTTTATGTCCCAGCTTACGGTCGAGAACAATATGTCCATCCAGAATGCCCCGCGCCGTATCCGTGATTGGCTCATTAAAATCATCTCCATCTACCAGAACCGTATATAGTCCGGTGATCGATCCTTTTTCATTTGTACCGGCACGTTCCAGAAGTTTTGGCATCTGTGCGTACACACTCGGCGGATACCCTCTGGTAACCGGTGGTTCCCCGGATGCAAGTCCGATTTCTCTTTGTGCCTGGGAAAATCGTGTCATGGAATCCATCATAAGCAGTACATCTTTTCCCTGATCACGGAAATATTCCGCCACAGCCGTTGCAGTCTTTGCACACTTATTACGGATCAGTGCCGGTTTATCTGACGTTGCGACCACGACAACAGACCGTGCCATTCCCTCCGGACCAAGGTCACGTTCAATAAATTCCCGGACCTCCCTACCGCGCTCACCGATCAGTGCGATTACATTGATGTCTGCCTTCGTATTTCTTGCAAACATGCCAAGCAGGGTACTTTTCCCGACACCGGAACCGGCAAACACACCGATACGCTGTCCTTTTCCAACCGTAATCAGTCCGTCCACCGCTTTTACGCCAAGCGGCAGTACCTCGCTGATAATCCGGCGATCCATCGGATCCGGCGGCGTATTTTCCAACGGATAATACGAACCGTGAATTTCTTCCGTTCCATCCGTCATGCGTCCGATTCCATCCAGCGTATGCCCAAGCAGTTCTTCTCCAACCAGAACTGACAGGGGATGTCCGGTATTTTCCACAATGCATCCGGTTCCAACCCCTTCCACGCTGTCAACCGGCATCAGTATCAGTCTGGAATCCTGAAAACCGACCACTTCCGCGATAACATATTCCTCTTCCTTCTCGTTCGGGTAAATTTTACACAAATCTCCCATACGTGCCTTTGGTCCGACAGATTCAATGGTAAGACCTACTACCTTGACTACTTTTCCATAACTCTTATAATACTGGCGGTCCATCAGCTGTAAATACTTTTCCGCTTCTTTAACCAAATTCGTCTCCCGTTTATACCAGTGAACGTATATCCTTCAGCAGTGCAGACAACTGTGTGTCTACCCCACAGTCAACCACGCCATACGGTGTTTCTATTTTGCACTGTCCATCCGATAATTTATTATCCTTTACAAATTCAATGGCAACATCTTTTCCTACAATATCCTGCATCTGTGCAAGATGTTCTTTAAGGATTCCCTCATCGCTCCGGTTCGTGTGAATCCGTATTTTATCTCCCGGGTCAATGTCAAGTAATGCTCCATTTACCAGCTGAAGTAAAAGTTCACGTTTCTCTTCAAACTGAATCTTAAACACTTTATCAAATACCTGAATCACAGCGTCCACAATGTCTTTTTCCATCACCGACATTTTTTCATGATACTGTTCTTCCAGTTGTTTTTTCTGTGCATGAAGAGACTCCATCGCCTTCTCATGTTCCCTGTTTAATTCTTCTTCCCGGCATCTGGCACCCTCTTCGTATCCGAGTTTCTTTTGTTCTTCATACAGGGTACGGGCTTTTTCTTCCGCTTCCCCACGGATACGTTCTGCATCTTCTTTTGCCGTGGAAGTAATCTCATCTGCCTCCACAGCTGCCTTTTCAAGTGCTTCCCTGCGCAGGGCTTCCACATCAATCTGCACGGCTTTTGCCTGAATCCCCTGCGAGAAACCAGCCGATGCATTCTCCTGTCCGTCCCCTGCTGATACATCTACCTGTTCCGGAGCCTGTTCCTGTTGCAGTTCTTTTAATTTCTGGCGTACCCCGTCATTGGAATTGATAATTCTTGTACCAGTTCCCGAACTGACGACATAACATTGTTTCAGTAAATTAGACAACGATATCGTCACCTCCGCCACGTGAAATTACAATCTCTCCGGCATCTTCGAGCTTACGGATCACAGCAACAATCTTCTGCTGTGCCTCCTCAACATCCTTCATACGAACAGGACCCATAAAGTCCATATCCTCCTTGATCATTGCAGCCAGACGTTTTGACAGGTTCTTGTAGATCACATTCTGTACTTCTTCCGTTGTATTCTTAAGCGCAAGCTCCAGATCTGCATTTTCCACATCACGCAGCACACGCTGGATCGCACGGTCGTCGAGCAGAAGAATATCCTCGAACACGAACATCTTTTTGCGGATCTCGTCTGCAAGTTCCGGCTCTTCGATTTCCAGGGATTCCATAATATGTTTCTCTGTTCCACGGTCGACACTGTTCAAAATGCCAACAATTGCATCAATACCACCAACGATGGTGTAATCCTGATTTACAAGAGATGCAAGTTTCCGCTCCAGTACGCGTTCTACCTCCTTGATCACATCCGGAGAAGTACGATCCATAGTTGCAATACGTTTTGCAACATCAGCCTGTTTTTCCGGTGGCAGAGCTCCCAGTACCTGGGACGCCTGTGCCGGAGCCAGATACGAAAGGATCATCGCAATCGTCTGCGGATGTTCATCCTGTATAAAGTTCAGCAGCTGTGCCGGATCTGTCTTTCGGATAAATTCGAACGGACGAACCTGAAGAGATGCTGTAAGTTTTGCAATAACTCCCTGTGCCTTGTCGTTTCCGAGTGCTTTTTCCAGAAGTTCTTTTGCGTATCCGATACCGCCTTCCGCAATATACTGCTGTGCGAGGCATACCTGATAAAACTCTTCCAGCACTTCCTCCTTGGTCTGTGGCGATACGCTTCTTGTATTCGCTATTTCCAGCGTTAATTCTTCAATCTCATCTTCCTTTAAATGTTTGAAAATGGTTGCCGCCTTTTCCGGTCCCAGCGTAATCAAAAGAATCGCTGCTTTCTGTACTCCAGTATATGAGTCGTTGTTCATAAATTACTCCCAATCGTCATTTAACCAGTTGCGAAGCAGAAGTGCTGCCGCATCCGGATTTTCATCCACAAATTTTTCAATAAGTTTCCGGGTTTCTGATTTTTCCGAATACCCGATATCTTCCAGATTTTCATCGTCTTTATCTGAAGTAGCCGCCAGCAGGGCATCGACAGACAGTTCCGGCTCCGGCTCTTCCACTTTCTGTTTTCTGGTACTGCGGAATACAACATACCCCAGCAACGCAAAAATCAGCACCGCAAGCAGAATCTGTAAAATGTCGGTGAGTCCGAATCCCTTCTTCTGGGATTCCACAAACTGCGGTCTCTCATAACACACCAGTTTGATTGCACTAGACTGAATTCCGGTAGCTTTTGCGATAAGGTCAATTTCATCCTGCGTTGCATCCACCTGTACCGGATCACTGTGTGCGCTCTTAAACTTTTCAAACGTTGTCCCTTTCAGCTGCCCGGAATCTTTCAATTCGTCCTCATCATAAACAACCCAGCGTGTGGCAGTCACGGCAATGGAACTGTTATCATAGTTGATCGCTCCACCGTTTGAAATAGTTTTTATAATTTCCTCATTCGGCGAATATTTTTTATCCACATCCGACACGGAAGATTCTGTAATCTCGCCATCCGGTGTCACATAGGTTGGCGTATCATCATTGGAATCCGTTCCCGGAGTTGCAGCCTGTCCACCTTTTGCCTCTGAATTATACTCAGAGCTTTCTGTCAGTTCTCCCTGATCCTGTCCATCATTGTGTGAATAATTGTGAACCGCCTTTTCCACCTTAGACATATCAATATCAAGGTTCGGTGCAACCTGCACGTCCGAATACATACCGGACTTGACCATTACATCCTTGATACCATTGACCACGGAATTCTTAATGCGGTCTTTGATGTCCAGACTGTCGGAAACAACCGTGGCATCATCATCCTGGTCTGCTCCCGAAAACAAGATTTTGGATGTCTTCTGATCCAGAATGGTAATCTTGTCTGTCGAATCATTTCCAAGGGCGGTTGCCACAAGGCGCGCCACCGAATACGCCTGATCCGAATCCATAGAACCATTCAGGGCAAGCGAAACGCTGGCAGAACTTTCCTGCATCCGCGAAATCAGTGTACCGTCATCGTCCGGAATATCCAGTGTGACCTTTGCGGAATCAATCAGGTCATTCGCAGCAAGCACATTCTCCAGTTTATCTTCCATATAGCTTTTGGCAAGTTTCTGTTTATCTGCCTCCGTGGTAGAAAAGCTTCCGTCGATATAATCCTTGATGTTCGGATCTGACAGGTCAAATCCCGTTGTATCAATATTATTGGATCCCAAAAGCCAGTTTGCCTTGTTCTCATCTTTTTTGTTTACTTCAAAATGTGTGGTATCCGTTACCTTATAATCAATATCACCTTCGCCGTCTAACAGATCTTTTACCTGACTGGCTTCTTTTGCGTTCTGGCAGTCAATCAGTGTTGTATAACTCGGTCTTGATACAACAACTCCCAGTATCACCAGCGCAAGGATCACCACTGCGGTAAGGCTGATCAGCAGCATTCTTTGTTTATTGGAAAATTTTTTCCACCACTCAACCACACGGTCAAGGATTTTCTGTAACTGTTCTGGCATGTTTTCGTTCCTCACTTACTAGATTGACATCTGCATAATCTCTTTGTATCCGTCAATCAGTTTATCCCGCACTGCAACCGTATACTGCAGTGCTACATTTGCTTTCGTCTCTGCAATCAGCAGATCATGTGGATTTTCGGCTTCCCCAAGTGCGAACCGTACTTCTTCCGACTCCGCGGTATTTTGCAGGTCATTGGTTTCATCTACTGATTTCATTGCTGTCGAAAGCACCGCGCTGAAACTGTCATCGTCCCCCGGAACAAGTGCCTCTTTTTTTGCGAATGTATTCAGATAGTCAGAAGAAACTCCAGACAATTGTGTGATATCCATGCTTTTGTCCTCTCTCGTAAAACTTACTTTTTATTATTGTTTTCCTATGGAAAGTCCCGTGGTTGCCATACTCTTTGTGGCATCAAATGCAGTCGCATTTGCTTCATATGCACGGGTAGAATCGATCAGATTGGTCATTTCCGTGACCGTGTTTACATTTGGATAGGATACATATCCGTCCGCATCCGCATCCGGATTGGAAGGATCATATTCTTTCACGAAATCTGTTTCCGTATCTTCCTTTACGGAAGTTACTTTTACACCGTTTCCGATTGCCGGATTCTGCGATGCAGTTGCGTAATATTGGGAAAACGGGGTAACTTTCCGTTCTGCAAAATTTACAATTTTGCGTCGGTACGGACCGCCACTCTCTGTCGATGTTGTATTTACATTTGCAATGTTCTCCGCAATGATATCGGTACGAAACCGTTCTGCGGTCATGCCTGACGCGCTGATATTAAACGCCTGAAATAAAGCCATTTATCTTTCCCCCTTACTTAATCACGGAACGCATACGGTCAAACTGTCCGTTAATTCCGGCTGTAATTCCCTGATAGCGGATCTGTTCGGATGCCAGCTCCACTTCTTCTGTGTCAATATCTACATTACTTCCATCCAGCCGATAGGAGTAATTGGAACTGTCCACATAAACCGATGGATTCAGTCTGGAAAGATCCACGTCTTTCATTTTTGAATCCAGGGACTCATGCTTGCAGCGGCCCAGTTCTGTTTTTAATGTATTTTCAAAATTTAAGTCTTTTCTCTTATATCCCGGAGTGTTTACATTTGCAATATTGTTAGTCAGAATGTTCTCCCTGCTCCAGCTCGCATCGGCAGCTTTATCCAGAACATTCACATAATTGAAAGCATCTGTACTTAGCAATTTTGTGCCTCCTTATCTAGTATTCCCAATTATCGTATCACACTAATTATAGTATAAATCAAGCAAAATACAAGTAGTTTTTTACATAAAATGACAAAAAAGGACTTATATTTACATACAAGTCCTTTTGCTGTCCTCTCGGTTTCCTCCTTTATTTTGCATTTTTTCTTTTCAGTTCTGCAAGTTCATCGAAAACCACATCATTAACAACCTTTATGTAAGTTCCTTTCATGCCGGAAGAACGCGATTCGATCACGCCCGCACTCTCAAACTTACGAAGTGCATTTACAATCACGGAACGGGTAATTCCCACGCGATCCGCAATTCTGCTTGCAACAAGAATTCCCTCATTGCCATCCAGTTCATCAAAAATGTGGGTGATTGCCTCAAGTTCCGAGAAAGAAAGTGTGCTGATCGCAGATTTTACGATTGCAACCTTTCTCGCTTCCTCTGCACTCTCTTCGTTTACAGAACGCATCATTTCCAGCCCTACCACCGTTGTTCCGTACTCTGTCAGAATAATGTCATCAATGTCATATTCCGTTTCGCACCGGTATTCAAATAAGGTTCCCAGCCGCTCCCCGGCAATGTCAATCGGGGTAATGATGGCCCGGTACTTTTTGGATTCATCTCCGAATCCGAGTGTTTCCAGATTTACGTTCTCTTTTGTGGAAAGGATTCCCAGAAGACGCTCATTGAGTTCTGCATCAATATATCCGCCGACTTCATCCACGATCAGTTCCTGCAGTTCCTCAACCCCTTTGCATACACTGGAACCTAAAACCTTTCCCTTCTTGCTTATTACAAGGATGTTGGAATCAAGAATTTCTGTCAGGACTTCACAGATATCGTTAAATACCACCTTGGACGAATTATTGTTATGAAGCAGTTTATTTATTTTTCTTGTCTTGTCTAGAAGTTGAACACTCATGTTTTTCCTCCTGTCTTTATCACAGATACCATGAGTGTAGCACTATTTATCAGACAATTCAATATTTTTCGAAAAATTTACGACTATTCTGTTTCTTTTTCTTTTGCTTCCGTGTAACCGCAATGTTCATCCGCACATGCAAGCTTGTTTCCTTTTTCTACCATATAGCCTCCACAGCGCGGACATTTCTTTTCTACCGGGCGTCCCCAGCTCATGAAATCACATTCCGGATAATCAATGCATCCATAGTATCTTCTGCCCTTGCGTGTCATTTTGATGACCACGTCTTTTCCGCATTTCGGACATGCGACACCAATCTTTTCATAATATGGCTTGGTATTCCGGCACTCCGGGAATCCCGGACATGCCAGAAACTTTCCATGCGGTCCATACTTGATTACCATATTGCGGCCACACACTTCACAGATTTCATCCGTCACTTCATCTTCAATGGTAATCTTTTCGAGATCTTTTTCCGCGGCCTCCACAGCCTCTTCCAGATCCGGATAAAAATTCGCAACAACCGTCTTCCAGTTTAAATGACCTTCCGCAACACTGTCTAAAAGAGATTCCATATTTGCAGTAAAATGTTCGTCTACAATAGTCGGGAAAGATTCTTTCATAATGGAATTGACAACGGAACCGATCTCTGTCACATAAAGGTTCTTATTTTCCTTTGTGATATAACGTCTGGCAATGATCGTTGTGATGGTCGGGGAATAGGTGCTTGGGCGTCCGATTCCGAGTTCTTCGAGTGTTTTTACCAGCGAAGCTTCCGTATAATGTGCCGGTGGCTGTGTAAAATGCTGCTTCGGATCGAATTCTTCGAGTTTTAATTTTGTATCTTTATCAATCGATTTTAAAAGTACCTGTTTTTCCTGCTTTTCATCATCTGCTTCCGTATAGGCCAGCATAAATCCGTCAAAAGCTACTTTGGAAGTAGAAACGCGGAATGTATAATCTCCCGCTGCAATGTTAACGGTTGTTGTCTCATACTTTGCGTTTGCCATACGGCTTGCGGCAAAGCGTTTCCAGATCAGCTGGTATAAACGGAACTGATCCCGGCTTAACGACTCTTTAATCTCGGACGGAATACGGTTAATATCGGTCGGACGGATCGCTTCGTGCGCATCCTGAATCTTTGCATTGCTCTTCTTGCTTCCTTCTCCGTCAGACAGATATTCCTCTCCGTAGCTTTCGGAAATAAAGGCACGCGCTGCTTCATCCGCCTCTTCCGAAATACGAACGGAATCCGTACGCAGATAAGTGATGATACCGACCGTTCCCTGTCCTTTGATATCCACACCTTCATACAGCTGCTGTGCAATCCGCATCGTCTTCGAGATCGGGAAATTCAGCGCTTTGGAAGCTTCCTGCTGCAAAGTACTGGTTGTAAACGGAAGCGGCGCTTTTTTTGTGCGCTCTCCCTTTTTCATATCGCAGACTTTAAATTCTTTGCCTTTTAATTCCGCAAGCACCTGATTCATCTGTTCCCCGGAAGAAATCTCAAACTTTTCGCCGCCTTTGTCCAGCAGCTTTGCTGTAATCGGTTTTTTCTCACCTTCCGGCAGGAGGCTTGCCTCTAAAGACCAGTACTCCTCCGGAATAAATGCATCAATTTCTTCCTCACGGTCACACACAATCCGTAAAGCAACGGATTGTACACGACCAGCACTCAGCCCTCTTTTTACTTTTGCCCATAACAATGGGCTGATCCGGTAACCAACCATACGGTCCAGCATACGTCTCGCCTGCTGTGCATCAACCAGATCCATATCAATCTCACGCGGTGTCTTTAAGGATGCTTTTACCGCTGTTTTTGTAATTTCGTTAAAACTGATTCTGCTGACATCTTTATCGTCCAGTTTCAACGCCTTGGTTAAATGCCAGGAAATTGCCTCTCCTTCACGGTCCGGGTCAGTTGCGAGATAAATTTTATCCGCTTTCTTTACTTCTTTTCTTAACTTTGCAAGAATCTCTCCCTTTCCACGAATCGTAATATATTTCGGTTCAAAATCATTTTCCGGAGAAAATCCGAGCTGACTCTTCGGAAGATCTCTCACATGCCCGTTACTTGCCATGACCTCATAATTTTTTCCCAGAAATTTTTTAATCGTCTTCACCTTTGCCGGTGACTCCACGATTACCAGATACTTTGCCATTTGGTGCTCCTTATATCATCTAAATTGTTTTTATATAATAATTCGGAATGGTCTCCTGAATGAACCCTTTCTGTTCCAGCCTCTCTAAAACCGGCAGAATTTCTACCAGACCATAGGGACTTTTTTCGATCAGGGTTCCAAGACCCACCGGATAAAAATCTAATAAAGCATACACCAACGATTCGTCTTTTTCAAGAAGATTTTTTCTAAAGTCTATTTGTGTCGTTATATTTTGGGGCTGTAATTGCAGTTCCTGCAGGAAATCTTCCACACTTACAAAAATGCCGGCGCCCTGCTGGATCAGATGGTTGGTTCCTTCGCTCAGGGCATCCGTAACTCTCCCGGGAAGGGCATACACTTCCTTTCCCTGTTCCATGGCATAGTCCGCAGTAATCAGCGATCCGCTCTTTTTTCTTGCCTCCATCACAATCACGTAATCCGCAAGTCCGGCTATGATACGGTTTCTTTGCGGAAAATATCCCGGCAGCGGCGGTGTGCCCGGCGGATATTCCGACAAAATGCCTCCCCGATCCTGCATTTTTTCATATAAATACCGGTTTCTTTTCGGATAACACACATCCACGCCACAGCCTAGTACCGCATAGGTATCCCCGTTTTCTTCCAGTGCTCCGCTATGCGCATCAGCATCAATCCCCATCGCCATGCCGCTGATGATATCCATCCGGTTCTGCGCAAGTGCCCTCGCCAGTTTCCCCGTAATCAGGCTTCCATAGGCACTTCTTGTCCGCGCCCCGACAATTGCCACACTCTTTCGTGTTTCTTCTGGCAGCCTGCCAATATAATACAGCGCATAAGGTGTTGCAGAAATCCGGCGGAGCTTTTGCGGGTACCGCGCTTCTTCCACGCAGACAAAACCGATTCCTTCCCCCTGCAGTTTTCCCCAGTGCTCCTGTACATCCCAGTGCCGTCTGGATTGTGTGATTTTTTCCACATCCTTTTCATCCAGAACCCGGATTTTTTTCATTTGGGACTCCTGCAATGCATACAGTTCTTCCGCACCGATCCCTTCTGTCATAAGCCCCGTCAGTTTATGTACGGTCAGTCCGGTATTTGCAAGCCAGTACGCATACATACTCATTCTTCCATACCTCCCCAGAATTTATCCCCGATACTCCGGTAACACACAGCTTCTGTCAGATCACAGACACGGATGTTTTCCGCCTTTTGTGTATCGGCAATTGTTCGTGCCACCCGGAGAATTTTATGGTAGGTGCGCGCAGTAAGTGACAGTTTATGGAACATGTTTTCCATATACCGCTGTTCCTTTTCCCCCAGCTTACAGAACTGGTTTAATTTTGCTGCCGGAATTCCACTGTTATGGGAAAAGATTTCATCTTTAAACCGGAAAATCTGGCGTTCCTGACACTCGCACACCCGGTCCCGGATGATCTTTGAACTCTCATTATTACCGTTTCCCGTCAGTTCTTCATACGTAACCATCGGCGCTTCCACACAAAGATCCATGCGGTCAATCAGCGGCTGGGAAATCCGGTCAAAATACCGCTGCAGGGATGCCTGTGTGCATCTGCACCGATTCCGGTCCGGATAATATCCGCAATTGCATGGATTCATAGATGCCAGAAGTAAAAAATCCGATGGATAGGTCACACTGCCGACCGCGCGCGTCAAATGAATCTGATGTTCCTCCAACGGTTGACGCAGCACTTCCATCGTTGATTTGGAAAATTCCGGGAGTTCATCCAGAAAAAGCACACCATGATGTGCCAGTGAAATCTCTCCCGGCCGGATACTTCGTCCACCGCCGGCAAGCCCTGCCATGCTGACCGTATGATGCGGACTGCGAAACGGTCGTTCCTGCAACAGTGTCCGGGAGTCTGCCAGCAGACCGCAGACACTGTATATTTTTGAAACCTCCAGCTGCTCTTTTTTTGTAAGTGGCGGCAGGATTGTAGCCATTCGCTCGGAGATCATGGTTTTTCCGGCTCCCGGCGGCCCGACCATAAGCATATTGTGCATTCCGGACGCTGCGATTTCCGCTGCCCGTTTCAAAAACTGCTGCCCGTTTACTTCGGAAAAATCCGGCACCCCATGGGATCTGTTCTGCCGCCGGCCTGCATATGCAGGCTCTTTATAACCGCCATCCTGCAGATAGCCGATCACCGATTCCAATGCAGGAAATCCGCAGACATCCGCCCCCTGCACCAGACGGCTTTCCATAAGATTATCCGCCGGAACAACAAATTTATGAATTCCTTCCTTTACTCCATCCGAAACCATCGGCAGAATTCCCCGGACCGGCAGTAACTGTCCACTTAAATTCAACTCCCCGGAAAAAATCGTGTCCGCGCACTTCTCCGGTTTTACCAGCCCCATGGCAACCAGCAGTGCAACCGCAATCGGCAGGTCAAATCCGGTTCCGGTTTTCCTTATATTTGCCGGAGAAAGATTTACGGTAATCCGCTTTGCAGGCAGAAGAATTCCGCAATTGTGAAGCGCCGTACGCACTCGTTCCTTCGCCTCCCGCACCTCCGGAGAAAGATATCCTACCATATCAAACACCGGCATTCCCATGCTGATATCCACCTCTACCTGTACCGGCATTGCGCAGATTCCATCCAGCATGGATGTCCTGATTTGGCTATACATATTCACCTCATTCCAACAAATGGGAATTTTGCACAGACACATGCATGAAAAAAGATGCATTTACCTTATCATAAAATGCATCTTTTTGCAACGACTTTATTCGCTTATCACTTTTTTAAGTTTTTCCAGTGCTCTCTTTTCAATCCTGGAAACATAGGAACGGGAAATTCCAAGTGCCCGCGCGATTTCTCTCTGGGTCAGTTCCTGATTTCCTCCGATTCCATATCTTCGCCGAATGATAAATGCTTCTCTCTCGCTTAACACATCATTCATAAAGGTACAGATTTTTTTCATCTGCTCCCTTTTTGTCACTTCATCTGCTACATTTTTATCATGAAACTCCAGCACATCAACAAGCTGAATCTGGTTTCCTTCTTTGTCTGTACCAATCGGTTCAAACATAGAAACTTCTTTGCGCTGTTTTTTCTTTGATCGCAGATGCATCAGCAATTCATTGTCCACACACCGGATGGCATACGTTGCAAATTTATTTCCGTATTCCGGCCGGAAACTGTCTACTGCTTTCATCAGTCCGATCGTACCGATGGAAATCAGATCCTCCTGTTCTTCTTCCGAACTGACATATTTTTTTGCGACATGGGCTACCAGGCGCATGTTGTGCAACACCAGTTCTTCCTTTGCCCCTTGCTCGCCGTTTTTTAATCTGCACAGACAGTCTGTTTCCTCTTCCGGTGTCAGGGGAACCAAAAATGTTTTCACACAGCACCTTTTCCAACAGCTTTCTAATATTCTATGTCAGCAGAAGGCATTCTGTGCTTTTCCCTTTTATATTTTTTCTTCCGGTGCCAGTTCCTGTATGCGCCGGATCAGGCTTTCCCTCTCATAAGGAACGTTTCCTTTCAGTACCTCATTCTTTACAAATGCAAATGTTTCCTTCTCCCCCCGCACTGCCAGCATCAGTAAAAGATAGTGGATCAGTGCCTCGGTATCCGGATGGATCAGATAATGCGATCTGCCGTGCATATAGTAATCGAGTGCACTCCGGTTCGTGTATTTGTCTTTCTGGTAGTTTTTGGATGCACTGATCCTGTCAACGAACATTTCCGCCACGTAGCACACCGGCATTTTCATTCCTGCCATCCCCGAATGTTCTTTCCCCGGTTCTTTTGAAATATCATAATCAATCCAGTACTCGAGATGGTGTTTATTGCGTCCTTTGTGATGCAGCCACGCCAGGGAATACCCCTTTTCCTTCCGCTCTGCATTGTTCGGACTCATGGTTCCCTGATAATATTTGCAACCGACCAGAAATTCCGTCGGAGAATATTTTGAAAGATCATGCAGCAGCCCCTGCCTGTATAGTCCGATCTTAAAGCAACCGACAAGCACCAGATTTTTGTGATGTGTAATTGTGCAAAAATGTTTCCATGCATTACCCATGTTTTTTCATCTCCCTGCTCTCCAGCACACAGATGGTCTGTGGCCGGAGAATGATTTTTCCTCCGCTTACGGGCTTTGGTGCGTCCAAAAACGCAGCATCCTCTTCTCCGCTGTCAATACAGACAACCCATTGTTTCCCTTTTCGCGGTTTAGGCAAAGCCAGTTCCGTTGCCGCGGCAAGAAAATTATAGGCGACATAGACATCCGGCTCTTTTTCGTTTTGGGCATAAGCCCCGCAATAAAGCATTCCCAGGCATAGATGATCCGGTGTCGGTTCTAACATCCACGCACTTGTCCCGTGATAGGAAAGATCCGGATACCCCAGCGATTTATAATCCGAAAACTGGAATGGCATCGGATTTGAAAGCACGGTATGTTCTTTTCGAAACGCAATTACCTGCTGCAGAAATTCGATCTGTCTGCGATGAGACTTCTCATTCTTCCAGTTCACCCAGCCGGTGGGATTATCCTGACAGTATGCATTATTATTTCCGTTCTGGGAATTTCCCATCTCATCACCGCTCCACAACAGAGGAACCCCCTGCGCCAGCATAAGCATAAGAACCGCATTTCTCCAGTTTAATTTCCGCAGCGCATTGATATAACGCTTTCTGGTCGGTCCCTCCACGCCGTAATTATTGCTGAAATTCCAGGAACTCCCATCGAGATTCTGCTCTCCATTTTCCTCATTGTGTTTATCGTTGTACATAAACAGATCTGCAAGCGTAAACCCGTTGTTGCTTGCTATATAATTGATATAGCCTAAAAAAGCCCCCTGTTTTCTCTGCTGATCGGCAAAATCACGCATATTTCCATTGATATGGTTTAAGACCTGCCGGATCGGATACTGATACTCCTCTTTGTAAATATACAGATTCGGATATTTCCGGCTTGCCGCACATGCTTTTTCCTCAAAATCCACATAAAAAATCTTGGTACGGCTGAGCATGCCATCCTGCACGATCGCTGTAATGGGCAGATGTTCTCCAAGCAGATGGATTCCGTCCACATGGTATTCCCGCACCCAGTAACGAAGCGCTTCTAAAATCAGATTATGATTCACTTTCTCCGGAAAATACATCTCCATCACACATTCCATGCCGTTTTCATGCAGCCGGTGGATCAGCATCCTGAATTCCCGGGAAGCATGCAGCGGATCGGCAGCATACGATGCCTTCACCGCAAAATAATTTCCGGGCTCATATCCCCAGTAATTCACTTTGCTCGGAGCCTCTTTTATTTCTTCTGCCGGGCGGATCTGATCCGTCTGTTTTTCTTTCCAACGGATATATTCCGGAAGTTTCTGCTGCTTTGGCAGTTCAATTTCCTCAAACTCATATACCGGCATAAGTTCGATCGTTGTCACACCGAGTTTCTTCAGATAGGGAATCCGGTTCATAAGCGCACGAAATGTCCCCGGAACACTTCTGGTACCGGAATCCATCGTAAAACCACGCACATGCAGCTTGTACATAATCATCTGTTCTCTCGGTATTTCCGGACATACATCCTCCCCCCAATCAAACTCCTGCACATCAAATGCCCCATGCACCTCATACTGCTGCCTGCTGCGTGAACTGTCATTCCAGACCTGACGCCCCATGATGGCATGTGCGCACGGATCCATTACCTTTTTTCCATTGATCTCAAAATCGTAAATCAGATGTTCCAGATGCAGATCTGCCACTGCGACAGAGCGCACCGATCCCATGCAGTATTCTGCCGGAACAGCTATCTTTTCTTCTTTTTGGGTCTGTATATCCTTAAGTACCACAAAACAGCTGTCCTCTTTTTCCGCATCAAACGTAAAAGTGGTCCATTCTCCCTGAATCGTCACTCCCGGTTTTGCGTAATCCCCTTCCCTGATCCTTCTATTGTCTGTTCGTTTTTTCGTATCTCGTATTTTCATGTTTTTCATTATACCCTTTTTAAAAAACTTTGTATATCACTTTTTCGAATTGACAAGCTCCTTACTCCTCGCTTATAATGATATAAGGCACAAAAAACGATTAAGAAAAGAGGTATCTTATGGCAGATAAAGAAAAAGCAACACCCGTTACCCCGGATGAGATTGACGATATTCGTGTAACACTTGATTTGGATGAAGGCGAAGTAGAATGCAAAATCCTTACCATTTTTGACGTAAATGAACAGGACTACATTGCACTGATGCCGCTCAATCCGGACGGCTCTGATCCGGATGAAGGCACCGTTTATCTCTACCGCTATGCGGAGGATGAGGATGGCATTCCACAGATCGACAGCATCACGGATGACGACGAGTACGAAGCCGCTGCCGACCGCTTCGATGAAATGCTCGATGATGACTACTTCAATGCACTCGAAGACGAAGAGTAACTTTTTTAAACCTGCATCGAATACCCGATGCAGGTTTTTTACGGCTCTTTACCGGCTTCTTTGATAAAACGCGACAGTTCCACCTCTTTGCCACGCATTTTTTTTACCGAACAGATGGTCAGGGATTCCTTTGCTCTGGTCATTCCCACATAAAACAAACGCCGTTCTTCCTCGACATCCTGCTTTAATACTGCTTTCTTATAAGGCATTACGCCCTCGTTGACGTCAATCAGATACACTTTTGTAAATTCCAGCCCCTTGGCGCTGTGCAGTGTTGCAAATGTCACAGCATTCTGATTCCTGCGCTTTTCCTGCGCCAGTCTCTTTAACTCCTGCCGGTATTCTTCTATATGTGCAAACCATTCCTCAAATGTACGGTACCCTTTGGCACTCGCAAGGATTTCATCTGCCACTTCATAAAAATCTTCTTTATTCGCATTCCGGTATTCGGCATACTCTGCCAGATAATCATCGTACCCGATTCCCCGCCGGATATAGTTGATTGCCGCATAAGGACTCAGACGGGACAAATGTTTCAGATCATACCACAGCTTTTCAATCCGCTCCGCGATCCACGGCTGCTCCTCATATAATTTCATCCACTCATCAAAACATACCGTTTCATCGGGCAGGCTGTCCCTGCCGATATACCGCTTCGGCCGGTTCATAATAGAAAGGAAATCGGCCCTGCTGTCACTTCCCTGTGCGATGCGGATATAAGTGAAAAAATCACGGGCAATCCAGTGCTCATAGATATCCGGAATCCGGTCTTTCGTCTGAAATGCCAGATTGGCAGAAACCATATATTCCATCAGGGCACGCGGCTGCATGTTTGTCCGAAACAGTACTGCGATTTCCGAAAGCGGAACCCCATTTTGCACAGTCTGCCGGATATCTTCTGCCAAAAATGCATTCTCTTTATAGCAGTCCTCAAAGTACTGAAAACGCACCTTCTGTTTCCCGGCTTTTCCGGCACGGATCTTTTTCGGAAAACGTTCTTCATTGTGTGCGATCAGGCGCATAGCTGCCTCCACAATCGGCGGCTCACACCGGTAATTTACTTCAAGATTCACAATCTTTGCCTGCGGGTATATCTTTTGAAATCCCAGCATAATTTCCGGCTTCGAACCGCGGAACCGATAGATGGACTGATCATCATCTCCCACTACAAAGAGATTATTTTCCGGTGCGGCAAGCATACACATGATCTTCCACTGGATCAGATTGATATCCTGAAATTCGTCGATCAGAATATAACGGTACTTTTTCTGCCATGCCGAAAGAATATCCTTCCGCTGGGAAAACAACTCATATGTGTATGTCAGCATATCATCAAAATCAATCAGGCGGTTCCTTTTGAGCCGCTCATCATATTCCCGGTAAATCTTCCGGAAAACCTCCTCCCCACAGCTGGAAGAATAAAAATGTTCCAGCGGAATCTGCTCATTTTTCACACGGCTGATCTCCGTTAAAACATCCCCGATAAATTCCCCTTCATCCCGGTATTCCAGATGATGATAAGACAGAATCTCCCGCATAAACTGATATCGCTGCTCCTCCGATATAATATTTCCGGAATCAAAATGATACGCCAGCTTCAACACCATGAAAAATATGGCGTGGAACGTACCGAAGGTCACTTTCGTTCTCTCTTCTCCTGTCGCTGCAAGAAAACGCTGCTTCATCTCCTGTGCCGCCGCCCGCGTAAATGTAATCACAAGAATATTGGACGGATCTATGTTCTCATATTCAATTAACTGTTTCGTTCTTTGGGTAATTACCGCAGTTTTCCCGGAACCGGGACCTGCCAGAACAAGCATCGGGCCATCCTTATGGCGGATGGCCTGCTGCTGGGATTTATTATAGTTCATTCGTTCTCCCGTGAGAATGTTCTACTGTGCCTGAGAAAGGAGCTCGATTCCTTTACGGATACGGGCAAGAGACTCTTCTTTTCCAAGAACCTCCATAAGCTCGGTGGCACCGCCTGGTGTCATCTGCTTGCCGGATACTGCCGTACGGATCGGCCACATAACATATCCGTTCTTGCAGCCTTTCTGCTCTACATACTTAAGAAGTGTCTGATACAATGCATCGTTGCTGTAATCTTCCTGAGCCTCTAAGACCGGAAGGATCTCCTGCAACACTTCAAGAGAAGTCTGTGCATTTGTCTTCATTTTCTTGTGCGTGTACATTGCCACATCATATTCCGGAAGTTCCTCAAAGAAATCAATGTGATCCCTGATATCCGGGAAGATCTCGATACGGGTCTGTACCATATGTGCAATCTTCTTCAGATCATAATCTTTGGTGATCACTTCTTTGATATACGGAAGTGCCATCTCGTAGAACTTGTCAAAGTCCATTTTTTTGATGTATTCCCCGTTCATCCATTTTAACTTGGTATAGTCAAAGACTGCCGGTGATTTATTCATATGATGGTAATCAAACTTTTCTACCAGTTCTTCGAGTGTCATGATCTCCTGGTTATCTGCCGGGCTCCATCCAAGCAATGCAACAAAGTTCACGATCGCCTCTGTCAGAAATCCCTGCTCTACCAGATCTTCAAACGAAGAATGTCCGCATCGTTTTGACAGCTTCTGATGATTTTCATCCGTAATCAGCGGACAATGGATATATACCGGTACTTCCCAGCCAAATGCCTCATACAGACGATTGTACTTCGGGGAAGAGGAAAGATACTCGTTTCCACGGACAACATGGGTAATTCCCATCAGATGATCGTCTACCACATTTGCAAAATTGTAAGTCGGATATCCATCGGACTTGATCAGAATCATATCGTCCAGCTCCGCATTGTCAACGGTAATATCCCCGTAAATCTCATCCTCGAACGTTGTCGTTCCCTCCGTCGGGTTATTCTGGCGAATGACATACGGTACGCCTGCGGCAAGTTTTTCTTCTACTTCTTCCTTGGAAAGATGCAGACAGTGCTTGTCATATACATGAATTTCTTTTCCTGCAACTACTTTTTTGAGTCCCTCTAAGCGTTCCTTGTCACAGAAACAATAATAGGCCTCGCCTTTATCGATCAGCTCTTTGGCGTATTTTAAATAAATGCCCTGTGCCTGACGCTCACTCTGTACATATGGTCCACAGCCGCCATCCTTGTCCGGTCCCTCGTCATGGATCAGGCCTGTTTTCTGCAGGGTTCGGTAAATAATATCTACAGCGCCTTCCACATAACGCTCCTGATCGGTATCTTCTATTCTTAAGATGAAATCTCCGCCCTCATGCTTTGCTACGAGGTATGCATACAATGCCGTACGAAGATTTCCCACATGCATTCTTCCTGTCGGACTTGGTGCAAATCTTGTTCTTACTTTACTCATTGCGTTTCTCTCCTTATTCTGTCATGTGTTTTATTATATAACAAATACACACATAACGCAAACGAAACATATCATACAGTATATGCTGATCAGAAAGGAAAAAGAAATCCATGAATGCAACTATTAATACTATGCCGGAAACAGACAATGGCAGCCATCAGGTACCTGGCATGTGCTACGTTCCCTGGCAGACATTCGGCAAAACCTACGATCCCATGCGCGGGCTTGCCGCAGGCACAATTTTTCCGGAACTGGATAAACCTTTTACCGGAAAATGCAATATGAATATGATGCAGGGAGGGCGGCGGCGATGACAAGACCATCTTCTCAGCCAATGAACCGGTCGGAATTGTACCGCTGGGTTATGGCACTGGGCTTTTGTGCCTATGATATGCTTCTTTATCTGGACACCCATCCGGATGACGCACAGGCACTCTCTTATTACAATCAGTGCAACGAATTATACAATTCAGCTAAAAAGACATACGAGGAACGTTTCGAACCGTTGTCCGCATTTGGCAGCCAGCCGCTGGAGGACTGGGACTGGAATGACGGTCCAATGCCATGGGAAGGAGTGAAATAAGCTATGTGGAATTATGAAAAAAGACTGCAATATCCGATTTCCATTTCAACACCAAATGCTAAGATGGCATCTTTTATTATAAGTCAGTACGGTGGTCCCGATGGCGAAATGGGAGCTTCCATGCGCTATCTGGCCCAGCGGTTTTCTTTTGCAAATCCGCGGATTGCCGGTGTACTTACTGACATCGGAACCGAGGAACTTGCTCACCTCGAAATGATTGGTGCGATTGTCCGCCAGCTGACACGCGGACTTTCCGCCAAAGAACTGGAAGCTTCCGGATTTGCACCATATTATATTGATCACACCGCAGGTGTCTGGCCACAGGCTGCGGGTGGAGTTCCATTTTCCGCTACCGAATTTCAGTCAAGTGGTGATGCCATTGCTGATCTGGTGGAAGATATGGCAGCAGAACAAAAAGCAAGAAAAACGTATGACAATATACTGCGTCTGGCAAAAGATCAGGAAGTTGCTGATCCGATCCGCTTTTTGCGCGAGCGTGAAATTGTGCATTTTCAGCGTTTTGGCGAGGCTCTTCGTCTGCTGCAGGAAGAACTGGACAGCAAAAACTACTATGCTTTCAATCCCAATTTTGACTGTATGCAAAACACTACACGATAAGACAAAAGATAGCCGCCCCTTTCACATTGGGCGGCTATCTCAAAAGAAAACGTAATAAATCACTATTATTTTTACTTAAATACCGGATTCATCGCCTCAATCTTGCGGATGATCTGCTCCAGCTGATAAGCATTGTTTCCGAGCTTGCTCATATTTTTGAGAGCCTCACCCTTCATCTCATGGATACTTCCCACACTGTACTCCATACGTGCGCGCAGTTTCTGCCGCCTTGTCAGCAGTTCATGCTTCAGCTCTACCATCTCCCGGCTGTCGACCAGCGCATTTGCATGTGTCAGCCATACACGGGTATCATACATCCGCAGCCGTGTCAGATACTGCAGAAGATTCTGCGTATAATAATCCAGATCATCACTGGTTTTACGGAATGTTTCCTTTTCCCGCGCTTCCTCCTGATACTGTCCATATAAAAATTCCAGTTCTTTCGCATTGCGGACATGATATTTTTCACAGATGAAATCCACCGCGTTTTTCGTATTGACATAGCGGATCTTTACCCGGTTCTCCAAAGTAATCGCCTGATTGCGGTTGACATCCGCCTGACGGATCTCTCTTGTGGAATCCTGATAACGGATCAAAATAAACGCGCCCGCTCCCACAGCTGCAAATCCCATAATGGTGAAAACCAGCTGCAGATCCCTGTTCAGATACCAGGAAAGTATTCCCACAAAAGCAAACAACGTAATAAATACAGCTAACAGATAGCATGCTGCGGTACGAGTTACTTTCTGTACCTTTGCGGAATCTGACCGCTGCATGGACCATTCCAGTTTTTTTCCTTCCAGATATGCCATATTTCTCTTGATCGCATCCAGATCTGCCTCATTGGCTTTCAGCCGGCGGATCACTCCCGGAAGATTCTCTTCTTCCTCCTGCATCTGCGCAAACTGCGTATCTGTCAGCCGGCGTTTGGTTTTCAGAAAATCGGTTCTTTGCTTTTCCAGCTTTGCGACCTGTGTGGCACACTCAAGAATCGGTTTACGCTCTGCGTCCGTCAGGTCTTCGAGAATCTGAATATCTGTCAGATAATTTGTCACCAGCTGATATTCCGATTTACTGTCTTCAATATCCTTAGACGCCTGAATCATCTGCTTACACAAATCCACTACATATTTCTTTGCCTGCGCCGCGTCCGACAGATTCAATTCTTTTACAATGTTTTTTGTCTCAAGTTTTGCATACTCGCTCTGATCATATTGTGAGAAACTTCCTGTCTCACTTTCTTTATTCTTTTTTCTATGAAATAAATTTGAAAAAATCATATGTTATACCTTGCAGCTCCTTCGATAATCTTTCTTCCACTGAACAATCACATCCATTGCTTCTTTCCTTGCCTTCCCCTTTTGGGCACCCCCGGTCAGCTGCGCTAATTCTTCCAGATGGGATTCAATCTGTTCGAGTTTTTCGCTCTTACATGCGATGGAAATTTCATTTCTGATTTCCTGCTGCTTTCTCTCCTCCACCTGATATTTTTTTGCAATTTCCGCAAACGCATCCTCATCATGCCGGCAGCGGCAGCACATCAGGCACTCCCGGAGAGATTCCTTTTGTTTATTAAATGCATATGCCTTCTCAAAGCAGCGCCCCGCCTCTTCAAACAAAAAGAGACGTGCATACGCCGTTCCGAGGTTATGCCAGATATTTCCCCGCAGAACCTCACCGGTTTCTTTCGTATCTGCTTCGTCTAACAGATGTTTATACCGGTAAATAGCTGCCAGATATTTTTCCTTCTCCATCAGCTGGTCTGCCCGGATCTTGTCACATTCAAAATCCGACTTCTGTTCCATTTGCCGGACCGCAAAAACGATCTCCTGCATTTCTTTCATGGTACAGTATGCCGTATCCTGCAATATGGCAAAAACAAAATCGGACAATTTTCCTTCCGTGCGGATATTCTCCCTGAGTTTTTGTGCGAGTTCGACACGATGCATCTGTTTTTCCACCCATGTACATAAACTCTCGCACATGAAAGAATGATCCAGAAGATACACATTTCCGGAAATATAATAGCTGAGTTCTTCCATGGAATATATGTTTATCCCGGTTTCCTCTATATAATAGGGCAGAGCCGCAATTGTTTCATGACAAAGTAATAATTCACCCATACGTTTATCCCATCATTATGATACTTTTCCATGCCCGGCCGGTAGCCGGGAAAAATTCACCAAATCCCAGATCCCGGATTTCCACTTCAATCTTATCATTTGCCACCGGACTGGCCGTAATCCGGAGTCTTGTCGTGCGGTCCGGACGAACCGGAAGATCCTCAAGTTCCACCGTCTGTATCTGGGGAGTACTGCTGCTTGGAAGCTGCTTTAAAAATTCCACCTGCGGCGTGCCGCTTAGGATCACCTCACATGTATTTTTTATCTCAAACCAGTTTTTCCCGGCACTGACAAGATTTAAAACCTTCTTTTTTTCTTTTTCCACGACACTTAAACTCAGATTAAATTTCATCTCGTTTTCGCCCATGTAAATGAATGGCCAGTTTTCTCCCATTTCACGGATGCGAGCCATATAGCATGCCCCTTTGGAAAAAAGATTCTGTCCCAAAAACGCGCGCCGTCCCCGGCAGAGAACTGCCAGTGACTGTTTCATCCATTCTCCGTCAAACCCGTCCCCGACCAGATAAACCGAAGATACCGGACGGTTTGCAAAACAGTTAGTCAGAAGCCTTGCAAACGCCTCATCTTTCTCCTCTCCCAGTTCCTGTGCCCCGGTTGCGTGAATTGTGATCATCTGCGGCTTCGTATGCATATCCCTCGAAAGGTCATAGGAACTGACGGCATTCTTCCCGCAGGAAAACAAAAACACATCGTGCATCCACAAAGATTTCTCCTGGTTCATGGCAAACGCATAGAAACTCTCTTTGTCATCGATCACCGCAAATGTTTCCTGCGACAATCCTAAAAGTTCTGCCACATGCCGGAAAATGCCGATCAACTCTTTCGTCAGATGATCCACCGTCAGGACAATTCCGGTCACATGCGAAGTATTTCCCAGTTTCTGCGGAAGTTCAATCACTTTTTTAATAAACAGTGCCAGCAGATCTACTGCATCATAACTCTCTTTTGCAATGGTAATCACTTCCGATGCAGCGGCACGGCGAAGAAGGGAATCCACACAAATCACCTCACTGGTTTTTGCCATCCTTCCGGCATCTTCCCCATAATACCACATGCCGACATTTTTGCGTCGGGCAAGCAGCGTGGGAATCCGGTAATTTTCACTGCCGGCAATCGTGCTGACCGTCTCCGGTTCTTCCATATTCGGTTGCATATAACTTACCATGGCATACGAGTCGTTCAGTTCGATGCCAAGATAACAGGTATTGGCTTCCATCTCTTCTCCCATCCTGCTTACAAAAGCTTAAATACTTTTTTCGTCACCTCATCATATCCTGCGTACTGTTTCATCGTCTGAAACATGGAAACTTCATCGGATAAAGTCTCTGAAATCAGCATCTGGTTGATCAGATTGTACCTGCTTTCATCTTTCTGTGCATAGATATCGTTACAGGTCAGACGATTGCTTTCCGTCGAGACGACCTTATTTTTATATTCTTCGGTGATGTAATACTGGATCTCCTCCCCGAAAAATACCACAAATGTTTCCACAAAAATACCGGCATAGACATTCGGCATATCCACTTCGTGAAACTGCTCCCCGTCCTCATCCCGGCTGTAGTGCAGCACGACATGTTTCTTTGGGTTTGTCCGGTGTTCCACATAAATTTTGTCATACAAATGATATTTCTGTACCAGCCGCCGGTCCAGTCTTTTATAAAATGAAAAATTCATATTTCTTCCGGTGAACTCTGCCAGCAGCACATCTGCGGCTTCATACTGTGCCTCCTGCAGAGAGGACATCCCGGAAAACGATTTGAGCAGGGCAAGTTTACAGGCATCATTTAGTTTCTTTCCGCTCTGATACCGTCTCCGTATTATGGCAAGGATTTGTTTTGGCAGCGCGGCTTCTTTTACAAAATAGTTCTGCGCAAATACCGTAATAACCGCAAGAACAATCAGTTCCTGCCCACCGCTTTCATAATAATGCGCAAATACCTCCAGTGCCTGCATAAGATCCATATCCGTATACAGCATCTGCTCAAGAATCCGTTCTTCCAGATCTCTTGTCCGAAGTTCAAAATCCTGTGCTGCTCTCCATAAACGAAGCATGGTCTCAACCGGTCCGGAATAAAAATCACTCAGATACTGCAGAATCCTGTCATTGTATTTTTTGTTTAAAAACGCACTTGTACACAAAAGCAGCAGTTCCTCGTCCTGCTCCCTCTCTTCCATCGCATCCAGCAGATAGGTGGCAACTGCAACCTTTGCCGATGATCCGATCTGATCCAGCCCATATTCCTGCATCTGTTCATACAACCGGTCATACATCCGCCAGTCCGCAAGGGATTCCATCATATACTGACGCACCGCCTGCGGCATCTGCTCATAATCTGCCTGTTCCAGATATTGTTCCACCAGGGGTTTTTGCTCTTTTTTCTGATAATAACGCACAATCTCCCTGGAAAAATACGACTGGTATTCCGTATCCAGCTCCTGTGCAAACAGCACTCTCCGGAAAAATTTTTCCTCTTTGGCATCAAACATATGATGATCCGGCTTTTCCCCAAAATGGGAAACAATATACGGAAGTTCCTCCGGTGCCAGTGCCGTACATTTCTCCAGATACGATCCGGCATCCATCAGGGAATCCAGCCGGTACGGGACACTGTGGATATATCTTTGGCCTTTCCCATCTTCAAACAAAATGGCATATTCCCTGCAGAAAAGGGACACGTAGGCACATCCGTTTACAATCGGAACGATCTGCGGATCTTTCATCTGCTTCTGGTATACAATCGCGCGGACCATATGCGGCTGCATAATTACCAGCTTATGCGCAAACAGAATATTGGAAAGACATTTTGCAAGTTCTTCATTCACCAGCCCCAGTTCGAGCATGTCCTCATAAACCACCGCCAGATTATCGTCCACATGTTCCTGCTCGATCTGTTCCATGGCAAAACGGCTCATCACCCGGCGATACTGTTCATAAATTTCCGGTTCGCTTTCCTTTGACGCAATGATATTGTTGTAAAGAATTGCCATCTTCCGATAGGGAAGATTACTGTCATACTGAAAGTACATCCGGATAATTTTCGGAACCGATGCAATCTCCCGTTCATCCAGTGACATCAGATAAGCCTCGTATAATCCGGTAATCCGAAGTTCAAGCCCGATTCCCTTTTCATACCAGTGGTGAAATTTTGTATCAAACTGCTGGGTTCTTATCAGGTAACTGCAGATCTGTCCCACATATTCCGGTTTTTCCTCTGTCCCGTAAGCTGCCTGCATCAGTTCAAAATGAACCGGATGAAATCCCTGATTCATTTCCACCACTTCAAAAATCTGTGCTGCCAGTTCCTTCGTCAAAACCTGATGACGGATTGCCCAGCGCAGAATCCGCACTTCAAATCTTCCCAGTTTTGTGAGCAGATACGGGTCATGGCTGATCAGATCGTATGCCTCCAGATACAGGTACGGGGAAACACAGCCACTCATCACCCAGTGCACAATTGCACGCAGTTTGTGCGCACTGTTGTTGTAATATTCCTCTTCCAGAAACGAAAGAATCCAGAATAACAAAGCAGAATCCGGATTTTCATGAAAAATCATTTCAATCTCATGCGTCATGCGGTCCACATATGCCGGTTCCCGTTCCAGAAGCGTCATAATATAAAGATAATACCCCCACTCCGGTGTATGGTGATCGGGCCATTCCCGTTTAAATTCCTCAAGAATCCACTCCGCTTCCTGTTTCTGGTGATTGATCACCAGTGCCTGTGCTTTCATCAGCGGATACATCACCTGATCCGGAAGCATGGCATGCAGCTGGTTTAAACGTTCTACCGACTCATTTGCCCACACACCTGTCACAATTTTTTTCAGGCGGAATGCCTCATACAGTTCTACCAGCCCGGACTGACATTCCCTGATTTTGGCATGTTCTTTTTGTTCTTTTGACTTTTGTTTTTCCCCTTTGTGCGCATAAATCTCCAGAACCTTTGTCTCATATACCGAGGAAAAAGTAATTTTGGCATAATTGTTTCCGGCATGCATCCGGTCATAGTCCACGATGTATTTCAGGACAAACGTACTCCCCAGAAAATCCTCCGAAGTAATCTGCGTCTGTGCCGGCTGTACAAACGCGGCATCGGAGGTGATGGCAAGTTCCAAATATCCCCATTCGCTCTTTTTGATTTCGATCTTCTGCTGCTGGCTTTCGGTAAGCGCATCAAACCGGCAGTCTGTCTCAGAAATTGTAAAATGGATCTGTTCTTTTCTGCCGGCTGCCACCAAAAATTCTTCCAGATTCTGCGACGATGGTTTTGCCGCAAGAATCCCCTGATAGTACATCTTTTCTTTTGTCTCTTTTGCTTTTAGAATATTGGGAAAACTCTTGTGATAAAAGAGCTGATATGCTTCCTGCCAGTTTTCCTTTGCAAGTGCCGTAAAATCCGAAAGACTGCGAATCGCACCTGTGGCAGTCTGCGCATATAAACGGGATATGGATACACAAAAAGAAAGGCTGTGTACACTCTGATTGCAAAGAATCACAAACGCACCCTTTTCCTCCTGCCCCTCAACGAGACCCTTACTATGAAACTGATACCGAATCCGTATATTTTCGCCTTCAAACTGGGGAGTCAGGCACTCCATCCTTGGGTGGGTGGAGTAGACAATGCCCCTCACCGGAATATGGTTTTCACTGGTAATTTCAAATTCCCCGGTATATTCCTGTCCTTCTGTAACCGTAAGAAACAGTTCCTCGTCCGAAATAGAAAGCGAAGGCTGATCCGATTCGAATTTTCCTGCGGCTATCTGCCTGATTCTCTTCTGCACATCCACACCTGCTTTTCTACTAGTATGTTTTTTATTATATACGATTCCTTATATGCATGCAAGAACCAGCCCCACTTTTACGCCCTCGAAAAACGGGCATGGATCATGCGGCATCTCGCAGAAATCCACTCAACAATCAGACTCAGATACCGAAGAACCGGTTCCGTAATAATTGCAAAAATTACCATCAGCATTTCACACTGTTTGGAAATTTCCGTAATTCCGAAAAAACTTCTGCCAAACAGCATGCAAAGAATCCATCCTGCAATCACGCCGACCAGCATTACAATATGTCCGGTATTCATCGGTCTTGCAATGCGGTGCAGAATCATAAAACCAACGATTGCAACCAGAATGGTACATGATGTAGACAGACAATCCAGATCTACCTGAAATTCCCGGCAGAAAATCACCAGACCACTTACTACGATAAAATCCGTCAGTCCTGCCGGAAGTGCCCGCACGAGTACGTTGGTCAGGAAATGTCCGCGGATCAGATCCTTATTCGGCTCCAGTGCCAGAACAAACGACGGAATACCAATCGTAAACATACTGATCAGCGATACCTGTGATGGTTCCAGTGGATAATCCAGCATCAGAATCACGGAGAAAATGGCAAGCAGCATGGAGAAAATGTTTTTTACAATATACAATGCGGCGGTCCGCTCAATGTTATTTACCACACGGCGTCCCTCTGCGACCACCGATGGCATTCTGGAAAAATCGGAATCTAAAAGTACCAGCTGTGCCACATTAGAAGCGGCTTCGCTGCCGGAGGCCATCGCCACGCTGCAGTCTGCATCTTTAAGTGCCAGCACATCATTTACACCATCTCCGGTCATGGCAACCGTTTTTTTATGTTCTTTCAGTGCCTGTACCAGCATCCGCTTCTGGCTCGGGGTCACACGGCCGAATACCGTATATTCTTCCACCGCGCGATCATAATCTTCTTTTTCTTTCAGAGTCGATGCATCGACAAAACGCTCCGCACCCACAATCCCCGCCTCTGCCGCAATGACGGAAACCGTCAGCGGATTGTCACCGGAAATCACCTTGATATCAACATCATTTTCCGCAAAATAAGTAAAGGTTTCCTTTGCCCCTTTGCGGATCGGATTGGCAAGCATCACAAAACAAAGCGGAAGTACCGGCTCTGTCAGCGGTTTCCGGTCAAGCGTCCCTTCATATTGCGCAAATACAAGCACACGGTAGCCTTTGCTGCTGTAGGTGGCAATCTGTTCCTGATACTGGGCAAACTGCCCCCGCAGAACAAATTCCGGTGCTCCGATCACATAAGATTTTCCATCGTTCATCACGGCTCCGGAATACTTCGTTTCCGAAGAAAACGAATACACTTCCCTTGCCCGCATACCACTTCCGTTTGAGAAATGCGCTTTGAGTGCTTCCATCGTCGCATTGTCTTTTTCCTGCGCTGCCACAAAATCTGCCAGCAGCTGGGAAATTTCCAGCTGATCTGCCCCATCCAGAACAGAAAAATCATAGACATGCATCCCCGGCTCGGTGATCGTGCCTGTTTTATCCACACAAAGAACATTGACTCTCGCCAGCGTCTCAATACATTTCATATCGTGGATCAATACCTTCTTCTGTGCCAGCCGCACGGAACTGACCGCAAGTGCCACACTTGTCAGCAGATACAGTCCCTCCGGAATCATTCCGATGATAGCCGCCACCATACCGGTGATACTGTCATGAAACGTTCCCTCATTGTAAATAAACGACTGCACGAACAGGGCAATCCCGATCGGGATGATAATAATTCCCATCACCATGATCAGATAATTCAGGGAGCGGATCATTTCTGACTGCTCTCCCTTTTTGCTTTTCGTCGCCTGCAGGGTCAGCTTTGAAATATAAGAATCTTTTCCGACCTTCTCAAGACGTGCACATGCCTTTCCGGATACCACAAAACTTCCGGAAAGCAGGGAATCCCCCTCCCGTTTTTCAATTTCATCCGACTCTCCGGTGATCAGGGATTCGTTCACCTGCAGCTCTCCGGATACCACTTTCGCATCCGCCGGAATCTGGCTTCCCGCCGAAAATTCCACAATATCATCCAGCACCAGCTGATCTGCCGGAATCTCCTGCCGCTTTCCGTCACGGATTACAACTGCATGCGGCGCATTCAGAATGGATAATTTATCCAGCACCTTTTTGGAGTGTACCTCCTGGATAATACCAATACAGGTATTTGCCACAATAATCGGAAGAAACAGCATATCCGACCATGCACCCACAATAGCAAGCAAAACCGCAATCACAGCAAATACAAGATTAAAATATGTGCAGACATTTGAACGCACAATTTCCGAAACCGACAACGTGGAAGACTCTACTTTATAGTTGTTTTCTCCCTGTGCAAACCTTCTTTTTACCTGCTCTGCAGACAGCCCGGACTGTGGATCTGCTGCAATTCGTTCCATTCTGACTCTGTTTTCCTGTTCCATGATAATAATTCCATCCGCTTCCTATGTATTTTTTGTTAAATTTTCAGATGAAATTATTATAACCGATTCTTTCACAAAAGTTGTCCATTTTCCAAATATTTTTCAAACATTTAACAATTGTTTATAAATAATGCCGTAGCATGAGTTTCTGATCCCTGATCACCTATACCATTTTTACCACCCAGACGTTGCTTCGTACCATGCAGTATCCGATCACGACCTTGATCAGTTCCGTGGCCTGTACCAGAAAATAAACACTTACAATTCCAAGTCCCGTACCGTGTGCCAGCAAAAATGCAACCGGCACAACAACCACCCAGGTAAACACCGAATCAAATAAAAACGTAACCATCGTTTTTCCACCGGAACGAAGCGTAAAATAAGATGCATGACTAAACGAACAAAACGGCATGATCAGCGCAGAAACGGCGATAAACTTTGTAGCCAGATCCTTAATTTCCGCTGTCGTATTGTAAATATCAGGGAAAAATCCCCCCACGAGAAACATGATTGCTGCCATAATCACACAGCAGAAGACACTGAAAACAATCATCTTGTTGTCTGCGTCTTTTGCCTTTTCCAGTTCTCCGGCTCCCAAATACTGTCCCACAACAATACTGATACATGCCCCCAACTGTATATAGACAATGTTAAACAAATTGGTAATCGTCGTGGCAATATTCAGCCCTGCCACCACATCAAGTCCGCGCACAGAATAGCACTGGGTAACGGTGGTCATGCCCGCCGCCCATAAAACCTCATTGAACATCAGAGGAAGCCCTTTGATCAGTATCGTTTTCAGTTCGCTCACCGGGATTCCAAATCCGCGATAAGCCCCTTCCAGATACCGGTTCTTCTCCCGGTTTCTATGTGCCCAGAAGACAACAATAACCGCTTCCACATACCGGGCAATCACAGTGGCAAGTGCCGCCCCTGTCACCCCAAGTTCCGGAAATGGTCCCACACCAAAAATCAACAGATAATCCAGCACTGCATTGGTTCCCACCGCCACAAAACTTGCCAGCATCGGAACGAGCGTCTGTCCCGTTTCTTTTATATTGGTGGCATATGCCTGGTTCACTGCAAACGGAACCAGTCCCACCAGCATAATCACCAGATACTGCTTTCCATATTGAAGTGCCACATCGGTTGCTCCATTTCCCGCAGTATCCGTCAGATACAGGGAAATCAGATCCGATCCCTTCGTAAGCAGCAGCAACATGGTAAGCCCTGACACAAGCAGCGTCGCATAAAGCTTAAAACGAAACGAATGCATATGTCCCCTGTGATCCCCATTGCCAAAATACTGCGCACCAAAAATACTTGCCGCCGACACCGCTCCAAAAATTGCCAGATTGTACACAAAAATCAGCTGGTTTACGATTGCAACACCGGACATCTGTTCCGTTCCCAGCTGTCCCACCATAATGTTGTCCAAAAAGCTGACCAGGTTCGTGATGGCATTCTGCAGGATCATTGGCACTGCCAGCAATAAATAATGGCGGTAAAACGCACGATCCCCCATATACTTCTTTTTAAATTTTTTCCAATAACTCATAAAAAACCTCTTTCATATTATTTTTCAATCCTCTTTTTGAAATCCCTGGTTTAAAAATTCATTCCATTTCGCATTTGTATTCTCCCATTCATGCTTCTGCATAATCCGGTTCCGGTCACTTAGAATTGCCAGCATCTCGTCCACGATTTCCGCCATCGGAAGTTTCCTGTAATGTGACAAATAGCCAAGCATCCTCTGTGCCGTCCAGTCTGTGTTCAGATTCAGTGAAATCTGCTCACAAAACTCCTGTGGAAAGCCACGGTTCAGGAGGGTGTTATATAATTCCATTGATTTTTGTGTTCTGGGTTTCATGTCTTCTCCATTCTGCAGTAATCTTTTACGTCAATTCAATTAAAAACATCTCGTACAGATCATCTTCTCCCTGCAACAGCGGAGAATTCTC
Source organism: Roseburia sp. TF10-5 (assembly GCF_003462365.1). Lineage (NCBI taxonomy): Bacteria > Bacillati > Bacillota > Clostridia > Lachnospirales > Lachnospiraceae > Roseburia > Roseburia sp. TF10-5. The sequence continues at coordinate 21,385 of NZ_QTYW01000001.1, read as the reverse complement.
GCCGCCTCCATTCGTGGAGCGACGCATTGCTGCGTAAGAATCCTCACCGGCAGAGACCAGATCCATAGCGGAAAAGGTGCATCCATGCTCCTGCGCAATACGGCAGAATGCGGAAACCGGATTTTTCATTTCCCGGGTAGCTAACAACGCCTGCGCAAGTTCCGGATTGGATCGAGCCCTGGCTTTTAAATTTTCCAATTCATCATATATGTTCATCGTGTTTTCCTTTCTCATCCATCTGTAACCTTGTTATGTCACACATCTTTCCTGCCTATTCTTTTAAACTCACAAAAAATGCTCTCCTGCCGGTCAGATTACCTCTGCGCCAAATGGCATCAGGGATAATTTTGCAATTTTGAAAAACTGCTTTCCAAAGTATGTTTCCTAATATGCTCATATCAATACTCCTTTTCTATCTCACCATCTATTCCATACATTTTCTTGAATTCATCAAGATCCGCCTGACTTTTAATCAGCATAACCTCTTCGATCTTACCTGTATGGATGTCCTTAAAACCGGCAACCTGCTCACCGTTACAGATGCTTGCCTTAATTACCGGCTTCTTATTTTCTTTATCATAAGTCTTTATAACTGTCTTTTTCTTAAATAGTCCCACTCTGAGCACCTTCTTTTGCTTTTGCCATCTGTATGAGTTTTTCAAAAGACTGAGCAAAGCGTACATCATCTTCCTCTGTACGCTTTCTTGGTCCCTTCATATGATTCTTATGCGAGCTGCGTCTTGCCTTCTTGTTAAGATGCCGCTCCATAAGCATCTGGTCAATATTTTCATTTGTGTACCACTTACCGGATTGGTGAATGGCATACGCTTCTTTTCCAAGTGCCATAGCAGCGACACCATAATCCTGAGATACTACGACATCCCCTTTATGACAAATGCTAATCAGCTTGTAATCTACAGCATCTGCTCCTGCACCAACTACGATCACTTCGCTATAGTCTGAATATAATACGTGATTCGTATCACACAGCAATGTGGCTGGAATACTATATTTCTTTGCTATTTCTTCTACAATGCCTACTACAGGACACGCATCTGCATCTACAAATATCTGCATTTTCATAATTTCTTTTTCTGCCTTTCCAGTTCTTTTTGAATCCATGTCATAATTATATCTACAAGATAATCCTGCTGCACCTGACTCAGTTCCCTGCCCGGCTGCATTTTGTGCCACTTCCGGATACACTCTCTGCAGCATGTTGCAGTTGCATGTTGGGCAATAAATACCGGATGGCCCCTCATAGGAGTCTGTTTGCCATCATTTGCTATAAATGCGGGAGCTTCTCTCTTTGCAATAAAGTCCTTTGCATGTTGTCTGATCGTATCAAGTCCCTTTTGGTTTATGTAATCTATGTCTTTCTGCTTCAAATGAAAGCTGCTTCGAAATTTGGAATTGTCCAGTCTCTCGAACAACTGCCTGTACCACTCGTCCTTTGTCATCAGAATTTCACTACTTCCGGATCATGCGTAAATGATGAAAATGTTGCTGTAGCATTTTTAAAATAAAATACCTCTGTGTTTCCATCGTCTGCTGAATACATCTTCTGTAATAATGGGTAAGCATCAAGCATCGACTGTCTGGCTTCTCTTCTGTCATCTTCCACAAGTTCTCCTGCTACACGAAGCCACTCTCCATTTTTAAATGCACAGATTTCTACCTTTGGATTTGCATGAATCTGTTTTGATACCTCTTTCACCTTACCTGTCTGAATATAAAGTTTTCCTTCAAAAATGTGTGCTGTACCAAAAGGTCTGACTCTTGGCTGGTCGCCTTCTACGGTTGCTAAATAATATGTTTCTGCTTCTTTTAAGAATTTTTCTACTCGTTCCATGATGTAAGCCTCCTGGTATTTATCTAATAATGTAATTTTTATTTCCAGTATAACCTATAAATAATTCCCAAATCAATGCCTTCCGGAATGGTTCTAATCCATCTATGCAAAGAGTCTGCATAAATTACTTTTTATCTTAAATTAGCCACTGGAGAAATACGATCAAGAAGATAAACTTCCTCTCCTGTTTTCTCTGGATTATCTGTGCCCAGTTCTTTTGCAATCGAACGGAATTTTTGCAAATCCTTTCGCTCCGTTGCACCTGGCATCATATCTGGAACGCCTTTCAGTAATCCGAGCAAATTCAGTATCGTATTCAAATAAGATCCAAAATTTAAGAAACCGGTAGTTCCAAGCATGAAATCGACAATACTTGTCGATTTCGCAGTTCGTTCCGAAGCCTCTGCCAAAATATTATTATACTCCCGAATCTTTTGTCTTCGATCTGTTTCTTCCATCTTCTCCAGATTTTCCAAAATAGCCCGGAACTTCATAGGTGTCTGGTACTTGTCTGCCATGTTTGCAGTACGCAAAATATCAATATTTTCTTTTGTGTCAAAGAATTCCAGCATATTTCTTTCCGTATAATTTGTATTCCAAATCGACTGCATCCGCTTCACTTGCTCTGGTGCATACCAATATACCTTCATCATTCCTTCCATCATAGAAGTCTCTGCCTCATCCGTATATATTTTATTATCATTTTCTGCACGAAACGGAAAATATGTTGCATCCAAAGCCATGGCTAAATGTGCCGATTCCGCCTTTGAAATAAATTCAAATTCAATTGCACTCTTCTGATCATGCTCTCTGAAAAAATTATATGCCAACTGATTAATGCCGAAATTACTGACTGCCATAGGACTCGAATTTTGCAAAATGCCAAAACTTTCTCCCACTACTCTATATGGCCATGCCAACAGTTCTGATATATGAAGTGCCACTTCATCCTGTTTCTGATTTCCATATTTTGCAAGTTGCGATGCCATCTCATAAGCCATCGGATAATTGGCAGCATACTGATTTTTCATCTCAACCAACTGTGCAATCATCATCGCATTCATAGCTCTTCTTCCAATTACAGAATCCGGTGACTCTTTGTAAGCATCCAAAATAACCTGCCGATCATACCTCGTCTCATCATTTCCTAACAAAAGAACTACTTTCCCCATTGAAACAAGTTGAACCAGCTCTTTCTTTTTCATGCCCTGCATTTCCAAAAACTCATCCAAAAAATTTTCAATTGGCAAAGCAAGATACACCGTATCATATAATAATAAAAGGCTGCGTAGATTGATCACTGGAAAAACAGACGCATTCACAAAGCATTTCAGTTCTCCATCTCTGCAAAAAGATAAATCCTTTCTCTTTACAGAGCCATCATAAATTGCCTCTATATTGTCATACCAGAAATCTGTCTCAGCAACTGTAAACGGATAACTCTTGTTCGTATTTAACCACATAACACTGTCCTGCGGATTTAATTTTGTTTTATCTTCCGGAGGGTCCGTTGTACGAAGTACCTGAATCTGATCCGTTCCAAAGTCAACTTCTGTCAGTTCCTTTTGCAACCTTGCGATCTGTTTGTCACTCACATCACTTCCAACATAAATATCCATATGAAAATTTATGCCGCCTTCACTCGGAACAATTTTTCTAATGTCAAAATCATGGTATCTTCCATAAATATATTCTTCTATCTCAGCTCTGGTCCTCGCTGTTGCCCGAAAATCATCCACCGGATGTTCCATATCAATTGGAGAGAGTTCCTCTATATAATGTTCCGGCACCTGATCCGATAATGATATCTGCAAAGTAACATACCTTATGGAGCGATCAAAATATGTCTTTATTTTTTCAAAATCGTCTGGTATATTGGAACATAAAATCACATACTTAAAGGGAGCTATTTTAAATATTCTGGTTTTGATACCTATGTATTTTAGGCGTAATGATAAGTCATTGCGCCTGACATTATTGTCATTTGTTAACATGAGATCACCACCTTTGTATATGCTGTCGAAATCAGTTGCCTCATTTACTGTGGAAATGTTAAAACACCAGCAAAAAAGCCAACGATAAGTATAACAATCGCACCCCACTTAGGTATGCTAAATACTTTTTTCCCAATAAGTTCTTCCGCAAAAGGATTAATCATAACTGCCGTAATTACAAACAAAATTCCACTTAATATTCCAGAACTTGAAAATGAAACGATAGCAAAAAACAACATAAAAATAGAAAATGCCCAAAATATTATCTTATATATTACCAAACCAACTTTTTTTATCTTACCTGCATAATCTGCATCAGCCATATTCTGTGCTCTCTGATGTCGCCTTACGATTCGTCTCTCTGCTTTCTTAGCTTTTTCAGCAGCCTTACGCTCAGCCTGTTCCTTTTTAAATGCAGCTTCATCAGCAGTCCTTTTCGCCGTTCTCTGTGCATCAGTATTATATAAATATTGTAGATATTCCTCATCAGACATTCCACTTTGTTCATTGGTTCTGTACATAGCAGGAATCGTATATGTAGGTTTGTCGCTAATCGCCTGCTGAAGTTCCATCTGTTTGTTATTGATCTGACTATCAATTGCCCTTACTGATGATTCCTCCTCTGGCTTTAAGAATTGAGTTGGCACAGGTGTTTTAGATAGAACTCCTAACTGCGCAATAATATTTTGAGCATCACTTTGAGCTTTCGAAAAGGAAAAGCTCGATTGATCCACCTGATTTGCTATCAATATAACCTCAGAAACAAATCCATCAATATTAACCATAACACCTAAATGAGTACATGTTGGAATCTGATTAGATACTGTCGTTCCTGTTGTTTTTCCCTTGGTTTTACCTAGACCTACACCTCCAACTACTGCTCCAACTGGTCCAAGAATCAATCCTCCTGCAACAGCACCACCTAAGGAAGCATGTTTTTTTGATGTTGTTTGCGTATTTTCAGTTGTAACAATACGACTTCCTACCATCATGTTCAATTCAGCCCCTTGGATACTTGAAAATAAGGCGATAGAATTATTAATTTGAATTTTACCTTCAGTTCTATTTACCATAATTTTTCCATCAGCTAATTTTTCCCATCTGGCATTGGCAATTCTAATAATTTCTTTCGTCCTGCTTTTTGAGAGGACATCTCTCTCTTTTTCAATTTGCTTGATTCTTTTGTTGTATGCATTATCATCGTTCTTATGAATTTTGGCAATTACCTTATCTCTGTATTTTGAATCATTCACAAACTTATATAATTCTCTTTCCTCATTAGCCATTTTTATAGCCTCCTTTATTTCGTGAACTTACACAAAATTATCACTATAAACTACCGTAATACTTCTCCAAATCCTCTTCCATCTGCATCTTCACTTTTTCAAAATCTTGCTTACTCATTTTAATAAAAAGCGCATGATTCATAGAAATCACATTCAAATCCTTTGAATAATACAGGAACCGTTTACGCTCAAATTTTTCAAAAGGATTTGTCAGCATATTGCTTTTAATATATTTCCGATCTTTCAATCGTTCTGCATTATATGGACAACTTGACCGATCTACCGGAAGTCCCTTATCAATCCTGTCTTGGTAAAAAGCAATATAATCTGTGAGCACATTATCAATTTTTGCATCTCCAATTTCATTCATATTTTTTAGGAATGAAAGAAGAAACGGCATCTTGTAAGAAAGACTGTAATCACGTTCTTCCAGGAAATCAAAGAAGTCCGTTTTGATCGTTTCCTCTGTATGTTCTGGAATATTATTTTCCTCACGAATCTGCTTCACATGTTCTGGTGCAAAAAGATAAATTTTTCTACTTCCAAAAGTAATCATTTCATCCGGAGAAATTTTTCCTTTGGTAACCCAGCTGGTAATAGTTCCCGTACTTAAATAAAATTCTCTCGCCAGCTGTTCCTGATTTAAGTAATCACCATATTTTTCTTCGAAAGTTTCAATGTCCACCTGCACAATACGTTCTACTGTTTCATGCAGACCATCTACTTCTATCATATCTCCCACGGAATAATCTCTTTTTAAAATACTTCCAAATGCAGTGTAAAATGGATTAGAAAAAATTGAATGCATGGAACACGGTTTTGCCATGGCACCATACTCATCTACCACATCAATAACAAACACATTTGTTTTTGTATTTGTTCGTCGAAGTCCTCTGCCAACCTGCTGCATATAAAGAACCTTGGAAAGTGTTGGACGCGCCATTACCAGAATTCCAAGTTCCGGATAATCCCATCCCTCCGAAATCATTTCACAAGCACACAAAAAACGTATTTTTTTCTCTCGAAACTGCTGCATAACTTCATCTGGATTTTTTGTTTTTCTGGTATATGCCTTTGCCGAAAGACCTTTCACATTTAAAATACGCTCCATCTCCTGTGCATGATTTGTATTTACACAAAACACGACTCCCTGCAACTGCCCAGCTTTTCCTTCCGAAAAATAGTTGTATAACACATCTGCAATCAATTCATTTCTGGACTTTACACAAATACTCTTTTCCAAATCAGCATTAATATAATCTTTGCCATTGAATCGAATATGACTCAAATCCAGATTGGTTTCAATACGACATACATTTGCCTCTGCAACAATTTTCTTTTTCATCGCATCAACCAAAGATAAGCCTGTCTTATAATTACCAAATATTGTCTCCAACTTCTTTTTGTCTGGTCGTTGATCTGTTGCTGTAAGACCAATCAAAAAATCAGGCGTAAAATACTGAATAACTCGTTTTAAAACTGGTGAAACTGCGTGATGAGCTTCTGCCCGTGTCAAGTAAGAAACAAAAAAAATTATTTTTTCAAAAATATTGGGGAACCTTTAGCAAGATTCCCCAGTATTACTTCTTTTCGATATAATGCCTTACTAACGCTAACATTATACCATTATTCAATGTGAAAGTCATCAAAGTTCCATTTGATTTCTATATGCTCGTTATCGTATATGAGCACATAGTCTATGATATTTCGGATTACATCTTCATCAAACTTATCAAGCTTGCTGAGCTTTGTCAATTGCTCCTGTTTTGCATCAACAAACAAATCCTTCTGAAGATCAAACAGCTCCTGTTTTTCAGCTATCATTTTATCAAGCTCTGCTATTTTATTTTTTACTTCAGCAGTCTTTTTTGCCATCTGCTCACGGGTTATGTTTGTCCTAGTATAATCATCATAAATCTCAAACTTTAGTTTCGCATAATGTGCTTTTGCTTTCTTTAATGATTCTATTTCCTGTCCGATATCATCAGAAGAAGCGTCTTTATTCATCTGTATCTCAAACTCTTCCAACCGGACTACTGCCATTTTTCTAGCCACATCCAAAACAGCCTGTTCTATTTCTTCACCACGAATACGTGATACATGACCTTCACGACACCTATATGAAGAACCATTTCCATATTTATTAAGCCCCTTGCCACACACTCCGCAGCGAAGATATGACTTACGCCACTTGCCATTGGGCTTTCTCGGCGATTTTTCACGTCTGGCTATCATCTTATGAGCAAGCTTAAAATCTTCCACAGACACCAATGGTTCGTGACAGTTTTCAACAATTATCCAGTCCTCTTTATCTCTCTGCACAACCTGATGACCGGTATCAATGTTATCGGCTGTTTTATTGTTGATTACAGAACCAATATAGACTTCATTGTACAGAATCCCCATAACGGTGCTGGGACTCCACATATGCTCACCAATATCCCTCTCATAGCATCTCCTGACACCCAACTTTTGGTAATGTTCAAATATACTGTCATATCCATTGTCATTCAGATAATTGGCTATCTCGGTATATTTCATTCCTTTCGTAGCTAGTTCAAATATCAGCCGGACAACAGGTGCCGTTACGGGATCAGGCACTAGCATATGCTTATCATCTTCACTCTTCTGATATCCAAAAGGAGCAAATGCAGCAATGTATTTTCCCTGCTTAGCAAACACTGCCTTAGCTGCTCTTACCTTTTTGGATGCATCTTTACAATACAATGCATTCACAAGGTTTTTCAGTGCAACACTCATACCTCCGGTTGAACCAAAGCTGTTTGCAGAATCATAACTATCATTCACGCTGATATATCTTACCTGAAGAACTGGAAAAATACATTCCATATAGTTACCGACTTCCAGATAATCTCGTCCAAGTCTGCTGTAATCCTTCGTCACAATCACCTGAATCTTACCAGCCTTTACCAGCTCCATCATTTTCACAAAATCAGGTCTGTTAAAGTCTGCTCCGGAATATCCGTCATCTGCAAATTCAATGATATTGCAGTCCTTTAGTTCCGGCAGTTTCTGAATATGGTCAAGCATCAGCTTTCGCTGATGGGAAATACTGTTACTTTCCTCATGAGCAGCCAAATTGTCATCTTCATCCGATAATCTCATATAAAGTACTACCGTCTTATCCATTGCTGCCCACCTCTCTCTCTTCTGCCACATCAAGCAATTCCTTGAGGAAATCATCATACAGAAGCTTTACTTCTATATTGTTATCAGTAAATACAATTTCTGATACAAACGCTTCCACAAGTTCAGCAATACTAATCAACGTATCTATTTTTGCTCCATTTACACCAGCTTCAATTTTCCGCAGAGCATCCACTGACAATCCAATCTGCTCGGCAAGCTGCTGTCTTGTCATTCTTCTTGCCGCACGCAACTCTTTTATTCTTTCTCCACTATTAACAATATCGTAGTACACCTTCCACTCTTTTCCGGCACCTTATATATTTGCTTAAGCTGTATTCATTGTACCGTAAGCGAATCTTTTGTCAGAGTGACTAAACCAGCTATTTCAAATGGAATATTGTACACCTTAATATACCAAGAATATAAATATTCGCAGATTAAAAAAAGAGATATTTCCAAACTCTCATTACATTTTGGAAATATCTCTTTACTTAATATCCTCATCCGGCACAAACTCCATGATGTCCTCTATCTTACAATCAAGTATGGAACATAATCTGTTAAGGATTACCGTTTTTACGACCATATTCTTTCGCAATCGCTGTAACTGTGCTTTATCTATTCCATAATCTTTAATTAGTGCATACTGGCTAATATTTTTCTTCTTGAGTGTAATCCATAACCTGTCATATACTATCATTACAAAGACCTCCTCCTTGTATTCTACGCAAGAGTGTCCTATAATGATATGGTGCGTGTATGCACCATGCCGTATGTATATGATAGAATAGAAAATAGCCATAATCTGCATAGAAAACAGCTCTCAAGGTTATTATGTAATATAGAACGGATTATCTGTTTTACTTTTATGGTATTCAACCGGGACAATTCAATCACCTGACAATTTGCCCGCAGATACCCTTTTCAGAAAGGATTCACAACAACACTATGAATGATAAAAACACATACTCTGTTGATAAATATTTGAAAATCATTGCCGAAAAAGAAGGAATCACAAAAGAAGAAGTCCAACAGGAAATTGGGCGGGCAGTTTCCATTGCTTTAAAAAGCCCTGATCCACAAATGCAACGCTTCTGGACAGACTTTCCATGTGAAAATGAAACTCCCACCATTGAAGAAATCATATACCATCTCGCTGAAAAATTTGCAAAAGAGTCATAGACAAAGAACAGGATAACTACCCGTCTATTCACTCAGATAATCTTCCTGTCCTCTTAATATTTGTTCAATCATATGTAATGCAAATTCTATTTTTCTTTCGTCGCACCGATTCATCATAAATGCAAAACGCTCAATGTGCTTCTTAGGGTGCTGCTGGCTCATCAGAACCATAGGCGATGACTCCAATGCATGAACAATATTCAAATATGTATCAAGACTCATTGCCCTTCTGCCATTTTCAACACTTTTGATAGTATCCAATGATACATCCGCCCGTTCTGCAAGCTCTGCCTGCGTAATTCCAAGCCTTCTTCGTTCTTTTCTGATATTCTCTGCAATAATTTTGTATATGTGCTCTCTTTTCCCCATAGCCCCATCATCCTTTCTGACTTATCGCATTATATCAGAAATTATTATGGTGTCTGGCAATCTGTAACCATTTGCCATTTTCGTGTAATACTTTGCAGATTTTACTATCTCCTGTCAATTCATGGCAATGTATTATTCAATATTTTTCTCCCATTTTCAGCATATTTTTAAATTCCAGATTATCTTTTGACAAATCATCATAGACTCCACTTCCAACAACAGCACCATCTTTCAGCATGATAATCTGATCTGCTTCTTTTAATATCTCCTGTTTGTGGGTAATGATTATGACCGTCTTTTCTTTCAGTTTCGTATGGAGCAGTCCGTTAATCTGATGTTCAGAATACACATCTGTATTAGATGTGGCTTCATCAAATATAATAACCGGACTGTTATGCACCAATGCCCTTGCCAGTGCAATTTTCTGTTTCTGTCCTCCGGAAAGCATTGCCCCATTCTGTCCTACCACATAATCCAATGACACCTCAGAAATAAAATCAGCAAGTCCACTATCTTTACAGGCTTCCATAATTGTCTTATCATCTATATTTTTATACATACAGATATTATCCCTGATAGATGAATTGAACAGATAGATCTCCTGGCTTACTACAGATACCATATTTCTGTATTCTCTCAAAACAAACTCCGAAATATCTATACCATTTAATGTTATTTTTCCGCCTGTAGGTTGGTATAATTGCAGCAACAGACTTATCAGTGTACTTTTTCCCGAACCATTCCGACCAATCAGCACCGTTTTACTTCCCTTTGGAAAAGCAATATTAATATCGGACAGTACCGCTTTATCCTTTTCATATGAAAAAGAAAGATTCTGTAATTCCAGATCACCGAAGCAAGGCTCGGTCATGCCCTCCTCATTTTCCTTTTCTTCTTCAAGTGCCATAAACTCATAATACCGCTTTGTTGAAGGAATAATTCCTGACAAAAGATACCCGATATTGAGTATTGCTGAAATAGGTCCTGTCACATACGCACTATATGTAATAAACGCAAACACACTGCCTACTGAAAGCTGCATATCAAAAACAAGATTTGCGCCAATAATATATATCAAGCTGGTCAGCAGATGTACGATAATGTTATCCGTTATGCCGTTCCACTGGGCAAGCATATTCATCTTTTTCTGTTTATTGATTACAGAAAGCTGTCTGTCAGCAAATTCGGCTCTCTTATTTTCCTGTATTCCAAAAAGCTTTACTTCCCTTACACCGCCAACAGTATCTCCAAACCATCCGGCATATTTTTCGCTTTCTGTAATAAACTCGTCCATGATTCTTTTTCGCTTCTTTGCAAAATGTTTCATAATAACCGCTTTTACCGGAATAAAAAGAAGTACCATGAGTGTCATTCTGTAATCTAAGATAAAAAGTCCGATAATTCCACCTACCATACTGAATGCCTGAGTGACAACAAAAAACACACCCTCATCTGCAACAGAAGTCATATTTCCTATATCTATATTTATGTTATTTAGGATTTCCGCATAATTTTTACTGCTGAAATAGTTTGCTTTTATCCTCATCAGATGTTGAAATGACTGTTCCGATAAAGAATATTGTATATTCGCAGATATATCTACCCGCTTCTTTTCTTTTATAATATCAATAACTGCTATCATCATATAGATAAGCAGTGAACCTATTACCTGTTTTATAAGCAGTTCTTTATCTCCGCCTATGAAACCATAATCCATAATCCCCCTGCTTAGTAACGGGATACACATATTCAATCCTGTTGAAATGAGCAGACATGCAATAATCAGAGCAATTATTTTTCTATACCCCTTTAACATTCCCAGCAGTTTCTTTACTGCTTCTTTATTCCCCATCTTCATCCTCCGTCAGGATTGTAAGCAGACAATCATATACTTCCTTTATCTGCTGCTCTCCGAGGGTTCCAAAACACATCTGCGTCTTTTTTATTTTGTCGCAATAAATTTGTATTCCTGTCTGCTTCTTCCCATTTTCTATTCTTACAAATATATCGGCTTCCACACCGATACTTTCTTTTTCCTGTATTCCACAAATAATCAAATCAGACTGGTTGTAATAAGTCTGCCAATACAGGAAATCACCAATCTTATTACTTATATTTTCATCAACAGCAAAAGGGATATATTCTAAATCATACAATACGCTCTCCTGTTCAGTGGAAATAGCATACGCATTATAGCCCTCCGCTTCAAAACTCTTTCTTAATTCCGTAAGCCACCATATCTGATCCTGTTCTTTACCACTTTTTAAAAGTATGACAGGTATATTAATATTCTCCTTCTTTATCCTTGAACATAAGATCTGTTCTTTTCTGTTTCTTCTGCTCCAGAAAAAGCACTGTGTATCCGGCTGCTCTGCTATTTCATTGCCAAGATACACAATGTGCTTCTCCCTGTATTCATTAAACTCATTTTTATCATACAAAATTACAGTGTCTGCTTCTTCCTTTGCAGCTACCTCAAAATAAACCTCTGCCTTACTCTTTAATACCTTTCCGGCAATCCATCCTTTTTCTATCCAATCCGGAATATATTGTACACATTTTCCCCTGAATTTCTGGTATAAATGCTTCTTAATCTGCCATACATTATTGATCCATGACTGTTCCATCATTAACCTTCCAGCCATTGCTGTTACATAAGGTGCCGCATAGCTGTTACTTTTCTGAAGCGTTATATCGTTTCCTCCAAACCAGATTTTGTGTTCCGATGGAGCTGCAAAATCCACACCTTTATCCCGCAAACCTTCCGCATCAATGTTAAATGTATCTTTTGCTTTTACTCCGATAACATTTGAAAAGGATGCCGGAAAAGCCGTATACCCACTATTAGCAGTTGCCGCAATTATGATAAGTCCCTTATTGGCATATTGATTTACCAACTGCCGAATTATTCCTTTGTCCTTAAAATGTGTAGTTCCAAAACTCAGATTGACAAGTCTTATATTGTTCATCAGACACCAGTCAAACGCTGATTTCAGATCATCCACATTTCCTTTTCCTGTATTATCAAGCAGTTTATAACTGTATAATTCTGCGTCGGCACAATTAAGCCCTATGATCATGGCACAATTTGTCCCATGCAGAAACAAATCCTCCTCATCACTGATATTTCCTTTGTTCTGCTGAATTATATCGGGCAGCCCACATAATGCAAGTATTTTTTCATCTGCACCATTATCCAATACTGCAATCTTTAATTTATTCATAGGTATTTATCTCAGTTCTAATCTTTTTTAATTTTTCCTGTATTGCATCAACCATATTGCATAAATAATCAAATCTTTCATCTATGACATTTCGTTCTTCAAATTTTATTCCAAAATAACTCTCAACAGCAAAATAAAGCTGTAATAAATCTCTTGGTAACATTCCATTTCTCGGATCAAGCAAACTGATTTTTTTATCCACTGTGATATGGATTGTATTTTCAATATATTCTTCAATCCATTTTTCTATTGCGTCCTTTTCCATCACTTTCTCCTTTAATACTGTTCATATTTTCCATATAATAATAACTTTTTTTCTGCCTGTTTGAATAAAATATCATTATTTAAGTCGCTGGTTGTATAAACCTTATACTCTGTTTTAGGAAGTTCCATCCGCGGCAAATATACATAACTCAATTTTTCTGACCAGATTGAATTAGACAACGGACAAAATTGTGAAACAAAATAAGCATCTATATTTACATTATATTTATACTTTGCCATTTTTGAAATTTCAGAATAAAATTCATCATTATATCCATCATTAGCCATCAGCGATGTTATGACAAAATCTGGTTGAACCGCATTAAATATTTCATACGCATACAATCCAAAGCTAAAACGATGCTTATTATTTAATGGAAGTAATGAGTCTGGAATTCCTAACAGAATAACATCTGGCTTTTCCTGCATAGAAACATCCTTCATAACTCTGTTAAACGCATACACTTTATCAACATCTGAATATTGTGTATTAAATAAAAAGTCTGGCAATGGATGTAAACCAAACAGTCCACTTATTTTTTTCGTCCCTATCTGACTTACTTTATAGCCCTTGTCAATAAATCTACTTCTAAGATACAGTTGTAAATCAAATTTTTGCACATTCTGACCAATTCCCATTACTGCAACAACCGGTATATCAATCCCTATTATCTCTGAATCATAGTTCCATTTTTTTTCAGGTGTTTCTATTGTTTCATAATTGCATTGCAACAATTTCACATTGTACCTCTTGCAAATTTTTTCAATCTGATCAAGATATTCTTCTTCTACGCATATGATATTTTTTCCATTAGAACATACAAATTCCACTATTTTATATAGTTCATTTTCATCTGGAACTTTGTCAATAATGCAAAAAGTGTCAAAATCATCAAAACTAATTTTTCCGTCCACCAAATCAGTAAAAGTACAGTAATCATCATTATCATTATCATTTTGATTATTTATCGGTAAAATATTACCATAACACATAAAACAGATAATATTGTATCTAAATAATTTTTTATACTCTTTAATATAGCTATGTTCAATCGAATATGGATAAATAACAACGTTCATCTCTTATGCTTCTCCTTCCTCAAATTTACAGCCAAAATTTTTTAGGACAATATAATTTTTTATGTATTCTTCTGCATTTTCCCTCGATTGTTTGCACCATTTCAAACGATTGGCTGCTTCTATCTTTCCATTCTCGCCAGCTTTTGCCACACATTGAGAACACATTTTGTAGCACCAACATTCCCTGCATTCTTTTTCCGTTATCTTCGCCACATTCAAAATTTTTTTCGCATTTTCTAAATCAAATCCATTTTTTAGATCTCCTATACATAATTCACTCGATTCCTCATCTACTCTTTCACATGGAAAAAATTTTCCGTCCACTGTAACAAAGAAACGCTGTATACCTGGCAGACATTGTCCTCCCGGACTGATTTTCCCCTGATATGTTTGCAATCCGACAAATCTATCTTTAACAATTTGCTTCAACGATGCTACTTCGCTACTATATAAAGTAGGCTTATAATTCGAAAAAATTTCCTTATTGCAAGCATATAAATATGTTTTAAATATTTCATAATATGATATGGCTATTAGTTCAGGATTAATCGGCTCTTCATCCTTCTTGCTAATCGGATTTATATAATTTGAAGCCACATTTATTCCCTTAACAGTTTCATAATTCAAAAAAAATTCACTTGAGCAAGCCACATTTTGCTTTAAATCTATCACAGCATTAAATCCTATATTTTTTATAAATCCCGGTAATTCTTTCCTTATCAATTCCAAATTCTGCATTACCGCATCAAATGTCCCTTTATTGCTGTTAGCGAATATACGATTACTGTCATGTGTTGCTTTTGGTCCGTCTAAACTTATTGTAACATTAAATTTTTTCTCATAAAGATACTTTGCCGTTTCGATATTTAATAAAGTGGCATTTGTCGTCATATTAAAAAGAAGTTTTTTCCCACTAAACACCCCCTCTGCATAATCTACCACTTCTCTTATCAGTGGAACTTCCAGCAATGGCTCTCCACCATAAAATCCAATGGATATTTCTTTGCTATTTTCTGAATGTTTTACCAAAAAATCAATAGCCTGCTTAGCAACTTCGACTGACATTCTCTTATTGTTATGTACTCTGTTTATATAACTTCCTGAATAAACACAATATTGACATCTCAAGTTGCAGTTTTGTGTAACCTGCAAAATAATCGTATTTAAATTATTTTCATATAAACTTTCCAATAAAGATATTTCCCCATGTTCAACGACTATTTTTTCATCAACCGGTTTCAGGCAGCCTGATTCTTTTAAATATTCAATTTCTTCTTTTAATTCATCACCAACTTCGATTTCTCCATTACTATTCAAAATAGCCATAAGAAACCTACACATTTCTTTTGTAATAGAAAATATAGCGTTTGTTCCAGCATCATACATATAATAACTGTTGTATAGTTCTAAAATATGTATATTAGGTTTTGATTTAGTCATATATACTTCTCCTTGCGTAAATAGTGCAGCAGGGCTTTACTGAACACAGTAAAGCCCTACCTTGTTGGAATAATTCATGTTCTAAGCAAGTAACAATAAAGAACCTTTACTTTTAACTTGCGTAGTTGAATTTTGTGTATTGTTTGCAACTTGTCTTCCATTTGCAGTTCCAATACTCTGGCAGTTGTTACAAGTACAAGCACACCAGCAATTGCATGAACAAGCATATGCCATAAATGTACCCGTTTCCATTGCATTCTTCTTTCCAAGCTTCATTATGCTTCCCTCCTTCCTTGCTTTTTTATATAGAAATGCTAATTGCATCACTATATCTTTTGATCAAAACTATATATTCTTAGTTCATTATCTGAATCGGACACTAAATCTTTTGAACTTCTTTCCTTTTCCATCTTGTCTTCAGTTTTCTTTTCCTCTGCTCTCTTTTCCTCTTTCCTTTTCTCGAGTCTTTCTTCAAGTTCTTTCCTTGCTTTTTCTGTTCCCGGATCAACTTCATCTTGAGTACACATTACAGAACTCATGCTATCATATCCATTTATAGTAATACTATAACTCAGTATCTTTGCTCCTCTTGCTGCCACATAAGCTCTTGACTGTTCTATTGTTTTTGGTATTAGCGATAAATTGTACTCCAACCATTGTTTTGTCTTTTCATCTCCCATAGCCTCTGACAAAAGAGAACTGTTTATATTTACGGAATAATCCCTGCTTCGTAAACAATCGTATTTTTGTGTTAAATAGTTCTTATATTCATGGGCATTCTTATATGTCCTGCCCGTTTTGTTTCCAGCATTTTGTGTATTGCCATAACTATTCGTATATGACGCATATGTTCCTATTCCTGTAACTGCCATATTAACATATCTCCTTTCATTATTCGGAGTCCTTCCAACCATGCCACATGTTGGATTTCTCTCAGAATCAATATGATATTGATCACACGCTAGCTTCAAATATACTTTGACTAATACTTTTCATCCACATATTCTGCGTTGCTCCATACCCTCTTTCCTGCCCTATATCATACAATCCACTGCTGTCAAATCCTATTTTCAATACTAAATCATTTTCTTTTTTCCAGCCATTCTTAGCATATTCCAACCATCTATTAGAATAAAGTTCATACCCTGCGCCATTTTTAGCCTTTTCCTTAAACAAAGCAAGTAAATCTGTGCTATCCTCTGCAATAAAAGTACCATTTCTATATGTCGCATTGCGTGCATCATACCCTGTTGTCTCATACACTTCATGCCATAAAGAATATTGGTTCGCCTTTGTCCTATTTGCTTGCGAATTAACAATTTCATTGTCTGAATCATGCATACAAATCCACGCATGCGTCCAAATATTTTTTGCATTATCTCCTTCATTCAGCAATTTTTCTATCTGCGATAATGTGTCTCTATCTGCATTTCCTGACACAGTTAATTGATATGTATATGGATCAATAGAAAATGTCAAATCTGCTTGTTTTGATAATGATATTCCATTTTTTGAAAACAGATTTGAAATTTGCTGATTTACAACACTTCTTGCATATTGCTTTTCCTTGTCAGTATTGCGTATATAACCTGTACTTCTTGAAGCACCTGTATATACATCCTTGTAATTTCTTAATGCATAATCATACCGGGCAAATCCAGCCGAATATTTTCCCCCTGTTTGTAACATTCTTTTCTCATTGCGGTAAGCTATGGAACGCTGATCTTCTGTCATATATGAGCAAAAATTAGGTGAGGTCACATCACAATATTTTGATTCGATATATGCCATTGGATCAGAATGAGACAAATTTTCTTTGTACACTTTATCATAATGCTCCTGCAAAACTTTTTGTACGAAACGATCTTCCTCGGTAAGTCCATCATATTGATAACCTACAGTTGTACCAGTACTGGAAGTGTTTGGCAGATTATTTAAATCCCTGCCTACTGGTATGTTGTTGTAATAATTATTTACAGTAACCATACTAGCCCCTACCTTTAGCCCCTACCTTATATAAGTCTCATAATCCGTATCATGCAAATCATACTGAAACTCTATCGTTAGTTTAACATTTCTCATTGTCGATTTAGCTGTAGCAAGAGCATTATATTTGAAGCTCCATTTCTGCTTAACAGGTATACCATCATCAATATCAATGTTATAGTGCCCACTACTTGCACTGGAAACCGTTGAAGTATACCAATTACCATTACTTGCAGGCATAACCATATGATGCACGTTTCCCTGACTAGGAGACTGTGTTCCAGAAGATGAAATCCTTGTAACTATAGCTTTGTTAGGAATTTTCGTATCATTAGTTAAATTTACCGATATAACAGATGAATCTACACCTGACATACTAATACTGCTATTTCCCTTATTAGATGCTGTACCAGAAATTGAAACATTTACTGATGATGTCTTTATTCTTTCATAAGCTGACAATGAAAAGTAGATACTTTTGTTTATGTCTACGCTGCCTCTATGTAAAACTAAATAATAATTTCTTGTAGATGTTGAATCATTGTCACAGTCCAAATATATATCTGGTGTAATACTGTCTGCGTTATAAACATTTTGAGGTGTCATCTGAGGTGTACCCAGTGTTATTCCTACCCCATTTTGTACTTCAAACCATTCACCTGCATATTCCTCTTGGTACGATGCTCTTAAATAAATGTGTTCGCCCGGACTTAATGTAAATTGCAACCAAGACTCTGTTTGTCCACTCTCTAAAATAATAGTTGCGTAGTTTGAATTTATTGATGACCATCTACCATAATTATAAGCAGTTGAACTTGTATTGTTACCTGTGATAGATGTTGCCGCTTGTGCATCAATTACATTTATGTTTAGTATGCCTAAACATAGTGCAACAACTGCCAACATTCCTACAAACCTTTTTAAGCTTTTTTTCATTTCATTTTCCACCTTTCTATGCGTTAAATAAATTGTTTACTCTTATAACATTAAACAGCCTTTCATGTCTCTAGAAAATATTTTTTTAAGCATTGTGATATATTGTTTTAGCAAATAACCTCTGAGTCGTTTCCATAAAGTTCTTATCGCTACTCATAATATCCCAAATTACACTCTTTGCAATTCCTGCTGTGTATTTCGGTTCTTCACGCATTTCTAAAAATCTTTTTTGTGCTTTCTCCATCATGGATACCGCAGTATCTATATATTCTTTTTGTTCTGCTGTATTCTTCTTCACATTAGTTGTTTGAAAGAATTTAGAACCGTCATTTGTCTGCTGACATACAATATATCCCGCCAGATTTGCTAATCGCTTATTATATGCCCTGTCTAAACCTGCCAAATCTTCATCAAGTGTTAATGAATTTTCTCCTGTGAGGTCATAAGAAACCTGACGTTCTCCATTCTCATGTTCTTTCACAATATAATTGTAACGTGTTTCATAAGCATCCATCATAGACTTCATCACATCTTCTAGATTGTATTTTCCGTCTTTTAACGTCAGTCCACTATATTCTCTCATTGAAGTATAATGTTCCCATTCAACCTCATTTGTATCTTGTATTGTTAATTCATATCCTATCGGTTCCTCAACTTTTGGCTTTACTTCTCTTAATTTTTCCCGCAATGCCCGCCTTCCTTCATTCGATATTTCTACATTGTCTATCTGCTTATTTTTATAAGCAACATTGTCATCCATACCTCTGAAATCTTTACTCTTTCTTTCCATTTCGAATAAACAAAACCTATCGTAAGAAGGTGTTTGAAATATTTTCATATCAGCACCTCCTTACCATGTAGTTGGTTCTTCACCATTATAATATGGATAATAATACTTTGTTGCAGTGCTATATGGTCTAGTAAATGTCATACTATTAGAACCAGTTGCATATTCATAAAAATAATTAATGTGTTCAATATCAACCAACTTTCCAGTATTTGGATTTATAAATACAGTGACAAAATTTAAATCTTTATAATAACGATTTGCAGCATACGCTCCACTACATATGCAATGAATATTATAAAACGAATTTGAAGAATACAAAGACAGTTCCAATACATTTCCTGTTGGACCAACCCCTTTAGAGCCTTTGATATAATCTACTGTATCCGGCATTGTCATTCCATAATATATCGCGTCTTCAACATCATCAAACATAAACTGGCTCTGATATATTTTTGCACGAAGGTCAGACGGATTAGTCATTGTAATATTGTACCTCTGCGTACCAGCAGAATTAGATGCATCAACATTGTAAGAATAACTCAAATCTATTGTATTTCCATTTACATACATATTGCTTCCATATCCATCAGATTGGAATACTATTCCTGCCTTTGCGTTAATCATATAATAAAATGAGCTCGTATCATTAGCAATATTAGCAACTTTCTTTAATTTAATGCTGTAATCTGTATCATATTTTCCATCTGTACTATAAACAACCAGATAATATTTTCCCGCATCAAATTGATACATATCTTCTTTTTCAGATATTTTATAAACACTTGTTGAACTGTTCTCTTTAATTATGCCGAAGCTGTAGGTACCTACATTCACATTAAGCTCAGTTATCATAGGTTCTGATATTGTAAAAGTATAATAATCTTTATCAAATGGATTATCTATAATTCCTTTAATAGTATCATTTACCCCTATTTCTGCTGCTGTGGCTTTAGAATCATTAACTTCATAATTTATATCCGACGTCGCATAAAATGCAAATGCGTATTGTCCACTTCCTTCGTAAGCACTAACCGCAAAATAATATATTCCTTTATCAAGGACTTCCGTACAATACTCACTTACACCTAGTTCTGATGTAGCACTGCCGCCCACTAAATTTAATTTATATGTATTCTGATCTAACTCAAATAAATATATATCTGCATCAACATTAGAAACAGTTTGCAACAATATAGAAACTTTACTTCTTTGCTCAAGACTAAAACCATACCATCTCATTTCACTTGTTTTCGTTAATTCTCCATGAATAACATCTCCGTGTTCTACAAGATATGCATAATTTGGATCAGTATTATCATTCTCCCCGGATTCTGAAACAGTAGCCGTCATATGTACTTTTAAATTTTCTCCATCATATACTCTATCTATACCATTAGGAATATAATTTTCTTCAATATCTTCCACTTGTGCTACTTCAGGATATGCATTATTTATGTCAAAAATTGACGTATCTATATCTGATTCTTCAATAGATATGTCAGAACTTTCTTCATGACTGACACCATAATTCATTTCCTGTGCATTTGCATTTATCGGTGAATACACCACACATATGCATGAAGCAACCGCCAATAAAACTGCCAATAATCTTTTTTTCATAATAAACTTTCCACCTTTCTCTTATTTTTGAACCGTGCTAATTATGCGACTCTTTATAATCACAAAATATATCAGTCATGTAAGTGCTTTTGTATTGGGATTAATATAATATGATATTGATAGCATCATCACAATCTCCAATTATTTTCATTCCTCTGCCATTCGGAATCTATTCACTCTCCATAACGGTCCAAGTGATCTATTACTTTTAT